>JAGHYK010000053.1 GCA_017743695.1 Chloroflexota bacterium
CGCCCCCTCGCGAGCAAGCCTGTTTTTGGGGATAGGGGTGTTGCCATCCGGCACGCAATCATCCTGCGACCTGTGGCCGCGCCGCGCGCCTGAAGCTCACTCCCTGCCCGAGGCAGAGCGCGCTCACCTGTTCCCTGGCGCGCCTTCTCAAAACTTGACACTTCCCCCGTGCTGACTGTACACTTGAGTATCATTCCGTCTGGAAGGAGAAACACAATGGGCTATCGCTACGTGATCATCGGTTCTGGACGACAGGGTACCTCCGCCGCTTACGATCTGGCACGCTTCGGGGAGGCGGAGCATATCCTCATGGCAGATGCCAGCCTGGAAGCGGCCCAAAAGGCCGCGGATCGGGTGAATCGCCTGATCGGGCGCGGCGTGGCTTCAGCGACGCAGGTAGATGCCTCCGATCCCCAGCAACTGCTACCCATCCTGCGCGGCGCCGACGTCGCTTTGAGTGCCGTCCCTTACTACTACAACGTCGGGATCACCCGCGCCTGCATTGAGGCAGGAAGCAGCCTGAACGATATGGGGGGCAATACCGATGTCGTCTGGGAGCAGTTACGCCTGGATGCCGAAGCCAGGGCTGCCGGCGTGAGCATCGTCCCCGATTGCGGCATGGGCCCAGGGCTGATCAATCACATGGGGTGTTACGTCATGGAACTCCTGGACGAGCCGCAGGAGGTCTATCTCTATGATGCCGGTCTGCCACAAGAGCCTGTCCCACCGTGGAACTATCAGTGTACGTTCCACATCAACGGCCTGACCAACGAATACGATGGCGAGGCCACGTTCATCCGCGATGGAAAGATCGTCAAAGTGCCCACGTTCACGGAGCTGGAGTACATTGACTTCCCACCGCTGGGCACCCTGGAGGCCTTCGTCATCTCTGGCAGCATGTCCACCACGCCCTATACCCACCTGGGGCGATTGCGCCGCTATGAGAACAAAGTGCTTCGTTATCCCGGTCACTTCCACACCTTTGAGGCCTACAAGCGTCTTGGCCTTTTCTCCGAAGAACCGCTGGAGGTCAATGGTCAGCGCGTGATTCCCCGCCAGGTTTATCACGCGCTGCTGGAACCGCAGATCAAGGCGCCTCCCGGCATGAAAGATATTTGTATCATGCGCGCGGTTGGGATTGGATGGAAAGATGGGCAGATGAAAAAGGTCACCGTAGACCTGATAGACCGCTATGATGAGGCCACAGGCTTTACCGCCATGGAACGCCTGACCGGCTGGCATTGCGCGCTGATGATGGGCTTTCAGGCGCGCAAAGTGATTCCACCCGGCGCACATCGGATGGAACAGGCTGTCCCCGCCAGCCAGGTCATGGAAGAAATCCGCAAACGGGGCATCTCTTTCACCGTGAAATGGGAGTCGCTATGATGGAATATCGCCAACTCGGGCAGACATCGCTGCAGGTTTCCCGTTTGTGTCTGGGGACAATGCAGCTTGGATGGACAGCCGATGAGCCGACTTCGTTCCACATCCTCTCTCTGGCGTTCGATGCCGGCATCAACTTCATGGATACCGCAGATATTTATTCCCGCTGGGTGCCCGGCCATCAGGGCGGCGAGGCGGAGACCATCATCGGGCGCTGGTGGCGCCAGAGCGGCATCCCGCGCGACAGGCTCATCCTGGCGACCAAAGTGCGCGGACAGATGGGAGAAGGCCCCCTGGACCAGGGGCTTTCTCGCGGCTACATCCTGAAGGCGGCCGAGGCCTCGCTCCGTCGCCTGCAAACCGATTATATTGACCTGTATCAGACCCACTGGCCAGACCCCAACGTTCCCATCGAAGAAACGCTGCGCGCCTTTGAAGATTTAATCCGCCAGGGGAAAGTGCGCTATATCGGATGCTCGAATTACAAAGCCGAGGCGCTACGGGATGCGCTTGAGACCTCCAGGAAACATCATCTGCCACGCTTTGAGAGCCTGCAACCCCACTACAATCTCGTCCATCGCAGAGAGTTTGAAGGGGAGCTCGCCCAGGTCTGTCAGGAATATCACCTCGGCGTCATCCCATACAGTCCGCTGGCGGGTGGTTTCCTGAGCGGAAAATATCGCCCCGGCCTTCACGTCTCCAGTGCACGTGCGGAGGGAGTGCGCAAGTACTTCACCGAGGAGAACTGGAGGCTTCTGGAAGAGATGGATAAAATGGCGGAAGAGAAGGAAGCCTCGCTCTCTCAGATCGCCCTGGCCTGGTTGCTGCACCAGCCGCTGGTCACCAGCCCGATCATCGGCCCCCGCACGCCGGAGCAGCTATATGACAATCTGGCATCCTTGAGCGTTTCGCTGACGCCGCAAGAGCTGGAACGCCTGAACACCCTGACCGCCCATGCGTAGCCAGATGGAAAACCCCGATCTGATCGTCATTGGGGGTGGATTGGCCGGCAGCGAGGCCGCCTGGCAGGCCGCGCAGCGCGGCTTACGCGTGCATCTCTACGAAATGCGCCCGCTGCGCATGACCGGCGCCCATCAGACCGCCGATCTGGCCGAACTGGTGTGCTCCAACTCCCTGGGCTCGCGTCTGCCCGATCGCGCCTCCGGCCTGCTCCAGAACGAATTGCGCCGTCTGGGCTCCATGCTCCTCGCCTGTGCCGAAGAAACCGCCCTGCCCGCCGGCAGTGCTCTGGCTGTGGATCGGGTGCTTTTTGCCCAAAAGGTCACCGAGCGCATTCAGCAGCACCCGAAGATTCGAGTGATTCGCGAGGAAGTAACCGAAATCCCCTCGCTCCCCACGATCATCGCCAGCGGCCCCTTGACCTCTCCAGCACTGACCCAGGCCATCGTTGCCTGGACAGGGGAGGAGCATCTCTCTTTCTATGATGCCATTTCTCCCATCGTCACCGCGGAGAGCATCAACATGGAGATCGCCTTCCGCGCCTCGCGCTACGGGCGTGGAGAGGCCGAGGAAGGGGATTACATCAATTGCCCGATGACGCGCCAGGAGTATGAGGCGTTTGTGGATGCGCTCTTAAGCGCGGAACGGATTGAGCTACGCGCTTTCGAGGAAGAAATCCGCCAGGGGGTTCGCGCCGGCGTGGAGCGCTTCTTCGAGGGTTGTTTGCCCATTGAAATCCTGGCCGAACGGGGGCGTGAAGCCCTGGCCTTTGGCCCTTTGCGTCCCGTCGGACTGATCGATCCACGCACGGGGAAGCGTCCCTATGCGGTTGTCCAGCTTCGCCAGGATAACCTGATCGGCGATCTCTACAACATGGTGGGCTTCCAGACCAATTTGAAATTTTCGGAGCAGCAACGCGTCTTCCGCATGATTCCGGGGCTGGAACGCGCCGAGTTCGTGCGCTATGGACAGATGCATCGAAATACCTTCATCGCCTCGCCCCGCCTGCTCTTGCCCACCCTGCAATCGCGTCAGCGTCCCGACCTGTTCTTTGCCGGGCAGATCACCGGGGTAGAGGGGTACATGGGGAACATTGCGACCGGTCTGCTGGCCGGCTGGAACGCCGCGCGTCTGCTGCGCGGGCAGCAACCTGTGACGCTGCCGGCAGTAACCATGCTGGGGGCGCTGTGTCACTATGTGACTCACGCCTCCTTGAAAGATTTCCAGCCCATGAAAGCCAATTTTGGCATCCTTCCACCCCTGGCAAGCGAAAAACGCCTGGATAAGCGGGCGCGGGCCCAGGCCTACGTTCAGCGGGCGCTTTCTGCATTGGAGGAATTCCTTGTCAGCCTGGACGAAACTCTCTAACTGGTTACTCACCTTTCTATGGATGGGGGTGATCTACGCCTTTTCTTCTCAACCCTCCGACGAATTGCCCGATTTTGGGCTTTACGATTTGCTCGTCAAAAAGGGCGGTCACATGCTGGGCTATGCCATTCTGGCATGGCTCTTTTCCCGTTCATGGGAAGGGTTCCATTTTTCTCCCTGCAACGTCTTTCTGCTGGCCTTTTTTGCAGCCGTGCTGTATGCCGTCAGCGACGAAATTCATCAGTCTTTCGTTCCTGGGCGACATCCCTCCGCCGTGGATGTGCTCATTGATGCCACGGGAGCGATGATCGGGCTTTGGGTACGGAAGATTCTGCCCTCATCCCTGCAAAAAACAGCGCCTTCCGATGGAAAATAGCTCGCCAGGGATTTTATGGATCTCTCGCCGCTCCATGCGCTTGACCTTTCTGCACCCGGTTCGTTGCTGATGGTGATCGGCGCTCCGGATAGCGGCAAGAGTACACTGGCGCGCCAGATCTACCAGGAACTTTGTCGCCAGTATTCCTGTATCGCCTACCTGGATGGCGATCCCGGTCAGAGCCTTTTGGGCCCTCCAACGACGCTCTCGCTGGCGATCAATCGGCGCGGCGATCTTGCTTTTCCGCCCCGCGGCCGCATCTGGCGACGCTTCCTCGGCGCCACCTCGCCACGCGGGCACATGCTTCCAATGCTGGTTGGCATTCATCGCCTGGTGAGCACCGCCCGCGAACACGGAGCGCAGATCGTGGTTTATGATACCTGCGGCTTTGTCAGCGCCCATGAGGGAGGACTGGCGCTCAAACTGGCCGAGATGGAACTTCTCCGCCCTTCGATGGTGATTGCCTTGCAACGGGAGACTGAGTTAGAGCCATTGCTTCAGGTGGCGCGCGCCTCCTCGATCCGAACGGTGCGCCTCGCGCCGTCCCCACGGGTACAGCCGCGCCCGCCCGAACAACGGCGCAAATACCGCGCCCAACGATTTCAGGAGTACTTCCGAGAGGCGCAAAGATGGGTGTTGGATAAAAATTCGCTGGCGATCGTTGCCTCTTTCCCCCTTCAGCCTGCTCAACTGGTATCGCTGGAGGACGCGCAGGGGTTTGTGCTGGCGTTGGGCGTGTTACAGGCGATCCAGGGGGAACAACTCACGCTCCTGACCCCGCTGCGGAATCTGGATCGTTGTCGCATTCTGAGAGCCGGCAGCCTGCTCCTGGACCTCTCCACTTTTCAGGAAAGTCGAATCGCCCACGGCCCGCAGACAATGAACCGCCAGCCGCGGCAGGGTTCAGAGCAGGATGTCAGGGAAGAGGGAAATGCGGATTAAAAAACCTCCATCGCCTGGAGAGGCGAGGATTTGCCCTTGACGGATGCTTTCAATCCGACTACAATCAGCCTGCCTCCATTGGGAGGCGCGATTTTTGTCAGGCAGGTGAGCATGTCTGAGCCAGAGGTGCTACAGGTTCGTGAATCCGCTGTGAGCCGTGTCTCCGGTGAGAAAGTCCATGTTTCTCAGAGCCAGGTGGATGTGGTGCAGGCAACGCAGGCCGAGCTGCAGCAGGCTACCATTCGGCAGGCTCAGGCTGAGCACTTGCAAGCGCGGCAATCGGTCATTGTTTCCCTGCGGGCGGATCAGGCCTCACTGGAAGCATCTCCCCTGATCTATGCTCAGGCCGACGCTCTCTCCGTCCATGGTGGGCAGGTTGTGGCTGCACGGGCAAATCAGGTTCAGATACAGGGAGGACGTGTGGGACTGCTGATCGCCGGGCGAGTGGAAGGCGAAGTACAGGTTTTGCTTTCCCGGCGCGAAGCTGCCATCGCAGGTCTGATGGCGGGGGCCGCGGCCGCACTTCTTTACGTTTTATGGCGGGTTTTCGCCCCCAAAACCTGAAGCAGTCAATCGCCACTCATCTTCGGATGAGTGAGTCTCAAAAACAGGGCGAAGGTAACTCCCTGAAGCGGAGTGAGAGGCGCCCGAGGAGAGGTTATGGACAAGGTAATTCTCAAGGCAATGCCCCGTAACGTGACGGGGAAAAAAGTAAAAGCCATGCGCCGTAAGGGGTTGCTACCGGCGGTTATTTACGGCAAGCATCTCGATCCGTTGCCCATCTTCCTCGATGAGCACGAGGCGACGATGACCCTGGCGCGTCTTTCCACCTCCAGCCTGGTGACATTGGAGCTGGATGGAAAGGAATATCCGGCGCTGGTGCGCGAAAAGCAGCGAGATTTCATCAAGAATCGCTTGCTGCATGTGGATTTCCTGGCCGTTTCAATGAGCGAAAAGCTCCGTACCACCGTGCGCATCGAGCTGGTTGGAACAGCGCCGGCAGTCAAGGACTATAACGCCGTCCTGGTGACCGGCCTGGAAGAGGTGGAAGTGGAATGTTTCCCCGCCGATCTCCCCGACCGAATTGAGGTGGACCTTTCGCGGCTCAAGAACATCGGCGATGGCATCTATGTCCGCGACCTGGCGCTTTCGGACAAGATTCGCATTCTCGAAGATGCAGATGAGTTAATCGTAGTGGCGACTTCCGCCGAGGCCGAGGAAGAGGCCGAGGTCGCTGCAGAGATGGCGGAGCCGGAAGTGATCGAACGCGGCAAGAAGGAAGAAGAGGAAGAAGAATAGATGCCTTATTTCATCCCCTGGCAGCCATCCTTCGGGGTGGCTGTCAGCTTTTAAGCAGCGATTCCAGGAGCATGAGGGTCATGCGAGCGGTGGCCCCCCAGAGCAATTCCCCGTCGAACGGATGATAAACAACCAGCCTGCCGCGCTGCGGGTGGTGGAATTCCCAGCGATTGCCTGGATCGGCTAACCAGGTGAGGGGAATGGTGAAGACACGGGCTACTTCGACCGTGGAAACTTTGAGCGCCAGCGGCCACTCCAGGACGCCGACGACCGGCGTCACCCGGAACTGGCTGATGGTGACCATGGGAGGCAGCCGCCCTATCAGGCGTACTTTGTGAGCCGGTAGCCCGATCTCCTCCTGCGCCTCTCGCAGAGCGGTTTCCTCCGCAGTTTGCTCCCCAACATCGCAGGCGCCGCCCGGAAACGAAACCTGACCTTTATGGCTTTCCACCCTGTCTGTGCGACGGGTGAACAAGAGATGCCATTCTCCCCCCTCCATGAGAAGCGGCACCAGCACCGCCGCACATTTGACCTCGGGCGTGGGTGGCGCTTCGTCGGCGACCGCGCGCGGCGTGTTCTCCCGCAGGCGCCTGGCGATTTCTTCCATTTCAAGCCGGGCCAGGGATATGTTACTCATGTCTCCCCCTGGTAACCAGGCGGATCGGCGTCCCCAGAAAGTGGTATTCTTCCCGAATACAGTTTTCCAGGTAACGCAGGTAAGAGAAGTGCATCAGGGCGGGATCGTTGACGTAAATCAGGAAGGTCGGCGGATCGGTGCGTACTTGCGTGGCATAGAAGATTTTCAACTGGCGACCGGCGTGCGCGGGAGGCGACTGGCGATCCTGAGCTTTTTGCAAAATCTGGTTGAGCTTCGAGGTGGGAATGTGCGCCAGACGCTCCTCCTGGACCTGAAGCGCAGTCGGCAGGATTTGTTCCACCCGCTGCCCGGTGCGCGCCGAGACAAACAGGATGGGCACATAATCCATAAAGTTCAATTCCTGGCGAATCAGGCGTTTCCACTCTTCCACCGTCTGGCTTTCTTTGCGAATAGCATCCCATTTGTTGACGACGACCACGCAGGATTTCCAGGCGTCCAGGATAAAGCCGGCGATATGCGCATCCTGAGCCGTGATTCCGCTGGTGGCATCTATCACCAGGAGCGCCACGTCGGCCCGTTCAATCGAGCGCAGCGAGCGCAGGACGCTGTATTTTTCGATCCCCGGTTCAATGCGCCCTCGGCGTCGAATGCCGGCAGTATCAATCAAAGTGATGGGGACTCCCTGGTATTCCAGGAAGGTATCCACCGCGTCCCGTGTGGTGCCGGGGATTGGGCTGACAAGGACGCGTTCCTCGCCCAGCAGGCGATTCAGCAGGCTGGATTTCCCCACATTTGGCTTGCCGACAATAGCGATCTTGACCGAGTCGTCTTCTGCAATCTCTTCAGGCGCCGGCAGCAGCGCCACGACTTGATCCAGCAGGTCACCGGTGCCTGTGCCGTGCAGGGCCGAGATGGGGTATGGCTCTCCCAGTCCCAGTTCGTAGAAGGCCAGGCTTGCCGCACGGCGCGCTTCGCTTTCACATTTGTTGACCACCAGCAAAATCGGCGGGTGAAGCGAACCATCCTCTCTTTTTTGTTGATGCCGTCGCAGGAGATTGGCGACTTCGTGATCGGCGGGAGTTGGCCCCTCCTCGCCATCGGTGATCAGGAGCACCAGGTCTGCGTTTTCCACCGCCATCAATGCCTGACGGCGAATGGCTTCGATATAGTCTGCAGAGCCTGTCGAAAGGGGAGTCTGTCCACCATGCTGTGGATCAATGCCGCCGGTATCCACCACATCAAACCAGCGCCCGTTCCACTCACAGCTTCCGATCAGGCGATCCCGCGTCGTCCCCGGTGTACTGTCCACAATGGCCAGTTGCTCACCGATCAGGCGGTTGAAAAGGGTGCTTTTGCCCACATTCGGGCGACCAACCAGTGCAACGAGGGGTTTGCGTGTGCTCATGGCGTTGGCGTTACCTGTGGCGTGATGATAACCTGAATCGTGGAGGGGAGCACGGATTCCACGCGTAATCCATCCACCAGGATTTTGACGATCGGCGAGAGCTGATAATTGCCTGCTCCCAGGTTGGTCAGGTCAACAAAGACCTGGATGTCCTGAGGCGGCCGCAGGTTGTTCAACAAGGGGATCGGGCCAGCGATCAGCAGGTCTACCGCCGCCGGGGAAAGCGAAGCACTCAGACCAGGCGCCAGCCCGGTGATCTCGATGGGTTGGCCGGTGAGGGTGAGGCTGCTTTCCAGGGCCTCAATGCTCACGTTGACCAGCACCCCCGGTTCGCCGATGACGGAGATGCCCGCTGGCAGCACCAGGCTCAATCGTCGGCTCAGGTTTTGTTTCAATCCGCTCAGGTCCAGCGGTTCGGTCTCAATGACGCCGGGCAGATTGTTGATCCAGGCCGCATTTTCCGAGTATATCGTGACCACGGGGGGAAAGACGGAAATGCTGCTCAGATGATAACCGTTCGCAACCTGGCCGCGCACCACCACTTTCACCACGGCATCCCGATAGCCGCCCATTTGCTGAATGGGGAGCCGTACATGGACCGCGGCCGGGATCAGGTTTACCTTTTCGACTGTGTTCCCCTGCTTATCTACTGCCCTCAGGGGCAGGGTGCGATCAATGCTCTCACGTGTGCCGCTCAGGTTAACCTCCAGGAGCACTTTATCCACCCGTTCGACCAAAGAGCGCGGCCCGCTGATTGTGACCATCGTCGTTTCCAGGGAGAGGTCGCCTGCCTGATAGCCGATGGCTGGCTGACCGTTCAAGATGGTTTCGATCTGCATGGGGCGCGAAATCAGCGCCTCCAGGACGACCCTGATGGAGGCAGGCGAAATGGAGACTACCCGTAGCGGCCTCTTCTCGGTTTCGATGTGCACCGGCACGAGATGCGTGCCCTCGCTCAATCCCGAAAGGTCTAACACGGCGCGCACGGATTGAGGCGAGGCAAGAAGCGCCTGCCAGACCGAGCGCGGCGCGCGCAGGGTCACCTCCACCTGCTGGGGCAATGGCTCCAGGTTGACCAGCGTGGTATCTAACCCTACCACTTCCAGCGGCAAGGGCGATGGATAGAGCCGTACTTCATCTGGATCCGTGGAAGTGACGGCTGAAATCCATACGGCCACGGCCAGGCTAAGTGCCAGCAAGAAGGTGCGCAGATTGGCGACTATTTTTTCCATAGGAGCCAGCCCCATCCTGCAGTCTGTCCAGATTTTGGATGCTGGAAAAAGGTGAAAAGCATATTTTCGAGCCGTTCAGGCTCCAGACGCCGCCAGATGCGCCCCGCATGGGTGATCGAAATGGCGCCGGTCTCCTCGGAGACAACGATAGCCACTGCATCACTGGCTTCTGAAATGCCGAGCGCCGCCCGGTGACGCAGTCCCATCTGTCGGTCGGTTGCCAGGATGCCGCTGGTGGAAAGGGGCATGACACAGGCGGCGGCCGCGATGCGGTGATTGGCGATGATCACCGCCCCATCGTGGAGAGGCGTGTTCGGATAGAAGATCTGGAGCAGAAGCTCCGGCGTGACCTGGGCTTCCAATCGTACCCCGCTCTCGATATAGTGCTCCAGATTATCGTTACGCTGCAAAACGATCAACGCTCCATGCTGGCGAGCAGAAAGACGTTGGGCCGCGTTGATCACGGCGCGCAGCATCTCCTCCGTGGATTTCGTTTCCTGATCCGAGGTCTTGATGATGGGGAGCGCACCGGCGCGGCCAATGCGCTCCAGGGTGCGCCGCAGTTCTGGAGCAAAAACGACCGGAATGGCAACCAGCATCGCCGGAAGGGCGTTACTTACCAGCCAGGAAAAAGCCGGCAGGTTGATCAGACTCGTCAGCAGCACGAGCAGGATGGTCAGGATGATGACGCCGCGCAACAGGGCCATCGCCTGGGTATCGCGCAGGCTGTACAGGATAAAGAAGAAAATAAGCGTCACCAACAGGATGTCAATGACGCTTGTCCAGGTCAAACGTTGAAAGACGAAAAAGATGTTGTCCAACAAGGTAGACACGGTTTCTAAATAGGACGCAGCACGCGATCCTGACGGAGCTGTTTGAAGAACATCACATGCGGCTCCTTGGGGCGAGATTCAAGGGCCGCCTCTTCCCAGGCCTGCACGCCCAGCGTCTCCGGCAGACGTGGCTCATAGCCCAGGCCCTTCCAGAGAGCGAGGTTTTGCGCCAGAGAGGGGCTGATGAACACCAGCGATGCCTCACATTGCAATTCGCGCGAGGCGCGCTCAATTTCACCCAGCAGCATTTCCAGGGCCTTCTGCACATCTACGGTCTTTTCCAGATATACGTCTGTGGTGCGAGCGACCAGATTTTCGACCTGCCAGCCCGCGATACCTGCGATTCGCTCGCCCTGTTGCAGCAAGACAAAGGCTTTATCACCGAACGCGGCCATGATGTCTTCCGCAGAGACCTGGCGCCGCCCTTCGCTCAGTCGGGTGATGGCCTCAGCAATTCGGGATGCATCCCGCGGCCGGCCGCGGATGATGGTAAGTTCCCCGGCCGCTGCCGCAGGAGGCGGCGGGGTTGCTCCGCTTTTCCTGGATGTCGCCGGAATGGCCTGCCAGTGACGACTGACTTCTTTCCAGAGCTCCTCGTAAGAGCCACGGTTTTCAATCGCCACATGGGCCTGCGCAATCTTTTCCTGTTGGGGCGACTGCGCCTGGATGCGTTGCAGGGCTTCCTCGCGGCTCATCTGGCGTTTCTGCATCAGCCGCTCTAACTGCACATCCGTGGGCGCATGAATGACCCAGATGGCATCGCAGGCCAAACGTAGCTCGGTTTCCAGAAGTTTGATGGCCTCTATCACCACAATCGGTTGGGAGGCGCGGCGCACCATGACATCAATGGCCTGGAAGACCAGCGGATGGACGATCGCCTCAAGCTTCTTTAAGGCCTCGGGGTCAGAAAACACCACCCGCCCCAATCGTTCGCGATTGATTTCTCCATTTGCATCCAGGATCCATCTTCCAAAGGTGTCTACGACCGCCTGGTAGCCTGGAGCGCCTTTTGCAATGGCGCGATGGGCCAGCATATCAGCATCTATCGTATAGGCTCCCAGTTGTTCCAACATGCGACGCACCACACTTTTGCCGGTGGCGATGTTCCCGGTCAATCCAATGACATATTTGCCAGGCCAGCGACTCACTGTATGCTCCTTGTGAGGGTATCTCCGTTTAATTTTACCCCATCTGCGCGGAATCGTGCGACTTATTGCCACCAGAGCTTTTTCTCTCGCTTCTGGTCAATCTCGATCCTCCCGTCTTCGATCCAGAGCACAGCCGGCCGATAGGCTCCATTATAGTTGCTTGCCATGCTGATCTGGTAAGCGCCGCTGACCGGCACCGCAATGTATTCCCCCTCTTCCACTTTGGGGAAGGCTAAATCCTGGATGAGCACATCACCGGACTCGCAATACGGGCCACCGATCCAGACCTGCTCTTCCCAGGCGCGCCCGAGACCCTGTAGCGGCAGCGCCGTGTAGCGGGCGTTATAAAGCGCGGGGCGCGGGTTGTCTGCCAGACCGCCATCTACCAGCAACCACGTGCATCCTGGCCGGCGTTTGATCGTCCCGATTTGATAAATGGCGATCCCTGCCTGGGCGATCAGGCTACGCCCCGGTTCGAGATGGAGATCGGGGAGGGGCAGCCCATAACGCTGCACGCCGTGGATGGTGAGGGAAAGGATTTCTTCCAGGTAATTTTCGAGCGCGGGCCAGGGCAAATCGTCCTCGTGATAGGGCACTCCCCACCCCCCACCGGGGCAAAAATGCCATCGCTCTTCTACCCAGCGAATTTCGGAGGCCAGTTTCAGCGTCTCCTCGATAGCCTGGAGCACCGCTGTCGTTTCGCGCCACTGCGACCCGATGTGAAAATGTAGCCCCTGAACGCGCATCCCGTTTTGTTCCGCCAGTCGAATGGCGCTCAGGATTTCTTCCGCACTCATGCCGAATTTGCTGGTCTCGTGCCCGGTCTGAATGTGGCGGTGGGTATGGGTAAGCACGCCGGGGCAAAAGCGCAGCCAGAGATCGGGAAGCACATGCCCCTGGCGATGGAGCTGAATCAGGCGCTGCCATTCGCTCAGGTTGTCCACGACGATCGTTCGGGCAAAGCGAAGCGCAAGCTCCAGATCGGAGGCGCTTTTGTTGACGCCATGCACCAGGATCGGGATGCGCTTTGAAAATTTTCGCGTCGCCAGTATCTCCCCCGCGCTGCTACAATCCACCCAGGCCCCATGAGCAGCCAGCCAGCGGATCAGCCCTGGGGAGAGATACGCCTTGCCGGCATAGGTGATCGAAGCCCTCCCAGGGTAGCGCTGGAGCGCCTGGCGGTAACGATGATACTGATGCGCCAGGGTCGCCGCATCGTAGAGATAAAGCGGCGTTCCATACTCCCTTGCCAGCTCCTGAAGGGCATATCCCTGCAGGGTGAGCTGGTCGTTTTGAACGTCAATGGAAATGGGGAAGAGGGAAAGTCGTTTTTCGATCATGCGGCTCCTTTCGGTGACAATCGTCTCGTCTGTCATCTACCGTCCAAAACGGTAACTGCCTGTCCTGAGCAATGAAGAACCTTGTCATTGCGAGCGTTAGCGAAGCAATCTCCCGGCAAGCAAGGGGATTGCTTTGCCGCCTGCGGCGGCTCGCAAGGATGGGCAGCGTAGTAATTATCCAAAATGCGAGTATACTACAGGGCTGTATTCCGGGTTGGAGGTTCCGCTCATGCGTTCTCTCTTTCAGCGTCATGCAGTTCTCCTGGATGGGGCACTTTCTCTTGTCCTGATCCTGGCCTCTCTGGCCTATTCCTTCCTGGCATTTGACTACAATGCGCCGCCGTTTGAAGATGCGGCGATGTTGATGCGTTATGCCAGCCATCTGGCGCGCGGCGATGGAATTGTCTGGAACGTCGGCGAAGCGCCGGTAGATGGCGCGACCGATTTCCTTTTCATGGTCAGTGTGGCTGCGCTGGCGAAGCTGGGGATCGGCGTGGGGCGGTCGGTACGCCTGCTCACGCTCGCTTCGCATTTGCTGACGATCCTCCTGGTCTACTGGGTCAACCGGCGCCTGTGGGGCGCGGGACATCTTCCGGCAGCCTGGAACGCACTCTACCTGGCAGCCGGTCCCGGCTTTGCCTACGTGATCGCTTATTTCGGCACGCCGTTCTTTGCGCTCGCCATCGCGCTCACCTGGACGTTGGGCCTGATCCTGACCCTGCGGCGTTCCGCGCCCTTGTGGCTGGAGCTGGCCTTTGCCTTCACTGCTTTGCTGAGCGGCCTGATCCGTCCGGAGGGCGTGATCCTGGCCACGCTGATCTGGCTGGCAGTGCTGATCCTGCGCGGCTGGAAGGATTCAGGACGGCTTTCGTTCATCTTCCTGATAGTCTTCCTTGTGTTCGGAGGCGCTTACTTCCTCTGGCGCTGGCAATATTTTGGTCATCCACTGCCCAACCCTTTTTACAAAAAGGGCGGCGGGGTTCTGCACTGGGAGGCGATGTTTTCCTCCTTGCGGAATACGTTGCGCTTCATCGCGCCGTTTCTGCCGGCCTTTGTCCTGGGGTTTCGTTCGCCGCAGCACACCCGCCGCACCCTGGCATTTCTGCTCCCGGTCGTGGGATTTTCGCTGGCGTTCGTGCTGATCTCGGATGAGATGAATTATCGGGCACGCTTCCAGTATGCGCTCCTGCCACTGGTTCTGTTGAGCTGGTATCCCCTGGTGCAGGGATTGGAATTCGGCTGGCGACGTCCGCTTTCTTTCAGAGAAAAGGTGAGTGCCGCCCTGGCCGGGCTTTTGATCGCCGCTGCCGGATGGACCTACTCTGCCGCCCAAAACTGCTTTTTAACCTACCATCGGAACTGCTTTGGCAGTTACGCCGATGGGCGCGCAGAGATCGGGAAGATGCTGGCCGCATTCCGTGACAAGGGCTATGTGCTGGCGACCAGTGAGGCAGGGTTGGTCCCCTATTACTCTGACTGGACGACGATAGACACCTGGGGATTGAACGATCCCTGGATCGCCCGGCAGGGCGAGATCACAGAGGCATATCTGGATCGCTACCGGCCCCACGTGATCATGTTCCATGCCTATTTTTCCCCGTTGGTGCCTCCCAAACCTGAAGAGAAAGAACGCCGCGGGAGCTGGGGCAGGATGACCATCTTGCTCAAAGAATACGCCGAAACGCACGGCTACATCCTGGCCGCCGTCTATGGAGAAAATCCCTTCGACACCCATTACTACTACGTGCGCCCGGATTTTGAAGATAGCGCGCTGATCGTGCGCCAGATACGGAATCTCCGCTATGTCTGGCCGGTGTCCGGGACTCGTGCATTCAACTATGCCAGAGTGACGGAGAAGTAAA
>JAGHYK010000256.1 GCA_017743695.1 Chloroflexota bacterium
GGATTTTTTGGCCATCGCTACGCTCTATTTGTTTTGTACAGACTCAACGAAGATCTTTGCAATTTTGGGCCTGCTGCGAGATAGTTTTCTTAGCTCAGGAGCATGGGAATCGCAGGAAGTATAAGGCAATTTTATCATGCAACACCCAGGCTGAATCGTCACCGCTTATAATTACTGCATGAACAGGTGGATTTCCAGGGCGGCCTGGATGCCTGCCGTTCTATTTTCCTCTGGCTGCGCTGGTAACTGGCTTGCGGAATGCGGATCCCCCTCATGGCAACCGCGCTCAGAGCGTTTCCCTGTCCCGCAGCCCCATCAAATACAGAATCCCGTCCAATCCAAGAGAAAGCGACTGCTGGAGCATGGCTTTCACAATCGGTTTGGCGCGGAAGGCGATGCCCAGGCCGGCAATGCTGAGCATGGGCAGGTCGTTCGCCCCATCGCCGACTGCGACGACCTGTTCCAGGGAGATGTTCTCTCGTTGGGCAATGCGGATCAGCCACTCTGCTTTTTTCGCTCCATCCACGATCTCGCCGCGGATGCGCCCGGTGAGCACGCCGTTTTCGATCTCAAGTTCGTTGGCGAAGACATAGTCAATGCCAAATTGCTTTTGCAACACATGACCGAAATACGTGAACCCGCCGGAGAGAAGCGCGGTCTTATATCCCAGCCTTTTCACCGTGTTGAGCAATCGTTCCGCGCCTTCGGTGAGCGGAAGGTTGGCCGCAACCTCCGCCAGCGCCGACTCGGGCAACCCCTTGAGCAGCGCCACCCGTTCAATGAGACTGCGCTTGAAATCCATCTCGCCGCGCATGGCGCTCTCCGTAATGGCAGCAACCTGTTCCCCCACCCCGGCGCGCTTCGCCAGCTCGTCAATCACTTCGACTTGAATCAGGGTGGAATCCATGTCGAATGCCAGCAGACGGCGGTGACGGCGAAAGACGTTATCCTGCTGATAGGCGATGTCCACCCCCAACTCGTCGGCCAGCTTCATGAAATCGCTGCGCAGCGCGGTCAAGTCCGCAACGGGGCCGCGCAGGGAGAATTCCACCACCGCCTGGCCGTTTTTGCCGAGCGATTCCAGAGGAATTCTGCCCGACAGGCGGTCAATTTTGTAGATATTCAGGCCATAGGAGACGATCACTTCCGCCAGGCGACTGATATGGTATGCCGTGATCTGCCGTGCCAGCAAGGTAACGATGTGTCGCGGCTTCCCCTGCCGGCTCACCCAGCCTGCGTAACTGGCCTCGTCAATGGGGAGGAAACGCACCGTCAGATTGCCCAGTTCGTCAATCGTGCGCTGAATCGCCTCCTGAACCTGCTCTAAGGCGGCAGGGTCGGGAAGGTGCACCAGCATACCGAGCGAAAGCGCATCATGAATGACCGCCTGACCAATATCCAGCACGTTCGCCTGGAACCTGGCCAGCGTGCGCGTGACGGCTGCAGTAATGCCGGGGCGATCCACACCGGTAATGCTGATGAGAACAAGCGCGTTCAAGGTCTTGACTCCAGTTTATTTTTAGAGAGGGGGCGAAAACTCCGTCTGGAGCGAAAATTTTACCACAAGGAGGGGCGCAAACGATTAACGAGGGGCGCTTTCCGTGCTGTGCCCCTCATGCACTGCTCACGCAGGCAGCTATGGGTTCTCCGATTAGTGGAACACCCCCCTTCCCCATGTTTTCATGCCGGATGCTTTTCTTCCGCCAGGGAGAGAAAACCGCGGCCAAAGACGCTATGAGCCTGCGTGATCACCACAAACGCCTGAGGATCGGCCTGATGAACAGCTTGCCGCAGGTGATTGATCTCGGTCACGGTCAGCGCACACAACAAAACGCCGCGCGCCTGGCCGGTGTACATTCCTTTCCCTGGCAAAGCCGTCACCCCGCGACGAAGATCGTTGAGAATGCGCTGGGATACCTCCACTTCTTTATCCGTGATGATGATCGCCAGATACTGACGACGATGGCGATGGGGCACAAACCAGGAACGCAGGCCTTTTTCGGAGAGGGGGACAGATTCCCGCCCATTTTCCCCAAAGCGCGGCAGCACCTCTCCCGTCGCATTGGTCATGCCAATCGTCCCCACTGCCAGGGATAGCAAGAAAAAATAAAAGAGCGCGCCCAGCAGCACCACAATGTTTCCCGGTATTGGCCCAATGGCAGCTCTTTGGAAAAACTCACCCACATCGGTCAACGGGGTCGGGAAGAGGTACCCACGAGCGATCCAGGCAAAGGCCAGGATTGCATAAATGGGCAAATAGTTGCGCCGCAAACGGCGCCCGAGCGCTTCCAGCATGGAGATCGGGAAACGGGGCAAGAGCAGGCTTTCCGCAAGGCTTTCAGCCCATTCCGGCGAGGGATGAAACGGTGGAACCAGCATGGCAGCGTAGAAATCCGTCTCCATCAGGCGAATGCGATAGCTCCATAGCTCGTAATAGCGATAGCGTCGTGCCTCGATGAAGAGGAACATCGTAACCAGCAATGTGTTGAGAATCAGCACCCCATGGTGCACTCCCCCCTGACTGAAAGCAATGGAAAGCGCCGCCCCGGTTGTTACCACAGCCCAATTCGTAGTGGCATCCAGCCGCGTCCGCCAGACATTCGCCCGTTGGATTTCGGCACGGAAGAAATGCACCATTGCGGTGACAAATTCACCTGGCCGAATGCGATAGCCACGATACGTCCAGACAGGTTCCTCCATAACGGGTTTACTCGCAGAGACATTTTCTCGTTCGCTCATAGTTTTTTTATCCTTCTCGGATAGTTTCAAGCAGAGATAACTCTATCCTGTTCGGCGATATTTAACGCTCCAGGCGTTCTCAAGACGCTTGGGCACATACCGCCGAACGGGATACTCTGATGGTGCTTACAGGTTGCTCTGTTGCAAACACCCTCAAAGTCTGTCGTTGCGAGCTTAGCGCATATCCTGGCCACACGCCTGCCAGGCCCATCACGCCTGCCACGCTTGCCACGAGCGAAGCGT
>JAGHYK010000257.1 GCA_017743695.1 Chloroflexota bacterium
AAAGCCTGTCCTGCGTCCATCGTCCACCGCCTATCGTCCCTCCCGCCGTCCGCGAACGGTCTGCTACCCCCACGGGCAAGAAAGCCTGCCGTCCGCGGTCTGCGGTCCGCCGTCCACCATAACAAAAAAGCCCTGGGATTTCTCCCAGGGCCATCCTCTTCCGTTCAAGCCTTGCGATATTCGGCAAAACGCCGCTCCACTTCCGGCCAGTTCACCACATTCCACCAGTTCGTCACATACTCCGCGCGGCGGTTCTGATACTTCAGGTAATAGGCATGTTCCCAGACGTCAATCCCCATCAACGGGATCATCCCTTCTGAAAGCGGATTATCCTGATTCGGGGTAGAGACCACAGCCAGCGATCCATTGCGCAATACCAGCCAGGCCCACCCGGAGCCGAAGCGCCCATTGGCTGCCTTTTCAAACTCGGCCTTGAAAGCCTCAAAAGAACCGAAGGTGGTCTCGATAGCCTTCGCCAGTTCACCACCCGGCATCCCACCGCCGTTGGGCGACATAATCACCCAAAACAGCGAATGGTTCCACGTCCCGCCGCCGTGATTACGCACCACCGTTCGGATGTCCTCTGGAACAGCGTTCAGGTCGCGCAACAGTTCATCCAGGGATTTGCTTGCCAGCTCAGGATGCTTCTCTATGGCCGCGTTCAGATTGGAGATATAGGCCTGGTGATGTTTGGTATGATGAATCTCCATCGTCCGCGCATCAATATACGGTTCCAGCGCATCATACGCATAGGGCAAAGGGGGCAATTCGTAATATGCCATGTCAACCTCCAGAAATTTTTTGGATTACTTTGATAAGTATATCACATTTTCCCCTTCCAGACGCGCTCTGTTCCTGACAAAAAAAGCGATGGCCGCCCCCCTCTCGACCATCGCTTCCCTCCTCCCCTCAGGCAACTGCTACCTGAGGCAAATGTTGCAAGGCCTCCATGACTGCTTCTTTCGGATACTCATAATCTTCTAACGCGTTGTTCAGGTAAGCCTCATAGGCCGCCAGGTCAAAGTGACCATGGCCGGAAAGATTGAACAGGATGACCCGCTTCTCGCCGCGTTCGCGGGCCTCCAGCGCCTGATCAATCGCCACCCGTATCGCATGTGCCGACTCCGGCGCCGGCACAATGCCCTCACTCCGAGCGAAGAGGAGCGCCGCTTCAAACGTTGCCCGTTGGGGCACAGCCACTGCCTCGATCAGGCCGGCATCGTAAAATGCAGAAAGGCTGGGAGCCATCCCATGATAGCGCAGCCCGCCGGCGTGAATCCCCGGTGGCACGAACGTATGCCCCAACGTGTACATTTTGACAATCGGCGCCATGCGCGCGGTATCGCCGTAATCGAAAGTATAGACGCCTTTGGTCAACGAAGGCGCCGCCGTCGGCTCCACGGCGATCAGGCGCGTCTTCCGCCCGTTGCGCAAATTCTCCCCCAGGAACGGATAGGCCAGGCCGGCGAAGTTTGACCCGCCACCTACACAGCCGATCACCACATCCGGATATTCCCCGGCCATCTCCATCTGTTTCAAAGCCTCTTGCCCGATCACCGTCTGGTGCAGGATCACATGATTCAGCACCGACCCCAGGCTATACTTTTTCTGGCCGTTGGAGGTGGCAGCAGCCTCCACAGCCTCTGAAATAGCGATCCCCAGCGAACCGGGATTCTCCGGATCCGCAGCCAACACCGAGCGACCATACTGCGTCCGGTCGGTCGGACTGGCAAAGACCTTTGCCCCAAAAGACTCCATCAAAATACGGCGGTAGGGTTTCTGACGATAAGAAACCTTCACCATGTACACTTCAAGGTCCAGCCCAAAGAAATTGCAGGCAATTGCCAGCGCCGACCCCCACTGACCGGCCCCGGTTTCGGTTGTCAACGCCTTCGTGCCGGCTGCCCTGTTATAGAAAGCCTGGGCCAGCGCTGTATTTAACTTGTGGCTACCGGAGGGCGAAACGCTCTCATTCTTGAAGTAAATATGCGCCGGCGTCTGCAACGCCTGCTCCAGACGACGCGCCCGCACCAGCGGCGTTGGCCGGTATAACCGGTAAATCTCGCGCACCTCCTGCGGAATCTCGATATACCGCTCCTGCGACACTTCTTGCAAGATCAACTCCATCGGGAAGAGAACCGAAAGAAAATCCGGCGTTACCGGCTCCATCGTATCCGGCCGCAGCACCGGCGCGGGAGGTAAGGGGCTATCGGCCTGCACGTTGTACCAGAATCGAGGCAGATCGGCCTCAGAAAGTAAGAAACGAATGGTATCAGACATGGCAAAACCTCCTGATGGGAAATGAATTTTCGAGAAAGATGAAATGGATCGCTGGGATCACAGAGCCATCTCCAGCCACACGACCTTTCCTTTCACGGCACAAAGCCGAGCGTCATCGCCAGCCACGCTTCGCGGGACCTGTCGCTCTCGGCCGCAGATGAGGCAACCTCCTGCGGTGGAACTTCGCAGAAGCGCTCCTGCAAAGCGGGCCTTTCCTCGACCTGTACCTCTCGCGTAACCCTTTGTTCAGACATTCCATGCACCTCCTTTCGCTCAAAATTCAGCATCCATAAAAAAGACCATCCATCCCACATGGGACGGATGGTCTCGATCCGCGGTGCCACCCAGGTTAGGCTAACAAAAAACCCCTGGTGAAGCACCAGGGGAAGCCAGCCTCACTCTTTACGGGTACGCCCATTCAACGGGTTATACCCTGGCTCTGCTAACGGGAGCCTGCCGTCTCGGGCTACTGATCGTTCGACGTTCACCCTGCGGCTCAGAGGTCCATTCCGCATCACCATCACGGGCAGGACTTTCACCAATCGCCTGCTCTCTGTGCCGCCGTGTGATGCGTACTCGTCCTCTTCACAGCCTTTGATTGCGCCGTATTATACGCAACATGGGCGGATTGTCAAGGTTTTGAAAGGCATGGGTAGTGTATCTTTCCTTCAGGAAATTTGAACTCCTCTACCCT
>JAGHYK010000054.1 GCA_017743695.1 Chloroflexota bacterium
GTTTTCTCGTAAGACAGGCTTTCGAGCCTGTCCCTGACGGCCTGGAAAGGCCGTCCTACAAGTTTTCTCGTAAGACAGGCTTTCGAGCCTGTCCCTGACGGCCTGGAAAGGCCGTCTACAAGTTTTCTCGTAAGACAGGCTTTCCAGCCTGTTCTGGACGGCCTGGAAAGGCCGTCTACAAGTTTTCTCGTAAGACAGGCTTTCCAGCCTGTTCTGGACGGCCTGGAAAGGCCGCGCTACAACGTGAATTTGTAATACGACCACTTCCACATTTCTGGGCTTTCAACAAGTCCGGCCTTAACTGGATTCATCAACACATACTCCACAATTCGCTGGAGTTCGCTTTCATCACGGACAACGTGGTCATAACTCTCTTCTTGCCAGAAAGCTCCTTTTTGGTTCAAAATGCGATTGATTTTCCAGGCTGTGAAGCCTTTCAACGATCGCATAATCTCGTATACGGGATAGTAATATTCGCCTTGCTCATCCTGTGTTTTGATCAGTGGCTTGAACACAACGTGCACATGATTGGGCATGATGCAATAAGCAATCAACTCATACTTTTTGCCATCCAGGTAATGCAGTGCATCGGCGACAATTTGGGCAATTTCGTCGTTTTCCAGCCACCGCGGACCTGGGCGGAGTTGATCAAGAACAGCATCCCATTTCGCAAACATCTTCTTTTTGGCTTCCAGAATGTGAGGCAGATGTTGGGATGGCTCCATGCTGACAAAGGAGCGTTCCAAGGCTTCAGATTCCTGGATGAGCCGTTCTATAACATCAGATGGCAAAGAGTTGTATAGCCTGAAGGTAACAAAAAGAATCGCTCCAGGAGGCTGAAAGTGAGGCAGGTGTCGGCGGTAGAAGATTTTTTCTTCGGGCATAGGACAGATTGTAACTCAGACGGCCTGGAAAGGCGTGCTACCAGTTTCCCGTAGGAGAGGCTTTCCAGCCTGTTCATGATGGCCTGGAAAGGCCGTCCTACAAGTTTTCTCGTAAGACAGGTTTTCCAGCCTGTCCCGATGGCTTGAAAAGGCCGTGTTACGGGTTTTCTTTCAAACTTTCCAGCAACGCGACCGTTGCTTCAACGATTTGCGCTTGCTGGGCCTCGCGCGAGATGGCAGCCGGGGCATCACCCGACTGCGGGCCGTACCAGCCAAACTGGGCATGGTTGCCGCCCTGGATGGTCACCCAGATGGTATCCGCCGGCAGCAGCGGACGGGAGGCGGCGATCTTCTCCGGCGTGGACAGGCCATCGAGGGAAGCCGAAATCGAGACGACGCGCACCCCCGACTGACTGAGATCATCCGACGAGGCGGGGTACGCCGCCCACAGGACGAGTCCGTCCACCGCCCCGGGGTGGGCGGCGACAAAATGAGCCGCCATCGCCCCGCCCAGGGAGTGTCCGCCCACCGCCCAATGCTCGATTTCAGGATAGGCGGCGATGACTTCTGCTGCCGCGTCCGGCTTGAACACGGCCAGGTTGAGCGGCATACGCACCAGCGCCACGAAATAGCCCTGGTCGGCGATGGCTTGCGCCGCCGGGGCGTAGGCGCGGAAGTCCACGTGGCCGCCGGGGTACAGGATCAGGCCGACAGTCGGGGTGCTGCCCTCGGGCATGAAGGTCAGCCAGCGCTCGCCAGCGGAGACTTCGTTCAGGCCGGGGACGCGCTCGTAGACTTCCGGCATCGGGCCGGCAGGCGTCGAACCCCAAATGACGAAGCCGCCAGTCAGCAGGACGAGCAGCGCCAGCAATCCCAGCGTCAGACGCGCCCACAGGGGGAGACGTTTCTTACCCATTCACGACCTCCGCTGCCGGTGGAACGACCGGCTTTTTGACCAGAATGATGCGCCGATAAGTGAACCAGACCGACCACAGCAGTATGAGCGCGCAGAAGACGCCCGGCGCCCAGACTCCCAGCGTGCCGAGCAGGAATCCGCCGATGGTCGGGGCGATGACGCGGGTGACGGATTCGAGCGCGCCCGCCAGACCGAGCGTACCGCCCAGTTCGTCGCGGGCGACCGATTTGGTCAACGCGGACTGGATGACGGTGTTCAGCACGCCGCCCGAAACCGCCAGCGGCAGCAGGACGATGAGCAGCGTCCCCAGGTTGCGGGTCAGCGCCCAGCCGACGAAAGAGAATCCCATCACCCACAGGCCGCTGATGATGAGGCTGTTCTCGCGGAAGCGTTTGGTCAACACGCCGATCAGCCCGCCCTGGACGATGACCACGAGCAGACCGACGTATGCCAGCACGTATCCCGTCCGGTCAGAGGTCAGACCGATGGCCTGGGCGTAGAGCGAGAAGATGCTCTGGAAGAGCGAAAAAGCCAGTCCGTAAAAGAAGCGCAGGTGCAGGAGCGGACCGACTACCGGGCGGCGCAGGGCAACCAGCAGTGCACTGAGCGTGAACGGCGGACGCTGAATTTGCGCTATTTCCTCCTGCCGTGCCAGCGAAAGCGACTCGGGCAGGAAGAGGGCAATCATCATCAGGTTGAAGGTCGCCACGCCCGCCGCCACAAACGCCGGGACGCTGTAACCGGCTTTGCTGAGCAGACCGCCGAGGGCCGGGCCGATGATGAATCCCAGCCCGAAGGCCGCGCCGATGAGACCGAGGCCTCTGGCGCGGTTCTTCTCGTCGGTCACGTCCGAGATGTAGGCCTGTGCGACGGTGATGTTGCCCGCCGTCAATCCGTCAAGGATGCGGGCGAGGAACAGGACGCCCAGTACAAAAGTCTTGGCGGCAGAGGGCGCCAGCCAGCGCGCCAGCGCCTCGCCGAGGGGTGCGGCAAAGCCGAGCAGCAGGAAGCCGAGCAGCGTCCCGAAAACGCTGAGGAGCAGAATCGGGCGGCGGCCATAACGGTCAGAGAGACGGCCCAGGATGGGCGAACCGATGAGCGAAGCGGCGGCGTAGGAGGCCACCAGCAGGCCGGTGACGAACGGCGTTGCGCCGTACTGTTCAGCATAGTAGGGCAGCAGCGGCAAAATCAGGCTGAAGCCCAGCAGGTCAACGAAGACCACTAAGAAAATCGAAAAGAGACGTTTGTTATTCATTCGGAACCCTTTCAAGAAATACGTCTGCCTTTCCAAACCGTGCGGCGGGTCAGGGTTTGACCCAGCGAATGGAAAGCCAGCAAGATGGAACTCAAGACGATGACAGGCGAAAGCGGCAGGATCAGTGGATGCATTCCGCTCATTCGTACCACCATGCCCCAAATCAGCAAGGTCAGGACGACGGCAACCAGTGCAGAGGAGAATGTGGTGGTCAATCTTGCCGTCCAACTCCAAAAGAGCGCCAGCCATGGACCCAGAAAGGCAATCCCCAGCCACAGCCAGACGAAGATATAGGTCAGCAAACGGCGCTCAAAGACCGAGAACAGGTTTTTGCCGAAGCCGGCAATGGCGTCTGCCGTTGAGTGGTACATCTGACAAAAGACCTGCCCGCGGCCAGGCAAAAACAGGAGGCGCAAACCGCGTTGTGCCGCCTGCCGCGCCAGCGCCATATCTTCGACGACTTCATGCCGTACCGCGGCGTGACCGCCCGCCTGTTGATAGGCGCTGCGCCGCCAGAGCATGTGCTGACCGACCGCCGCCGAAAGGCGCGGCCAGCGTACGCGGCGGGTGAGCCAGAGGGGAAAGTGGCTGAGCAAGGCCCAGGGCAGCAGCGGCACGGTGAGCATTTCTGCCAGGGTGCGCGTTTCCTGCTGCGGTAGGGCGGAGAGCAGGTCGGCCTGGTGCGCCTGCAAGGCAGCAACGGAGTGACGCAGCATGGTCGGCGCGTGCCAGGTATCGGCGTCCACGAAGAGGAGCAGGGGAACCTCCGCCGGGACGTTCTCGGCCAGTTGATGACAGGCCCAATTCTTGCCGAGCCAGCCTTGCGGCAGCGGTGCGCTCTGCAGGACGTGCAGGCGCGGTTCCGCAGCAGATAGTTCCGCTAAAATCTGGGGCGTGGCATCGGTAGAGGCATCGTCCAGCACCCAAACGCTGAAAGCGGGGTAATCCTGCGCCAGCAGGGAGGTGACACAGCGGCGGATATTGGCCTCCTCGTCCCGCGCCGGCACGAGGATCGCCACCGCAGGCCAGTTCTGCGGCGCAGGAGAGTTTCCCAATCGGGGCAGTGAGAGCCAGTTCAACAACGTGTTCACAGCAATCACGACCAGATACAGCAGAATGCCTCGCAACTGGCTATCCCATGTCAACAGCGACGCAAGATCAGCCATGACTTTTTCCCCTGAAAGGCGGCCAGAGCAGGGTATGCCGGTAGCCGGCCCAGATCATCAGGGCACTGAAGGCCCACAAGGCCAGGGCTTCCCAGCCCCAAATGCCGGCCAGGAGAAAAGGCAGAAGAGCGAACAGTGCCAACCCAAGCGTCCAGCCATCGCGCAGGCGCAGGCCAAACGTGCCCAGCAACAGCATCGAGCCAATGATCAGCGGACCCTGCCACAGCGTCAGGCCGGCCCAAACGGCCAGCAGGGACATCATCCCTTTGCCGCCGCGCCCGCCCAGAAAGGGCGAGAAGCGGTGACCCAGCACCGGCGCAACGGTCACAGCGACCAGCGGCCAGCCGCTCCAGTTCCAGGCCCAGCGCGCCAGGAAAACGGGGAGAAACCCTTTGGCGAAGTCCAGCACTATCACAGGCAAGCCCAGCCGCCACCCGCCTGCTTTCCAGGCGTTGGTCGTGCCGGGGTTGCTGTCGCCCACGCGGCGCGGGTCGGCATCGGCGAGGCGCCCCAGCCAGACGGCAAAGGGCAGGCTGCCCAGCAGAAACGAGAGGACGACGAAAAGGATGTATAGAAGAGTAGAGAGCATGGTTGATGCAAGTCGCTTAAAGCGGAAAAGCATTCAAGCGCCCAGACTACAACAGATTCTTCACAGGTCAAGCACTCCTTCTTTTCCTTCAATGATCGCCGAGTAGATTTTTTCTGCCAGGGCTTCGGGCTGAAGAGCAGTCTTAGGGAGCGAAAAGGGAACCTTTGACCAGAGAGCAGTATTCACTGCACCTGGACGGATAATGAGTGTCTTATGTCGGGTCTCTTTACGCAATATTTCGACAAAGACCTCAAGGCCCGCTTTCGCAGCAGCATAAGCGCTCAGGCCGGGTAAACGTAAGCGCTCGTGAACTGCACCCAGGAAAACCATGTATGCTCCAGAACGAAGCAGTGACAAGCTGGCTTGTGTAGTCAAGAAGACGCCGGTTAGGTTCGCAGCAAGGATGCGATCCCATTGATCGGAAGACATCTCGCTGATCTTTTGGTAGATAATATCGCCAACAGCATAGACATACAGATCAAAACCCTTAGCAACTTCTCCAGCTATACGGGCCGCTTCAGCAACTTGCAAAGGTTGGGTCACATCGGCATGAATGGTGTACGGCGTAACCAGGCTCATCTCGTCTATTTGGCGAGAGATCGCAATAACAGTGAAGTTCTCGCTTGTAAGTTTTTGCGTGAGTGCTTTTCCGATACCACCAGCAGCGCCCCAAATAATTGCATTTTTCATATCCGTCTCCTAAAAATAGAGTGCCGCCTATGTCTTTGCTGGATCCATCAGGGAGAAAATAGAATATCTCACTTCAGGCTGTTGATCGATGTGAATAGCAATCTCGCCTGTGCGATTCAGTTCCGCTCGGCCAATATTCCCGCAGTTGTCTTTCAGGCTCAGGAAGCCGTAGGCGCGGATGCGGGTGCCTCCAAACAAAGAGAGCGCCAGTTCACTGGTGAGAATGCCTTCGAATTCGGCGGTGTAAGTACCTGCGGTAAAACTGAATTTCGAGGGGGCAGGCATGCCCAGTCCGCGCAAGCCGAGGGTGGTGCCGGTGATTCGCTCGGAGCCTTTGAAGGTGCTTCCATTTGGCAACGTGGCTTCGTAGGTGATGTGGTAGTGCGGCGAGTCGCTTTCCAGTCTGGCGGTGACGATTGCGCCGGTGGCCGGGTCTGGTTCGCGCACCTGGTCGCCGACGCGATTGAAGCGCGGCTGGTAGTATGCCCGTCCGAACGAGGTCGAGGCTGCCACGGCGTAGACGGCGGCGAATTCGAGAGCCTGCTGGGTCTTACCCTCGGCCAGGGCTGCGGAGGCTTTCACAAGCCATTCCGTCTTATGCATACGGCGAACGATATATCCAAGCAAGCTGATGCCTTCAGGAGGTAGTTCATAGCGGGTGGTTTCAACTAATCTCATTTCTCGATACCTAACAGAATCATTTCAAGCCAATCCGAATCCGCGCCGATTCTTTGGCTTTAGTTACGAGGGTAGCTGTTTTTCCAAAATTTGACTTCTGAGCCAAATGCCGGGTAGACGGCGGAGTTTATCCCAGGATGTCAAATGGGCACGGCGAGAAAAAACATCATAGTCATGTGCTTCGATGTCATCGAGAATCGCCCGATATAAATCTGCAGCTGCAGCGATCGCAAAACGACCATCCCTGTTCAGTAGAGCAATTCCCGGCCAGGCTTGCTCATAAAGATGACGCACCCGTTGAATTTGAAAACTCATAAAATCTCGCCAGGCAGGAGTTACTCTTGCCTCTGCCAGATCCGCCTCGGTAATCCCAAAATACTGCATCTCTTCCTGTGGTAGATACACTCGTCCCATTTTCCAATCTTCTGCAATATCACGCAGGATGTTTGTGAGCTGTAGAGCAACGCCTAACTTGATAGCATAATCGACCGCCCTGGTGGTGCGAAAACCGATAATGTGCATTACCATCAATCCAACAGTAGATGCCACCCCATAGGCGTATTCGGCAAGTTCTGCAAAGGTCTGATAGCGAAATTTGGCCAGATCGGCAGCTACACCATCGATCAATTGTTCGGCATATTTTATGGGGATGCCAAATTGAGAACGAGCATGCGCCCACGCCACTGCGACCAGATTGGAACTCGGAGGGCAATCAGAAAGGGCACATTCCCGCCAGGCGTTTAACTTCTCCAGGCGTTCATCGTTTCGGGAATCATCCACAATGTCATCCGTCACTCGGCAAAAGGCATAAAGCGCCCACGCCGCTCTCCGTTTGTGCCTTGGTAGAAGAACAGAAGCCAAGAAAAAAGTGCGGCTATGCTCACGCGTGATCTGTTCACAAAGCCGATAGGCCGCTTCTAAAAGTGGAGCATCAAAGGGAACAACTCGGTGGTGAAGGGAATCCAAGCCTTCGTAGGCCATTTTGATTAGGCGCGTTTCCCATGACAAAGTTGAATGAATTTCCATGAGATACCTCCAGAGATGCTGATCCTTTGGCATATACGAAGACAAATACAAGTTTTTTTTACCTTTGTTCCTTGAATATTCTTTCTGCGGTCAATTTTGCGGAAAGCAACACGATTGGCAAGCCTGTCCCAGGATGAGTACTGGCACCTACAAAATACAGATTCTGATAACGGGGATGGCGATTATGAGGTCGCAAGTAGCCTACTTGCAGGAAATTGTGACTTAGACCAAAGGCTGCGCCCTTGGTAAGATTAAGTTGATGCAAATAGTATGGCGGTCCGATGGTCTCTTCGACAACGATGCGTTTCTCCAAGTCCTTTACTCCAATTTCTTCCAATTTAGCGATGACAAAGCGGCGAGCACGCGTGCGCAATGCTTCCCAATCTTGAGGCTCTTTCTCGTTTAAGTGCCCAACCGGCACCAGTATCATCAGCGCATCCCCATCCGCAGGAGCAAAAGAGGCATCCGTGCGCGCCGGCGCGTTGACATAGAAAGAAGGGGTTTGAGGCAAGGTTAGCTCTTTGAAAATTTGATCAAAGGAAGCTTTGTATTCATGATCCGCAAGAAAAACATTGTGATGCAAAAGTTGTGATGACCTTTCTCCCCTGAGACCCCAATAGAACATCAGCGTAGAAGAGGTATATTTCTTGCGCGCCAAACGGGCTGCACTACCATCTTCTGGAAGCAGGTTGGCATACACATACGGCAAATCTGCATTGGCTATGACAACATCCGCTTTTACAAACGTGCCATCTTCCAGGATAATCCCCTCCGCTTGATGGCTATTGACACGAATCTCCCGGACAGGTGCGTTATACTCAAAATGCACACCAAGTCCTTCTACAATCTTGACAAGTGTCTCGATGACTCGATACATTCCCCCTTTTGGGAACCAAACCCCTTCTCCCAGTTCAGTATATTGTAGAAGCGAATATGTTGCAGGAGCATCATAAGGGCTAAGACCCAAATACATATTTTGGAAAGAAAAGGCTGCCTGTAAGCGGGGATCTCTGAAATATCGGGCGATGTTTTTGGCATGCTTGGTTAGAGCTTTGAGTCGAAACAATAAGGGCAAGTTCTGTGGGGAGAAATAATCGAGATAAGAGTAGAAATTCCGCCCAACGAACTTTTGTAAAGAAAGGGAATAGTGCCTGTAACCTTCGGCCATGAATTCCAAAAACTTTGCAAATGCCCCAGTTTCAATGGCCTCAAGTTGTTCACGCATGGAAAGTAAGTTATGGCTCAAATCCAGATGCGTGCTGTTGTGAAAATGAATACGATAAGTGGGGTCTATGCAAACGAGCTCCAGATGGTCTTCCATCCTTTCCCCAAGCGCAGCATACGTTTCTCTGTATATCTCGGGCATCAAAAATAGTGTTGGGCCGGTATCAAATCGGAACCCGTCTTTTTGAATGACCTGTGCGCGTCCACCTGGGGTAGCATTCTTCTCAAAAACTGTGACCGCATGACCTGCCTTTGCCAGTCGGCCAGCTATTGCAATTCCTCCTATTCCTGCACCAATGATCACAATCTTCATGCTCGTTGCTCCTTTTTGGTTTTGAACCATTGTAAGAGGTTGTTGATATTTTGTCAAGGTTTTTTACAGGAATTGCAAAGGATAATCTTGACAAAATCTGTGCAATAAGTTACACTCTAACGCAAACACAAAAAGATGCTCTGTCACGAACGGTAGAGCAATCCCTGAGCGGAGCGTAGACAGTGGACTGCAGACACCCAGGGAAAAATTCCCCCCGATTCGCTTGTGGCAGGCGTGGCAAGTGCTTTACTCGAAATGACAAATGGGAGTAGGATTTTCTACTTGACTGCTCCCAGGATAGGTGATTACAAAAGCTTCGCCAACGCTCATCAAAGTTGTACTTATTTTGGCTATCAACACCAGAATGTCGGAAACTCCTCTTTACAACATCGGGATGGTTACTCGTCTCACGGGAATTCCCGCTTCCACCTTACATGCCTGGGAGCGGCGCTATGGATTTCCAGTCGTCCATCGCACGGCAGGTGGACATCGCCTGTATTCGGAACAGGATATTGTGCGCTTGCGTTGGGTGAAAATGCAGATAGAAGCTGGAATGAGCGCTGGTCGAGCCATTGAGGCAGTGCGCCTGCTCGAAAAACAAGGACAGCTATTCCTCGCCTTCGGACCTCCAAAGGAAACGCAAGCGACGAACATCTCCTCTCCAGTTTTGCTCCAAGAACGTCTTCTTGAAGCGCTGAAAAAACACGATCTAAACCTCGCCGACCAGTTAATGAGGGAGATGTCGGCTTTCCTTTCACCGGAAGAAATCATCCTGGACGTGATTGTGCCGGTATTAGTACAGATTGGAGATGCCTGGGAACGAGGGCAACTCTCTATAGCTACGGAACACCTGGCTTCCAACTACCTGCGCCATCGCCTGCTGATGTGGATGGTTACCGGTCCACCTGCTCGGCCCTTCCAGCCGGTGATTCTGGCCTGTCCACCCTATGAATGGCATGAAGGAAGTCTGCTTGTCTTTGGGGTCTTGCTTCGTCGGAAGGGATGGCCTGTTGCCTACTTAGGTCAAAATGTGCCCTTGAAGGATCTGGCCGATTTCATCTCACAAATTCATCCTTCTTTCGTCGTATTGGTGGCCACGATAGAAGAGTCGGCGCTGGCCCTGGCTGAATGGCCGAAGTGGATCAAAACGGTTGGCGATCAACCAAAGATCGCCTTCGGCGGGCGGGCATTCGTTGTCAATCCCTCGCTGCGTCAGAAAGTCCCGGGGTACTATTTGGGGGATACGCTTCAAGAAGGAATCCTAAAACTGGAAGCGTTGTTAGGCGCTATATCCCCCGTACGCTTCTAATCAGCCCTAAAAAGTTAACCTAACTTTTGCGCAACTGGCGAGCGAATCGTGAAAAACGGTCTCAGATTGCAAGATTTTGCACCTTACCAACCGAAGCCAGAAACGGCTATTGGTCTGTCACGGATGAAATTGAAATCAAGCCACTTTGAAAACTGCCCCCTTAGTGGGAACCAAAAGCCTTTAAGAGCCTTTTTCACCCACCTATGGGGGTATATTTCGTGCAGTGGGATTACACACTTTTACGCATCACAGACCACTACCCATCCTCGTCATTGCGAGGGCGTTTTTTGGCTATCGCCGCCTCGCAATGACAGCAGACAGGCAATCTAACATTGTCGAGGTAACAAGCGGTTACGAGCTTCCTCAAACCGCTGGTGACTTTCTTCAGAGAGCAAGAGGGTGATGCCGAAGGTAATCATCATGTTTGTCACAAAGAAGAAGGTCGCTTCTTCCAAAGGCAAAATCTTGAAAAACAAAACTCCTGTCGTTTGCGTGGTTGAAATAGACCAGGTCGTTGCCTGAAGAGCGACGATGTCCGTCAGCGAGAGGTATGTTCCAGGGACGATGATCGCCCAAAAGACCAGTTTACGGTGATGCCAGAGAATATCTGCGCCGAAAAGCACCTGGATAAAAATTACAGGCAATGCCCAGAACAGGATGATGGAGAGGTAAGTCCACTTGACATGACCCAAAAAGAACAGGCAGGTGAAAACCAGCCAGACAAGAGCAATCATACTTGCAGAAAGGTAGATAAGCCGTTTGTTGGGCATGAAATTCCCTATACACGCTCTTTCTCCAAGAGGGTAAAAGCGCCTTGCAAGGAACCACCACCACAACCCTGCCAGGATCGTCTCCACGATGAAGAAGGTGTATTCCTCGATGGGAACGTAGCCGATGACAATGCCCGTCACGAGGTTAGGGTTGTAGTACCAGACGCCCGTGGCGACCAGGTAGTTATCCCATGGGGTGGTATAGGCGACGGCGAGAAACACATGCACGGCAATGGCGATCCATACCGCCTTTCCGTTGCGGAAGCCGTTGATTTGCCTGCCCTGCCTGTTGTCCCAAAGCGCGATGGCAAGGAAGATCAGGATGGGGATGAAAAGGAAGCGTAGGAGAAAGCCGAAGTAGGTCATTGGGTCTGATAGTCCTGTAGTGCTGTGTTAAGCAACTTTTTATACCAATCGGTCCTCTCATTGTTTAGCGCAAATTCACCTGAAAGCATTGAACCGTTTACGTAGGACGGCCTTTCCGGGCTGTCCATCTGAGCGACAAGCTGGAAAGACAGGCTGGAAAGCCTGTCCTATGGAGAACAAACAAAGAGTCCCAGAAGCGCAAAATTTAACTAAGGCGGCAATAGCCTCATGGCCTCATGGTCTTGGGATTTGATGGTCTCGTTGTCGGCGCTTCACTCTCATAAACACACCAGGCCGCGGTTCGAGCGTGGCGCCCATGTGGGGGATGATTTTGTGATTGGTGAACTCGAAGGTGTAATGGCGTAGCAGGTGCGTCAGGACAACCCGCGCCTCCGCCTGACCGAACGCCGCACCGATACACGCCCGCGGTCCGCCGCCAAACGGGACGTAACTCATGGGCGGGGTCTTGCGTCCGTGGGCGAAACGTTCGGGGCAGAACGAATCGGCGTCTTCCCAGACTTCGGGGTCGCGGTGGGTGAGGTAGATAGAGTAGAAGAGCCGCTCACCCGCAGGGACAGATCCCCCCTCGAAGTGAATCTCCTCCGCCACGATGCGATTGCCGATGTGGATGGGCGGGTACAGCCGCAGACTCTCTTTGATGACCTGATCGAGCAGGGGGGATTTTTCGAGCGTATCCACCTCTTCGATGAGGCGTTGGAAAATGTCGGGGTGTTGGCCGAGCAGGCCGAAGGTCCAGGCGAGAAGCGCCGTGGAGGTATCATGCCCCGCAATCATCATCGTCAGCATCTGGTCGCGGATGAGGTCGTCGGTCAGTCCCGCGTCGAGGAGGTGTTGGAGGAGGTCGTTGGGGCGGTCGGTGGTCAACCGTCTTCGGTCTGCGATAATTGCGAACAGATATTCATCCAACTGACGAAGCGGCTTGCGAAAGCCGGGGCGGGGAATTTTGCGCCAGAGGATCCACGCGCCGGGCGAGACGTATTCGATGGCTTTCAGGATAGGATGCCAGATGCGCGGCAGATCGTCCCAAACGTCTTTGCTGAAGAGCGCCTGCATGATGATGAGCAAGGCGATTTTGCGGCTCTCGACCAGCATGTCCACAACTTGACCGTCGCGCCATTGCGAGGCAACGCGCTCGGTCTGGCGGATCATCATTTCGGTATAGGCGGGTAGTTGCGAGGGATGAAGCAACGGCTCCATCAGGCGGCGGTAGCGGTCGTGTTCTTCGCCGTCCACGATGAGGACGCCGCGCCGCAACAGGTCGGTGACGGGGTCGGGATTGCGCCAGAGGAGTTTTTCGCGTTCGGTGACAAGGACCTTGCGGTTCGCTTCGGGGCCGAAGACGACGTAGGGGCGGAAGCCGGGCAGGGGAATCTGAAAGAAGCGCCCGAAGTGTTTTGCCATGACCTTGAGCGGTCCGAGCAGGGAGCGTTCGGCGAAGAGGGCGCGCAGGGCTGAGAGGCCTAAAGCCGGGGTGGGGCGAGAAGATGGGGAAAGTCTCATACGTTCAGTTTCTCCAGCAATTCGAGCAATTCTGCATTGGATGGGATGTCAGCCATGGAGTGACCATAGTGAGCAAAGCGGACAATGCCGTTTTTGTCAACCAGCACCTGGGCGGGCATGCGGCCGAGTTTGAACAGGTTGACCTCCTGGCCGTACAGTTTCAGCACGCTGTGGGTCGGGTCGGGCAGGCCGATGAAGGGCAGGTCGTTTTCGCCGAAGTAGCGGACGAAGGCGGCGGCGTCCTCCGGGCCGATGACCAGGATCTCGGCCTGGCGCTGCTGGAATTTGTCGTAGTCCTGGTGCAACTGCGCCATGTGCCGCTGGCAGAACGGTCAGACAAAGCCGCGGTTGAAGACGAGCAGGACGTTGCGCCCGCGCAGGTCCGAGAGACGCACGGTCTTGCCGGTGTAGTCGCACAGTTCGAAATCGGGGGCGGGGGCATTCAGGGAAACGCGAGGCATGATTTTGCTCCTTATGGCAGGGATTGGGCAAATGACTTTACCGCTTCAAGAAACGCAGCGGGTTGTTCTTCGTGGGGAAGATGACCGGCTTGCGGGATGACGACCAGTTGGGCATCCGGCAGTTCCCCGGCCAGGCGGACGGATTGCTCGGTCGGTACAATTTTATCTGCTTCGCCGGTGATGACAAGAACGGGCATCGTGAATTCATTCAGGCGCTCAGCAAGGTCGAATTCCTGGCTGGCAATCGTCAGTTCCCAGAGCGCCCGGTCCCAGTTCTCGGCCTGGAGCGGCTTTTTGTACAGGGCGAGAGTCTCCTCGGGGATGCGCGTCGGGTCATACCAGGCCAGTCGGATGAGTTCCGGGCCGCGGGTCTGGATTTGACGCGCAATCAACGGGCCGAGGTGACGCATCTGCGGCGTGCGCAGCAGCCAGCGGGTCCAGGACGGCGCGCCGCCTCCCCCATAGACGGCCGGGTCCACCAGAATCAGCGCCTTCACCCGCTCGGGATGCTGCAAGGTGAAGTTCATCGCCACCGTGCCGCCGGCCGAGTTGCCAACCAGGATCGCTCGTTCGACCCCAAAATGGTCGAGCAGACCGAGCAGCAGGTCCACCTGCGCCTGCGGACTGTAGGGACTCTCGCCTTCCCAGGTCAGCGGGCGCTCGGTGAGGCCGAAGGCCGGGCGGTCGTAGGCGATGACCGTACCCAGGTCGCCGAGCGGCCCCATGACGGCGTTCCACGAGTACAAACTGGCGCCGAAGCCATGCAGCAGGACGAAAACCGGCTCGCCCTGACCGCTCATCTTGTAATGCACGCGCAACCCGTTGATTTCGACGAAGCGGCTGTCAGGGTCGGCCAGTTCCTCGATAGGCTTCGTCCCCTCCAGCGGCGGGACGGGGACGAGGAAGGGGCCGACGAGCAGGAGCAGGAGAAGGATTCCAAGAACAAGAGCGATGATGCGGAAAAAGCGGTGTTTCATGGGAGTCAAGTAGTTGATAGTCGGATAGTCGAGAGCGGTCAGCGGTCTGCCGTCTGCGGTCGGATAACGAGGGCGGTATAGGCGCGGCCGCGGCCGAGGAGACGGAAGAAGAGGAAGGCCAGGCCGTATTTGCGGCGCATGAGCGCCTGGACGTGCGCCAGGGCTTCGGGGGAGGCGTCGGCCTGGGCGCGGGCTTCGATCCAATCCCCGATGGGCGTGCCATCGGCTTTGCAGGGGGCGATGCGGATGCGTCCTTCGCGGCGGATGCGTTTGGCCTTGCCCGAATCGGCTTGCGTCCAGACGTAGAGGGTCTCGCCTTCCTGGGCAAACCAGACTGGCGTGCGCACCGCTGTGCCATTCTTGCGGTAGGATTCGATGGAAAGGTATTTTTGTCTGGCGAATGCGTCGAGCGTCATAGGTCACCTCACAATC
>JAGHYK010000055.1 GCA_017743695.1 Chloroflexota bacterium
GTCTGCCGTCCGCCGTCCATATTCGTTTATTCGTTCCCCATTCGTTGACGGTCTGCCTCTGCGGGTGGATGCCTTCTCTTTATGGTAAGATCAAAAGGCCCTGACTGGCAAATGCGGCCTTGAAGACCGGAGATTGGAAAAAGGATAAACCACCAGGCCACAAAGCCACAAAGTTTTTGTTGTGATGAAAAAAATAATAAAACACTAAGGCGCTAAAGCATAAAATTTTCTTTTTTCTTCGCGCCTTTGTGTCTTTGGATGGTAAAAATCTTAAACCAACATGATTTTCCTGCCAGAAAGGAGGACTCATGCAGACGATTGCTTTTATCGGCCCCGGCGTGATGGCCGAGGCAATGATCAAGGGGATTCTGCGCAAGAATCTGGCCGCGCCGCAGCAAATCCTGGCCGCCGGCCCTCGCCAGGAGCGCCTGGAGGAGCTGGAGCGGGCATATGGCTTGCGCACCTCCACGGATAACGCCGCCGCAGCCGCTCAGGCCCAGGTGGTGGTGCTTTCCGTGAAGCCCCAGCGATTGAGCGCGGTGCTCAGAGGACTGAAAGGCCATCTTCAGCCCCAGGCCCTGGTGCTTTCGATTGTCGCCGGCGCCAGCATCGAAAAAATCAGCCAGGGACTGACCCATGCCGCGGTGGTTCGCTCCATGCCCAATACCCCCGGCCAGATCGGCGAGGGGATCACCGTCTGGACGGCCTCCCCCTCGGTCACCGCCGAACAACGCGAAACGGCGCGTCAACTCCTCGGCGCGCTGGGGGAAGAAGTCTTTGTCGAGGATGAATACTTCCTGGATATGGCGACTGCCCTTTCCGGCACCGGCCCGGCCTATGTCTTCCTCTTTATGGAAGCCTTGATTGACGCCGGCGTCCATCTCGGATTTCCACGACGCATTGCCGAGCAACTGGTGGTGCAGACCCTCAAAGGCTCCGTGCTCTATTACCAGCAAGCCGGGCGACACCCTGCCACGCTGCGCAATCAAGTCACCTCCCCAGGCGGCACTTCGGCGGAGGCGCTCTATTATCTGGAGAAGGCCGGCTTTCGCACCGCCATCTCGCGGGCTGTTTGGGCCGCCTACCAGCGCTCCTTAGAACTGGGAAAGGAAAAGCCGCTCCATCTCCCCGAAGCACCCCATCCCGAAGAGTGATATGTCGCTGTTACAGGTCAACAACCTGGCGAAATCCTACGGAGAACGCGATCTCTTCTCGAACGTCACCTTCTCCCTGCCTCACCGTGCCCGCTATGGCCTGGTCGGTCCCAATGGGATTGGCAAGACCACGCTGTTGCGCATCCTGGCCGGCGAAGAGGAGGCCTCCGCTGGGGAGATTCAGCGTGCGCGCAATCTGCGCCTGGGCTACCTGCCACAGGAAGCAGATTTTCGTTCGGAACGCAGCCTGTGGGAAGTCTGTCAGGAGGCCCTCCGTCCGCTCCTTTCCCGGCAAGAGGAGCTACATCAACTGGAACATGCGCTTGCCCAGGCTCCCACGCCGGAGCTTCTGGAACGCTATGCCCGTTTACAGGAGGCCTTTGAACGCCAGGGGGGCTATACCTGGGAGGCGCGCCTGCGTCAGGTGCTGCACGGCCTGGGATTTCAGGAACAGGAATATGCGTTGCCGCTCTCTCGCCTTTCGGGCGGCCAGCGCACCCGCGCCTATCTGGCGCGCCTGCTCCTTTCTGACCCCGACCTGCTCCTCCTCGATGAACCCACCAACCATCTGGATATTGCCGCTGTCGAATGGCTGGAAAACTACCTCAGCCATTGGGAAGGCGCAGCCCTGATCGTTTCTCATGATCGTTACTTCCTGGATCAAACCTGCCAGGCCATCCTTGAACTTTCCCCTCAGGGCATTGCCTTTTATCGTGGCAACTATTCCGCCTGCATTCAGCAGAAACAGGAACGTCTGGCGCGCCTGGAGGCCCTGTACCTTCGAGAGCGCGAGCGCCTGCTCAAAGAGATCGAATACATCCGCCGTAACATCGCCGGGCAAAATGTACAGCAGGCCAAAGGTCGCCTGCGCCGTCTGACGCGTCACCTGCAGGCGATGGAACAGGTGGGACTGGAAGCAGCGCTCGGCCGCGACTGGTCGCAACTGGAGGTGCAGACCTCCACCAGCGCGTTCAGCCTGGAAGAAGCCGAGCGCCGCGTCCGTGACCTGCGGCCGCCGCGCCCGCCCGAGGCGTTGCTGCACCTTCCGCTACGTTCGCCGGCGCGCTCCGGCGAGATCGTCCTGCGCACCCACAGCCTGCGCATCGGCTATCCAGGTCGCCCGCTCTTCGATGTCCCCGACCTTGTTCTGCGCCGCGGCGAATGTGTCGCTTTGATCGGTCCCAACGGCGCCGGCAAGACCACCTTTCTCAAGACGATCCTGGGCCAGATGCCTCCCCTCTCCGGAGAGGTGCTGTTGGGGGCCTCGCTGCGGGTGGGATATTTCGCCCAGGCCCATGAAGACCTTGACCCTTCCCATACCGTGCTGGAAGAAATCCTTGCGGTTGCGCCGGGCATGTCCCCAGCCGCGGCTCGCCAGTATCTGGCAAAATATCTCTTCACGGAGGAGGAAGTGTTCAAGCCGGTCAGAATGCTCTCCGGTGGAGAGCGCAGTCGCCTCGCACTGGCCAGACTGGCGCTGGATCAGCCCAATCTGCTCCTCCTGGATGAGCCTACCAATCACCTGGATATTCCCTCTCAAGAGTCGCTCCAGCAAGCCCTGACTGCGTATGAGGGCACGATCCTGCTGGTCAGCCATGATCGCTATTTGATTGACGCGCTGGCGACCCAGATTTGGGAAATTGATCCCCAGGAACGGCGCCTGAGCGTTTTCCAGGGTAGCTACTCGCAGATGAAAGAGCGACAGAAAGCGAACACCCCAGCGTCGAAACCGGCCTCTACCCCGCCCCGCCGCACCGCTGCGAATGCCCGCCCCTCGGCAGCGGCGCGCCGCCGCGCCCAGGAAATGCAGCGTCTGGAAGCAGAGATCGCCGAACTGGAAGAACGCCTGCGCGCCCTCGCGGCGGCGCTGGAATCCCCGCCCCCTGACCCGCTGGAGGTGGCGCGGTTGGGGAAAGAATATAACCGCCTGCAGGCGGAGCTGGATGCCCGCTGGGAGGCCTGGGCCGCGTATCTTGAAAATTCCACCCCCTGACTGTGGAGGTCCCATGCGCCAACTTCCCCCTCTCGTCAAATTTCTCATCATTTGCATCCTGTGCATCGGTGCTGCCGTGCTCCTGGCATTGCTCCTGCAGGCGCTTGGCCTTGCCTGAGGGCTCAGCACCTTCGCCGCACATCGCCCTCTGCCTGCGCTGAGCCGGGGGAACGGATCAGGTAAAATAAGCGCAGTAACCTTTCCTGTTCGCGCCCCTCTCGTAGAACGATCCTTTCATGCGGTGCGAGAGGGGGAAATCACCCTTCAAGGAGCTGATATGACCGTAGTTCTGGACGGTTCTTCGCTCACCATCGAGAAGCTCGTCGCAGTGGCCCGCTTTGGCGAGCGAGTCGAACTTCATCCGCAGGCCCTGGAGCGCATCAAGGCCTGCCGGGCGCTGCTGGAGCGGAAGCTGGCTGCCCGCGAGATCATGTACGGCACGAACACCGGCATCGGTGAGTTCTCGGAACATATCCTGAGCGATGAGCAGGTCAGAGAATTTCAGCGCTATCTGGTGTACAACCATGCCGCCGGGATCGGCGATCCGCTCCCCATCGAACAGGTGCGCGCGGCCATGGTCAGCCGCATCAATGTCCATGCGCACGGCAATTCGGCCTGTCGCCCGGAGATCACCCTCACCCTGGTCGAGATGCTCAACAAAGGCGTGACGCCGGTCGTCTGTCAGAAAGGTTCGGTAGGGGCCAGCGGCGATCTGGCGCCCATGTCGCAGATCGCGCTTTTGCTCCTGGGAGAAGGCGAAGCCTGGTATCAGGGCGAGCGATTGCCGGGGCGCGTGGCGATGGAGCGCGCCGGCATCCCCATTCCAGGACTGGAGGCGCGGGATGGGCTGGCAACCATCAACGGCTCCAACGTGCTGACCGCCCTCAGTGCCCTGCAACTCTACGATATGGAGCGCTGGCTCAAGCAGGCCGAGATCGCCGCCGCCATGTCGCTGGAGGCGCTGCTGGCGAACCTCAAGCCCTACGATGAGCGGCTTCATCGCCTGCGCGGCTTCCCCGGCGCCATTGCCTCCGCCCGCAACATCATGCGCTGTATCGAAGGCTCGGACCTGCAAAGCGGCAAGGTGAAGACGAAAGTGCAGGATGCCTATTCGATGCGCTCCACGCCCCAGGTGATCGGCGCCGCCCGCGATGCCCTGCGCTGGGCGCGCCAGCAGGTGGAGATCGAATTGAATGGCGTGGGCGATAATCCGATCTGGATTCCGGAGGAGGAAGTCACCCTGACCGGCGCCAACTTCCAGGGAACGCCGGTGTCGCTGCCGATGGATATGGTGGGGGCGGCCATCACGATGGTATGCGTGCTCTCGGAGCGCCGCCTGAACCGCCTGACCAACCCGGCGCTTTCGCAAGGCCTGCCCGATTTCCTCACCCCCAACCCCGGCTTCTTCTCCGGCATGATGCTCAGCCAGTATACCGCCGATCACCTGATCGTGGAACAACGCATCCTCTCCATGCCGGCCAGCATTCAATCCATCCCGGCCGCGGCCGACCAGGAAGATTTCGTCTCGATGGGCATGAACACCGCCCTGAAGAATGAGCGCATCCTGGATAACGCCTGCGGCGTGCTGGGGATCGAATTCATGGCCGCGGCCCAGGCGCTGGATTTCCGCAACTTTCATAACGGGCGTGGCGTTCAGGCCGCCCACCGCGTGATCCGTAAGTATGTGCCACGCCTGGAGGAAGACCGCCCCCTGTATCGCGATCACAACATCATGAAGGAGCTGGTGCGCTCCGGCGAAATCCTGGAAGCGGTGGAGCGGGAGGTCGGACCGCTGGAGTGAGGATGGGGAAGCTCTACCTGGTCGCAACCCCTATTGGCAACCTGGAGGACCTCTCGCCACGGGCGCAGCGCATCCTGCAGGAGGTGCCGTTGATTGCCGCTGAGGACACGCGGCGCACGCGGCAGCTTTTGCTGGCCAAAGGCATTTCCCACAAGAGGCTGATTAGCTACCATGCGCACAATCTGCGTGAGCGCGAGCAAACGCTGCTGAACGCCCTGGCGCAGGGGGATGTGGCGCTGGTCTCTGATGCCGGCACCCCGGCGCTGAACGATCCCGGCTACGAGCTCGTCTGCGCGGCCATCCGCGCCGGGCATGAGATCGTGCCGCTGCCGGGGCCGGCCGCGCCGATCCTGGCGCTGATCGCCTCCGGCCTGCCGACGGATGCGTTCCTGTACCTGGGCTATCTGCCACGCAAGCAGACGGAACGCCGGGCGCGGCTGGATGCGATCCGTCTGCTCCCCTTTACGCTCATCTTCCTGGAGGCGCCCCATCGCCTGATCGAGATGTTACAGGATGTGCTCGAAGTTTTGGGGGATCGGCGCATGGCCCTGGCCCGCGAGCTGACCAAAGTGCACGAGGAAATCTGGCGCGGGACGGTCAGCGCCGCCCTGCGCCGCCTGGAGCAGGCGCCGCCACGAGGGGAGTTTACGCTGGTGGTGGAGGGACACCCTGCAGAAGCATCCTCTCGCTGGAGCGAGGCAGAGCTGGATCGCGCCCTGGCCGAAGGTCGAGCGCGGGGAGAGTCGCCGAGCGCGCTGGCGCGCCGGCTGGCCAGCGTGAGCGGCTGGAAGCGGCGCGAAATCTACGAACGCCTGCAGCGGAGAGAAACGTGAAGATGCGCGCCCTGTTCCGGGTCTTGTGGCTTGGCCTGCTCTGCGCGGGCTGCGCCGCCCAGGCTCTCGTTCCCTCCCCAACACCGCAGCCCCCACAACTGGTGGTGTTCCAGTCTTCGCCTGCCCAGGCTGTACTCTTCGAGAATGGCAGGCCGCAGGAGCGTTTCCCGCTCCCCGTGCCGCCTGGATGCAAGGCGCAGCGATTGCAGGCAGGGGCGGGAAGGCGCCTGGCGCTGGAGGTCGAATGCGCTTCGGGGCCGCAGGTGATCCGCGGGGAGGCGCGGCCGGGCGCCCCGTATCAGGTCACGATGGCGTGGGCGCAGGAGGCGCATTTGCTCGGCTGGAGCGCCGATGGGCAGGCGCTTTATCTGCGGATCAATATTTTCAGCGATCCCAAAATCGTGCGCTGGGAGTGGAGCGGAAAGGTGAGAACGCTGCCCCTCTCGCCGTTCACCTATCATCTCGAAGAGGATGGCAACGGACGGTTGCTCTTTGCGCTGACGCAGGGGGTCGGTTACGGGAGTGCGCTTTTCGTGCGCGAGCGGGCTCGGGAGCGAACGCTGCGGGTGGAGCCGGAGCACATCCTGGCCTTCGCGCGCTGGTCACCCCAGGGGGATCGCATCGCCGCCATTCGCTTCCCGGATGGTACGCTGCCCTTCCCCGCTGGCGAGCTGGTGATCCTGGATGTGAACAGCGGAGCGCTGCGTCCCCTGAGCGATGCGGACGCAGCCCAGGGATTGCCTCTTTTCTGGTCCGCCGATGGGAAGCGCATCCTGTTTCCCCGCCGCAGCCCGCAGGTCGTGGAAGGCGCCCCCTATACCGAACTCTGGGCTATCGAGGTGGAAAGCGGGCGCCGCTGGCCCATCATGAACCTGCCCCGAACCCATCTGCTGGACTTTGCGCCTTCGCCCCAGGGGGAAGCGATCGCGCTGATCCTGGATCGGGGCGGCGAGCCCCGGGCCGCGCTGACCGATTGGAACGGCGCACCGCTTTCGATCCTGGAGATCGAGGCCGCTTGCTGCCTGAGCTGGACGCGATGAGGGTATAATCCAGGCCATGCCTTTGCGTGAAACGTTGAAAACCCTTGTCCCGCCCTCTGCCTGGAGACTCTTACGGGAGGTCTATCTCTCTGCGCGGCTGCTGCCCTATCTGCCAGGGGCCTACTTGCATCCCTGGCGCTGGATCAGCCTGTATCGCCTGACTGCGCTGAAGGATATTCACCGCGGCCAGCGCGCCTTCATCATCGGGAATGGGCCGAGCCTGCGCCATACCGACCTTTCTCTGCTGCGCAACGAGTACACCTTCGGCCTGAACCGCATCTATCTGCTCTTCCCTGAGCTGGGGTTTACAACCACGTATCTGGTTTCGGTCAACGATCTGGTGATCGAACAATGCCGCGAGGAGCTGGCCGCGCTGCCGATCCCCAAATTCTTCTCCTGGCGCTCGCGACGCCATTTCCGCGGGCTGGGATTGCGCCAGGAAGCGCTGCCGACCTTTCTGTTCACCACCTACGAGAAGCCGACCTTTGCCCGTGATGCGCGCTTTCGCCTGTGGGAAGGAGCCACGGTGACCTACGTGGCGCTCCAGCTTGCGTTCCACATGGGCTTTGACGAGGTGATCCTGGTCGGGGTGGATCATCACTTCGTGACCCGTGGCCAGGCGAATCAGACGGTGGTCTCGGAAGGGGAGGACCCGAATCATTTCGATCCGCGCTACTTCGGCAAGGGGTTCCGCTGGCAATTGCCGGACCTGGAGACTTCCGAGATCGCCTATCGGATGGCGCGCCGCGCCTACGAGCAGGCCGGCCGGCGCGTGCTGGATGCGACAATTGGGGGGAAGTTAACAGTGTTTCCAAAGGTTGAATACGGAAGTTTGTTCTATCGCCGCAACGATTCAGCCGTGAATTAAAAAAATTCTGTCATTACGAGGAGCGTTCCTTGCGGCGACGCAATTCCCAGGCGCTCAATTTAGCCTGGTAATGAGATTGCTTTGCCAAAAAACACGGCTCGGAATGGCGTGGCTGAGTCGTTACGTCAGGCGTTTGAAGTAAGCCACGGTGAATGATGTCTCGGCGTCTTCTGTAGTAAAATATAGCTGAGTTCACTGCAAATTCATGTGTATTCATTGAATCCAAAGGAGACACCGATGGAGCAGGAAATTCGCGAGATTATTCGGCGAGAATTGCCCAGGTTACTCACCGAGGACCCGGAGCTGCATAACTGGGTGTGGACGATTGTGCACGAGCATAGCTTCAGCCGTGCCGAGACAGAGAGCCGCTTTGACAAGGTGTTGGATGAAATGCGGCAGTCTCGGGAAGAATGGATGCGGCGCTGGGAGGAGAACGAACGGCGCTGGGAAGAGAATGCACGGCTCTGGAGAGAGAACGAGGAGCGATGGAAAGAGAATGAACGGCGCTGGGAGCAGAACCAGCAGCAAATCCGCGCGCTGCTGGAGGAACTCCAGCGCATGGGCCAGGAAATTCAGCGTCAGGGCAAGGGACTTCAGCGTGTGCACAGGCGGATTGACCAGACCATTGGCGCTTTGGGCGCGCGCTGGGGCATGATGAGCGAAAACGCCTTCCGAAACGCCTTGCGTGGCATTCTGGAGGAAAACTTTGGGGTCAAGGTTGAGCGGGTGCGGTACAAAGATGAGAGCGGAGAGGTGTTCGGGCGGCCAGATCAGGTGGAGCTGGATGTGGTGATCTATGACGGTCAGATGTTGGTCTGTGAGATCAAGTCCTCTGCAAGCCGCGCCGATGTCTATGCTTTTGAGCGCAAGGTTCGTTCCTATGAGAAGCGGGTGGGACGCAAAGCGGATCGGGCGATCCTGATCTCGCCGATGATTGAGGATGCGGAGCTGGCGCGCACGCTGGGGATCGAAGTGTACACCAGTGCAGACGATGTCAGACCTGCTCGATGATGGCAAAGTGCGAGGAGTTCCTTCATCGAAAGGCCGTGATGCAGCGGCCTGCGTCCATATTCGTTTATTCGTTCCTCATTCGTTGACGGTCTGCTCCTCCCGACGGCCTGGAAAGCTGTGTCGCGGTTGCTCTCACGGGAGCAGGTCTTTCGGCCAGACCTGGATTCCTGCCTCTCTGCCTGCCAGCCACAACGGGCGGTCAAAGGTGGCCAGGAGGATGGGCAGCATCAGGCGTTCCTGCCATAAGAGGGCGCTGGCGAGGTGAAGGGCGTCATAGCCGCGCAGGGCATATTGCCAGGCCAGGCTGGCAGCCCTCTCGATGCTTTGAGGCGTGACGTGCAGACGGGTGAGGATTTCCCAGTCTTCGCAGAACTCGTCCCAGACCTTTTTGCCCTCTTCTGCGGTGATAGCCTGCGAGCGTACCAGCCGCGCGATGGCGGAAGCGGTTTCGACTCTGGTGATGACGCCGGTGGCAATTTCATCGGCCTCTTCCAGGAGTTTCCGGACCTCCTCGGAGCCGGCTTCCTGAATGTATCGTTTCAGCAGGGCGCTGGTGTCAAGGTAGATAATCCACATCCCGCCCCTCGGAAACGACTTCTGAGGCCGCTTTGGGGCCGCGATTGACGACAACCGCCTGGCGCGGCTTGAGTTTCTGGCCGCTCCACTCCAGGAAACCGGCGGCTTGCAAGGCTTTCATGCGCTCCTGCAGGCCGGCTTCGATGGGGAGAATCTGACCAATCGGCCTGCCATGCTCGGTGACGATGATGGTCTCACCGGCCTTGACGCGGCGCAGGTAGGCGCTCAGTTTGTTTCTCAGTTCACGGGTGCCAACTCTCAATTCGCTCATCGTTCCTCCTTCTCTTGTGTCCACATTTTACCATTTGTGGACACAAAGGCCACCTTACCCTGTCTGTCGTTTCGCAGACTGATAGGCATGCAGGGTGCGTTCTATATCCCGTTCAACAATCGGGCGCTCTGGATAGCCCCTGACCCTGACGCCTTTCTCCCAGGGGGCATGGATGGTCTCGGCGTCCAGGTGGCGCAGTTCGGGCACCCAGCGGCGGATGTAGTCGCCGTTGGGGTCGAATTTGCGGCTTTGCAGGATGGGGTTGAAGATGCGGAAGTAGGGCGCGGCGTCGGTGCCGGTGCCGGCCGTCCATTGCCAGCCGCCGTTGTTGGCAGCCAGGTCGCCATCGAGCAGGTTTTCCATGAACCAGGCTTCGCCCCAGCGCCAGTCAATGAGCATGTCCTTGACGAGGAAGGAGGCGACGATCATGCGCGCCCGGTTGTGCATCCAGCCGGTCTCTTTGAGTTGACGCATCGCCGCGTCCACCACAGGGACGCCGGTCTCGCCCCTCTTCCATGCTTCAAACTCTGACGCCTCATTCCGCCAGGGGATGTTTGCGAGGGCGGGGTTGAAGGCGGTGTGAGCAACATGCGGGAAGTGGTAGAGGATTTGGATGTAGAATTCGCGCCAGATGAGTTCGTTGAGCCAGGTTTCGGCGCCCAGGACTTCAGTCTTCAAGACTTCCGAAGTCTGTTTTGCGGCGTGGACAGCCTGGCGAAGCCCGATCATGCCGAAGCGGATGTAGGGCGAGAGGCGGGAGGTGCCGTCGAGGTCGAGGCGGTTGCGGCGTTCGCTGTAGGTGTGAATGCTCTGCGATGTGAACGCTTCCAGGCGAGCCAGCGCCTCCTGTTCGCCGGCGGGGAAGTCCGGGTTGGGGGTGAACGGCGGGAGCGGATCGGTGCGGATGCCTGCCGGAGTGGGGATGTGATCGGGCGCAGGGAGCAGGCGAATCTCTCCCAGCAGGGCTTTCCAGGCTTTGGAATAGGGCGTATAGACCGTGTAAGGGGCGCCGTCGGGCTTGCGAACGGTGGCGGGATGGTGGACGGTCTGGCCGTGGATGAGTTTCAGGGGCAGGTGACGGGCGATTTCTTCGTCGCGCTGACGGGCATAAGGGGTGAAGTCCTGTTCGGCATAGATGGCCGTAGCACCCGTTTCGGCGAGCAAAGATTGCAAAACCTCGAGCGGTTTGCCACGGCGAATGACCAGGTATGAGCGGCGCTGGCGCAGGTTACGGTCGAGGGCGTGCAGGCCTTCGTAGAGGAAGTCCCGCCGGCGCGGGGAGGCAGAGTCAAAGCGCGGGTCGAGGATGAAGACGGGGATCACGGAACCCGTTTCGAGCGCGGCGTGAAGCGTCGGGTTGTCTGTCAGGCGCAGGTCGCGGCGAATCCACCAGAGGGCAGTCATGTGGCTTGCTTCTGCCATTCTTCGCGTTTGCGGCGGTATTCGATGATGGGCAGGTCGCCCTGGATGAGCGCCTCGCCGATCTTCAGCCCGCTGATTTGCGGCTGGTGTGTGACGACGACGCGGCGGTCTTCGTGGGCAACGCGCAGGTTGAAGGGCATGGCGAGTTTAGCAACCAGATTCCCCAGCCCAGGCAGGCGCAGGAAGCGCTGGTAGAAGCGCAGGTAGAGCAGGGTGTGGGTCTCGTCCACAGGGACGAAGGCGGCTACGATGCGCACGTCGGGGCTGATGTAGTTTTGCCACAGGTTGGGCATGATGAATTCGAGATGGACGCTGGTGGCGGATTTGGGCGAGAGTTCGCTCGGTTTGCGCGGCGGAGTGCCGTCATCGTGGCGGTTGAAGACGTAGGTGTAGAGCATCTTGTCGCCGCGCCATTCCACCAGCGGACCGTCCACGAGGGTGCGCCCGCCGCGTCCGATGGTTTTGCGGTGGACAAAGGGCAAGTGCACCACGTCGAGCTGGTTTTCGATGACGCGCGAGTAGTGGGCGTCCCAGGGGTCGTGTGCGGAGGCGTAGTAGAAGGTATCGTCAATGTTGTCGAAGAAGAGCGGGGGTTCGAGATCGGCGGGCGGATTTTGTCCCCACCAGACCCAGATATAGCCGTGCGCCTCGTAGGTGGGATAGACGTTCAGGCGCAGGGTGGCGGGGATGACGCCGCCGCGTCCGTTGGCCGGAACGTGGACGCACTTGCCGCTGGCATCGTACTCGAAGCCGTGGAAGGGGCATTGCAGGTGGTCATCCACCACCTCCCCCAGGCTGAGTTGCACGCCGCGATGCGGGCATTTGTCCACGGCGGCGTGGACCTTACCAGAAGAATCGCGCCAGAAGACCATTTTCTCGCCCATGCGCGTCACGCCGATGGGCCTGTCGCGGACTTCATTCGATTCGAGCAGAACGTACCACTGGTTGCGAATCATTGTTTCTCCTCAAGCAACCTGCCGGGCTGCACGCTGGAACAGTTGCTTCAGCCCGTAGCCTGCCATGAACAAACCGTAGAACAGGAACACCGCCAGATATTCGATGAAGGGAATGCGAATCACCTCTTTGACGCGGGCAAAGTCTCCGCTCAAGCCGTAGAATAAGCCCACGCCGAGGACGAAAACCGCCGCCAGCGCCCAGCGCGCACGGGCGCTCAACCCCAGCCCATGCATTTGCGTCAGCACGATCATGGCGCTGAAGCCGAAGAAGAACATGGGCCACAGGCCTTTTCCCTGATAGATGGCGACCAGCGTTCCATGCACCAGCACCAGCGCTTCCAGGCTGAACTTCCACCATTTGTTCAGGTGGGCGCGGTTGAAAAGCAGCACCGACTGCGAGAGCAAGGCGAACATGTAGAAGAAGCCCGCCAGGTGGCCGAAGGTGTTTTCCATCGGGTGATACCAGAAGGTGTAAATCAGCGCCCACGAGAAGAGATAGCCGTGATAGCGGCGCACCACGTCGAGAAACGCCTGATGGAACTTGATTTTCTTCCCTACGAACAACCCGCGGCGCGGCGCTTCAAGAATCAGGATGAAGACCAGCATCAGGACGACCGAGCCTTGCGAGGTCACTTCGGGGACAGCGATTGCCAGCCCGTCGTACCACAGTTGAGTCTGAATCCAGTGCAGGGCAAAGCCGCCCAGGTTGACAGCAGCCATCGCCCAGTTAAACCAGCGGAAGCCGCTTTCGTATTTCGGTCTGGCGCGCTGCGCAGCCCAAATCACCGCCCAGGCAGCGATGTTGTGCAGGGCATATCCCAGCCAGGCAGTGACGTATGCCATCGTCGTGGGGTTGCGCGTTTGCCAGGGATAGAAGAATGAATAGTATTTTTCGTTGACCACGTCGAAGCGGGTTTGCAATCCGTTGGCAGTCAGCCAGATGACAGCGGTCAGGGCCGTGACCACTGCCAGGAGGGAAAGGTAGGTGGTTTTTTGAGTGTTTGGATTCATCGTATTCTCGCTCCTTAGAATTTTTTACAGCAACTCCGGCGGGACAGGCGCGGGCACCTGTTCGGGGAAGATGGTATGCAGGACGTTCAGTACCTTGTAGGCCAAGTTCGGGTCGAAGGTGTAAAAGCCTTCGTACATGCGCGGTTCGTGGGGCAGGCGTTGGGTGTTGATTTCTTCGGCCAGCAGGGTCATGTGGACGCCCGGCCCGTAGGCAATGACAAACCAGTATTGCTCCAGGGGAGTACCTCCAGTGTCCACGATGATGGTTTTGCGCAGGTTGGGCGGAGGAACGTCCAGAGCGCCATAGAGCCACAGACCTTTGGCCGCTTCGGCCACTTTGACATATCGTTCCTGCTGGTCGGCGAAACGCGAGAAGGCCTGGAAGGAGACGTGGGTATCCGCTACGCCGGGATTGGCCATGACAAAATCTTCAATCATGTGGCTGATTTCGGTCATTCCCTGGACGGTGAAGATGTAGCGGAAGTTGACTTGTTGTAAGTCCTGCGCAGTTGCGCTTTTAAGGAAGGCCTCGCTGCGCGGCGGGAAAAGTGGCAGGAGTTTGCTAAAGAATTGAGCAAGGACATTGGGAGGGGTGCTCATGGTCATTCTCCAAAAATTTCGATCACTTTCCGGCGGCGAAAGTCGAAGATGTGTTCCAGTTTGCGGCGCACCCAGAGGACATGTACCAGTTCACCGAGAGGGCCGAAGGGCAGGGCGTAGGTGACGCGGTCGGTCATCCACACCCCGCCTTCGACAGGTTCAAAGATGTGTTCATGATACCAGAAACGGTAAGGGCCGAGACGCTGCTCGTCCACGAAGGAGCGGCCTTCGTCCACGTGGGCGATTTCGGTCAGCCAGAGCGAGCGGACGAAGGGCAGGAAGCGCACGCGGTACTCGATGATCTGCCCCTCGTACATGGGCGGCTCGCCGCCGGCGACGATCTCGAAGTCCAGGTCGGGCGGGGTCATCTCGTTCAGGTTGGCCGGGGTGGCAAAGTAGGCCCACACCCGTTCGATGGACGCAGGGATGAATTGGCGGCGGACGAGACGATGGACTTTCATTGGCGTTTACGCGGGTTGTTCGAGGTACAGTTTGCCATCTTCGACCACGACCTGGAACACGGTCAGCGGGGCGGGGCGTTTGCCCATCTCTAACAGACGGCGCGACCATTCCGGGATGCGCATGCCGACAAAACTGGTCACCCAGTCCAGGTTTTCGCCGCTCTTCAGGTCGAACTTGCTGCCATGGAAGGGGCAGGTGATGGTTTCGCCCTCCACTTTGCCATTGGTCAGTGGCAGGCCGAGGTGCGGGCATTTGTTGGCGATGGCGTAGAAGGTTTCGCCCGATTTGACCACCAGCACCGGATGGTCACCGACCTTGAAGACGGCTTTGCCGCTGGTGGGGAAGTCGGAGAGGGAAGTGAGAAATGTGCGGTTGTTCATGGTACCTCCTGTTTTATTGATGTTTATTGACGTAAGACAGGCTTTCCAGCCTGTCCCGACGGCCTGGAAAGGATGTACTTACAAGTTTTCCTGTAGGACAGGCTTTCGAGCCTATCCCTGACGGCCTGGAAAGGCCGTCCTACAAGTTTTCTCGTAAGACAGGCTTTCG
>JAGHYK010000258.1 GCA_017743695.1 Chloroflexota bacterium
GAGGGGCGAGGAAAAACTTTGTGCCTTTGTGACCTGGTGGTTTATTCTTTTCTCATCACTCACGATAGACTGCGGATGGCAGTGGGGCCGAACAATGGTTGGCGAGGGCTTCTGCATCTGCCGGCGATATGCGGTTTGCTGAGGGTTATGGGCTGTGCTCTTCCCGACTGACATCGGCGACTTTTGCCTGACAGAGGGCGATCAGGTCTTGCGGCGCAAGGCGAATGTTCAGGCCGCGCTGTCCCCCGGAGATGTGGATGGATTCCCAATCCAGTGCACGACGATCCACAATCACCAGAAAGCCCTTGTTCAAGAGCGCCAGCGGAGAGATGCCGCCTGCCTGGAGTTGAGTGATCGCCTTGGCCTCCCGTTCACTGGGCAGGTGCACTTTCTTCTCACCCAGGAATGCCGCCACTGCTTTCAAATCCACCTCCCGATCGCCAGGAACAACAACCAGCACAACCCTGGAAGAAGCACGCTGAACAACGATGGTTTTGAAAACCTGCGAGGGCGGCACGCCCAGGAGCGCTGCGGTTTCCCTGGCGCCGAGTTTTTCGGCAGGCAATTCAAAAACCGTATGGGGAATTTTGCGGTTTTCCAGCAAGCGAACCACGTTGTTCTTGACCATGGACGCCCTCCCAAATCTTTTGGATTCTCATAGTATAATCCAGTCGCCATGAAACTTTCCGTTATCATTCCCGTCTATAACGAAGTTGCCAGCATTGAGGAAATTGTGCGTCGGGTTCAGGCGACCGGTCGCGCCTCGGAGATCGTCGTGGTAGATGATGGCTCGACCGATGGCACCCGTGAGGTGCTGGCGCGCCTGGATGGTCAGGGGAACGTGCGCGTTCTGTTCCATGAGAAGAACCGCGGCAAGGGCGCGGCCATCCGTACCGGTCTGCAGGCAGCCCAGGGGGATGTACTCTTGATTCAGGATGCTGACCTGGAATACGATCCGCGCGATTATCCGCTCCTTTTGCGCCCCATTGAAGAGGGGATCGCAGATGTCGTATATGGCTCCCGTTTTCTGGGAGGCCCGCGTCGTGCGGTGATGTTCTGGCACATGGTGGCAAATAAGTTGCTCACCATGTTGACGAACATCCTTTATGATACGATTCTCAGCGATATGGAGACCGGCTATAAAGTCTTTCGGCGCGAGGTGATTCAGGATATGCCTTTGCGGGCAAACCGCTTTGATTTTGAGCCCGAGTTCACCGCCAAAGTGCTCAAGCGCCATTATCGTATCTTTGAGGTGCCTATCTCGTTCAATCCTCGCGATTATTCTCAGGGGAAAAAGATAAAACTTCGAGATGCCTTTGAGGCAGTCTGGACTTTGCTTAAATATCGTTTTGTAGATTGAGGAACCTGTTATGTCAGACTTTGAAATCGAACAAACGCAACCTTCTTCGGTAGAGGAGACTCAGCCCGCTCCATCCCAACGGAAGCGTGGCCGCGGCCTTTGGGTGCTGCTCTCGATAGGGGTGATCATACTGGCTTTGCTGGCTGGTGGTTGGGCTGGCTATCAGAGCGCTTTAGGAGCGCGCCAAACGGCCCGCCAGAACATGGTCATGCAGGGGCTTTTGGAACAGTTTCAGCTTGCGCTGGTGGATATTCAGTTCAAGCGTTACGAGATCGCTCGCCAACGCCTGGAATATATCCTGGGAGTAGATCCCAATTTTCCGATGGCGCAGCAAAAGTTGGCCGAGGTGCTGGTGCAGATGAGCATCCCCACGGCCACCCCCTCGCCGACGGTGACCCCGACGGCGGATTTGAGCCAGGTCAACGAGCTGCTGCAGCGCGCCCAGGGCTATATTGCGGCGCAGGATTGGCTGAATGCCCTGGCAACCCTGGATACGCTGCGCAAGCGCGATCCCTCCTTCCATTCTGTAGAAGTGGATGGGATGTATTACCTGGCGCTCTTGAGCCAGGGGAAGGAATATATCCGCCAGGGAAACCTGGAAACCGGCATTTACTATCTCACCCTGGCAGAGCGCTTCGGCCCGCTGGATCGGGATGCGAATGCCTTACGGGAGGGTGCGCGCCTGTATATCACCGCCGCCTCCTTCTGGGAGATTGACTGGGGACAGGCCTATACGCTTTTTGGTCAGTTAGCCAGTGGTTTTCCCGGCCTGAGCGATGGCACGATGACCACCACCCGGCGATTCTATATCGCCGCCATGCGTTATGGGGATGTCCTTTTCGGCAAGGGACAGTACTGCGATGCCTGGTCAGCCTATCAGGCCGCCATGCAATATGGTCAACTGGAAAAACAATCGAAGAAGAACGCCGACGAGGCCTACCTCGCCTGCTATCCTCCTACTCCCACCCCGCTGATTCCCGTGGCCACCCCCACGCCTACCCCTTGACCCCGTTGCGGCGAAAAACTTTTCGCCGTTCAGCGAAAAACCTTTCACCTTCGCGAAAAACCTTCCTCCGTCATGCCCTTTCCTCTGCTGGCCTTTTTCTACTGGCTGCATATGCTGGCGACGGTCGTGCTGGTGGGGAGCCTGAGCGCGTTGAGCTGGCTGCTCCTGCCGGCCATGCGCCGTTCGCTTTCTGAGCGCGATCAGGTTTCCCTGATGGATGCCCTCCAGCGTCGGCTGGAACCGCTGGTCTGGTTTTGCCTGGGATTGCTGATCGTGACCGGGTTATTCCAGATGAGCGTGCACCCGAATTACAACGGTCTTTTGGCAACTGGCACGCGCTGGTCGCTTGCGCTTTTCGTAAAGCACTTGATGGTCGTACTGATCCTGGTGGTCAGCGCGGTGCAGACGTGGGAGGTCATGCCGGCGATTCGGCGTGCGCTTCTTCGCCCGGAGCGTCTGAACGAGGAGCAATGGCAGGCCCTGGCGCGCCGTCAACGACGATTGCTCTCTCTGAATATGCTCCTTTCCTTGCTTGTGCTGGCTGCCACCGCTGTCGCTCGCGTGAGTTGACCTTGTGG
>JAGHYK010000259.1 GCA_017743695.1 Chloroflexota bacterium
AACTCACCAGCCCCGTTGACAATCTGCCTGTTCGTGGTAAAATATAGATATACTTTATCCGAATTTTTATTTTACGTCAGACTTTAGTTTCCGCCAACCTGGAACTTGCCGCCATATATGGAATTTGCGGCCAAAGTTGCTGTTTTTACCCACATATGGGGGTATCCAGAGTTTTACCGGAAAGTAGAGTCAGAAAAGGAGTATCCCATGCTTCCCTGAATTGAATCTCCCGTTATGCTCATGTTCCAGGCTGCACGGATCGTTAAGAACGTGAGCCAGGAGCAAAAGCCGGAAGGTTATGCGCTGCACATGGTCGGTGGTTGCTGCAGCGTACACAGTTCAGGAAGGCCCTGGATAATGTCTTTCAACATACAGTTGGGCAGTGCGGCGCAGTTGTTCACATGTTCAAAAGGGAAACCAAAATGCAATAGAAAGAGAGGTTTCTATGAACACTGGATGCTACAATCATTCGCGCCGTACCACACGGCGCGTCCTGGCTACCGGGCGCACCTGGTGGCAGATTTTCCTGCTTCTTCTCTTGAGCATTGCTCTCGTGCCTGGCGGGATCATCCAACCTGCTCAGGCGCAGCCGCCCCGGCGGGCGCTGCCCCAAGGCGAATGGATGGGATCGTTCACTTATGAAGGGCTGGTGTTTACGCTTGGATACATTTTCGCATTCGGTTACTCCGGGCTCGCTAACTTTACGGTCGTCAGAAACTCCGCCAGCGGGGACTGGGAATCCAGAGTCTGGACGACGAACTTCGTCACCAGGGATGAGTGCACCATAGAGATGAATAGCGAAGGCTCGATGAAGGGCGTGGTGGAAGGGAGTGCGGAAATTCTGGTGCTGCGCGATACCGACTTCAACGGCACGTTCACAAGCCGAGGCGGCCCCGGCTGCGATCCGCAGACGACCCCGAATCTAACCGTTCCCTTGCCCAAATTGGACGAAAGCCAGCGCATTTCCGTACCCCGTGAGATACACTGGCTCTGGGTTACCTGTGAGCAGGCCTATGGGCGCATGGGAGGCTCCTTGCCCTCGTCGGCAGAATTGGGCTTCTCTCTCGAAGACCCAAGGAACAGGGCCAATCTGAACGCATTCATGCGGGACACGTTGGAAGCGGCCGGGATCTCCATGTCGGCGGAAGACCATTTCTACGCTATCCGTCTCTCCGCCCGGCGTCATTCTGTTGAGGCCGCAGCATTCATGGATGCCGTGAATCAATTGTATGAAGATGTGTCGGCACTGCTGGATCGCCTTTTGGAAAGCGAAAGGGAAGGGACAGGGATACCGGGAGACCTTTTCCTGGAACTGGATGGCTTGTTACAGCGGGCTGAAGCCCTGGCACATGATATTCGCCGCACACAGGATTGCTCCTTCGTTGAGCGCGACGCTTATCTCTCTCTGCTCGCTGACAGCGTGGGTCGCCTGCTGGCTTATGCCCTCGCCCATCCGGAGCGTTTCTACGCTTCAGACCTCTATCATCTCATCCTGGCCGGCGTTCGCACCGGGCTCTTCGAGCCGAGGTCGGTTTACCTGTTTGGAACGGAAAGGCTGGTTGAGCAAGTGCACAATGAACTTCTCCGGCGCATAGAGATAAGCGACAATTGCGACGCTCTTATTTTTCTGTTCCAGTCAGGAGCGGCACTGGGCGATATGGCTGTTGTCGATGAAGCGGATGCCAGGTTAGTTAACGTTTGTGGAGAGTGATATGCGCCAGTACAAGACACATCTCCTGTTTATCGTCATTGTCCTGGCTGCTGCGCTTGGCTGCAATTTGCCGTCTCTGGCTGGTCAACAACCCGCCGTTGCTACCCCGGCATCGCCTCAAACTGCTGCCCCAGCGGCGCATTCGCCTGCGCCCCCGGCTTCCCCAACCTCCGCGCCAATGCCGAATCTTTCTCGCCTGCTGGAGCGAATCGGCGCGGCACGCATTGCCCTCCTGACGCCGACCGAAGGTGTGGGTGCGCATCCCCGTTTCGAGTGGCAGCCCGTGCCGGGGGCGGCGCGTTACACGCTCCTGCTTTTGGATGCCGAGGGCCGGCCTTACTGGGCATGGGAAGGCGCGGAGACGGCGGTCTATCTGGGCGGAGGCAGCCAGCCGCCGCCCGAAGACAGCGCCGGCCCCATCCTGCTGCGCCCCATGCAGTGGTATGTGCTTGCCTTCGATGCCGAAGGGAAGATCATCGGCTACAGCGAAAAGCGCCCCATTGCGCCGTGATTGAGTAATGAACCCGGCCAGCTGCAAATTCCGGCGTCGCGGATGCTTTGCAAAAAGTGAACCAGCAGATCGGGCGTTTATCCGCTGTTTATCCGCTGGCCCTGGGAGCATCACCAGGACTGGAAAATGGTTGCTCCCTTTTTTGAAGAGGTGAAGTGTGAAAGTAAAACAAGGCGTATTGTCTCCCCTCAAGCGCATGAGCGGCCTCTGGAGTGGAATCATAGCGATTATCATCGGAGCAGGCCCTCTGTTCCTGGGATGGCAATGGCGATCCTACACCCAGGCCATGATCGCCGCCATGCTCCCGGCAGAGGGCCGGGTTGCCCAGGTCATTCCCCTCACCGACCGCAAAGGCAAAGCCATGTTTTATCCGATTGTGGAGTTTCGCACGGCTGAGGGGCAAACCATTCGTTTTCAGGGCAGCACCGGCAGCAATCCGCCGACATACCGTGTCGGTGAGAAAGTGCAGGTACGCTACGATCCACAATCGCCAGAGTCGGCAGTCATTGATTCGTGGGACCTCTGGTTGCCTTCGACTATCTTGATCGGGGCGGGCGGCTTTTTTGTGCTGCTCGGCTTTCTTTTCGTTCTCGATGCTCTGGCTGCTTTGCTGCAACTGGGTGGCCTGCTTGGATTGCTTGGTCTTATACTGCTGCGGCAAAAACGCCAGTAACCATCCACTGATCAATGCCCCAG
>JAGHYK010000056.1 GCA_017743695.1 Chloroflexota bacterium
TTCGTTTCCCATTCGTTGACGGTCTACCCCCCCGACAGGCTTGAAAGCCTGTCCTACGGTCTGCATCGTCCACCGTCTACCATCCCACTGCGGTCTGCCGTCTGCGGTCCGCGGTCTGAATTCGTTGATTCGTTCCCCATTCGTTGACGGTTCTCCTTACGGGAGCCCAAGGGCTCTTTTTGCCTGACAGGATGTCCCTGATGCAATACGCTCTCCCTTGCCGGCATCGTTGTCATTGCGAGGGTGTTCTCTGGCTATCGCCGCCTCGCCAGGATGGGGAACAGGGGAGCCGAGGAAGTTACAGCACCTCTCGGAAGGCCTGGAGGGTGCGCTCCACGGCCGCGTCGTCAATCCAGTAATGGGTGACCAGGCGGAAGCGCCGCTCGCCGACTTTGCCAACCAGCACTCCCTTCTCGCGCAGCCGCGCCGCAACCTGGGCCGCGTTCCAGGGTACATCGGTCGCCAGGCTCAGAAAGACCATGTTCGTGACCGGCGTCATGGCATCCAGCACCAGGCCGGGGATGGCGCGTAGCCCCTCGGCCAGACGACGGGCGCGCCGGTGATCCTCATGCAGGCGATCCACCATGCTCTCTAAAGCGACCAGCCCGGCCGCAGCCAGCACACCCACCTGGCGCATACCACCCCCCAGCATCTTGCGCACGCGTCGCGCCTCACGGATGAATGCCTCGCTGCCACAGAGCAGGGAGCCGACCGGCGCACACAGCCCTTTGCTCAGGCAAAACATCAACGAATCTACTGGCTCTACCAGCTCACGCGCCACCTTTCGCACCTCGCCGCCCTGCTGTTCCACGATGGCGGTGGCCGCGTTGAAAAGGCGCGCTCCGTCCAGGTGCACCTTTAGCCCATATTCCTGAGCCAGTTGTCCCACCTGACGCATATATTCCACGCTCTGTACCGTTCCCCCGCAGAAGTTATGGGTATTTTCCAGGCAGATCAGGCGCGTGGGCGGTTGATGCACGTCCTCAGGCCGAATCGAGCGCTGAATGTCCTCCAGCGCCAGGCCGCCATCCGCACGGTTCGGCAGTTGCCGCGAGTGCACCCCTCCCAGGGCAGAGATGCCGCCGGCCTCGAAGAGGAAGGTGTGCGATTTTTCCCCCACCAGCACCTCATCCCCGCGCTGACAATGCACCAGCACGGCGATCAAATTGCCCATCGTACCGGAGGGGACGAACAGCGCCGCCTCCTTTCCGAGCATCGCCGCCGCCATCTCCTGCAGGCGATTCACGGTGGGGTCTTCTCCATAAACATCATCGCCAACCTCAGCCGCCGCCATGGCGCGACGCATGGCCTCCGTGGGTTGGGTCACAGTGTCCGAACGTAAATCAATCATTGCTTGCTCCTTCAAACAGAAAGGACTCGTTCCGCCTGGCGCATTTCAAAGAAGGCGGCGATGGCCACCTCCAGCATGGAGGCATCCGGCTCACGCGTCACCAGGCGCTGCAGTGCCAGATTGGGGCGTATCAGCCAGCGCACCCAGGGCCGATCCAGGTGATTGGCCGCCCAGCGAATATACTCCACCGCTATCCCGGCCAGCAGGGGGATCATCAGGATTCGTCCCAGCAGGCGCCATCCCAGCGGCCAGGCATCCAGGAAGGGGAATGCGAACACGCTCAGCACGATCAGGGTCAGCAAAAACGAAGTGCCGCAGCGGGGATGTTCGAGCGGGAAACGCGCTACCGATTCCGGCGTCAATTCGGCGCCGGCTTCATAGGCGTTGATCGTCTTGTGCTCGGCTCCATGATAGGCGAACAGGCGACGGACATCCCCTTGCAAGCCGATCAGCCACAGGTAGCCGATTACCAGCCCCAGGCGTATGCCTCCTTCGAGCAGTGCCTGCAACCACATCTGGCCGGTTGCCTGACCGATCCAGGCGACGAACAGCGTCGGCAGGAGAAAGAACAGGCCAAGCCCAAATGCCAGGGAGAGGGCCAGCGTGCCATAGAGCGCCGGCCCTTCGATTTTTTCCGTCTCCCCGGCCTGCAGGTTGGCCGAGAAGATCAGCGCCCGCGTGCCGAGCACCAGCGCATCCCACAGCAGCAGGATGCCCCGCAGGAACGGGATATGCCTCAGCGATGAGTGATACAGCCTGTCGAGCGGTTCGCGGCGCACGATGATCTTCCCATTGGGCGCGCGCAGCGCCATGGCCATTGCCCGCTGACCGCGCATCAGCACCCCTTCAATCAAGGCCTGTCCGCCATAGGTGAACATCCGATCTTCAGACATTCGCTTCTCCCAATACTGTCAGAAAACGCAGGATGGTTTCAATGCCCCGATACCAGTTCGGCAGGTTTTGTTTTTCGTTGGGCGCATGAAGGTTATCATCGGGCAGGCCAAAGCCGGTAATCACCGATTCCACGCCCAGAATATCCTGGAGCTGGGCCACCACCGGGATCGAGCCGCCCTCGCGCCGGAAATAGGGTTTGCGACCGTACACCGCCTCCATCGCCTGACTCAAGGCTCTGACCCATGGCGTATCGCGTCGGGAAATGGTCGGGCGGCTGCCGTGCATGGCGATCAGTTCCCAGCGGATCGTCGCCGGGGCGCGTTCTTCAAGATAGCGACGGAGCTGCTGATGGACCTCTTGCGGGTCCTGATCCGGCACCAGGCGCATGGAAATCTTCGCCAGTGCCATAGCCGGCAGGACGGTCTTCGCGCCGCTGTTGATGAAGCCGGCCTTCAGGCCGTTAATATCCAGCGTGGGACGTGCGCCGACCCGTTCGACGACGGTGTACCCTGCTTCCCCATACAGGGCGGGCGCACCCGTTTGTTGCAGGAAGAAGGCCTCATCCAGCGGCAAACGCGCCAGTTCCGCGCGCTCCTCCGCAGAGAGCGGTCGCACGGCATCGTAAAAGCCCGGCAGGGTCACGCGCCCTTTGGCATCGTGCATACCGGCGAGCAATTCTACCAGTGCCTGGGCCGGATTGTGCACAGCGCCCCCATACACGCCGGAATGCAAATCCTGCGCCGGCCCATAGACCCGAAGCTCAAAATAGGCCAGGCCGCGCAGGCCGTAGGTGATGGTGGGCAGATCGGCGCCCAACATGCCTGCATCGGGGTTGAGCGAAAAATCACAGCGGAGCATTTCCTGATGTGAGCGCAGGAACGCTTCCAGGCTCGGCGAGCCGATTTCCTCTTCCCCCTCGATCAAGACCTTGACATGGATGGGCAAGCCTCCAGTCTGGGCCAGCGCCTCCAGCGCCTTCAGCGTCAGCATCACCTGGCCTTTCATATCCGAGGCGCCGCGGGCGTAGATGTTTTCCCCGCGAATCGTCGGCTCGAAAGGCGGCGATTGCCATTCTTCCAGCGGATCAGCCGGCTGCACGTCATAGTGACCATAGATCAACACGGTGGGGCGAGCGCTGCCGGCTTTCAGCCATTCCCCATAGACGATGGGATGGCGCGGGGTGGGGTAGATTTCGACGCGCTCCATGCCGATTTGCTGCAGTTGATCGGCCACCCAGGCCGCAGCCCGCTGGATGTCCGGACGATGGGCTTCATCGGTAGAAACCGAAGGAATGCGCAAAAATTCCTTGTATTCTTCCAGAAACCGTTCCCGGTTCTGTTCTACGTATCGTAGCGCTTCGTTCAACATGATGTTCTTCTCCTTGTGAAAGTGTAATTATTCAGCCATGTCATTGCGAGCCGTTTTTTGGCGAAGCAATCCCCCATTTCTCAGACCAGATGGATCGCCTGGGGATGGCTTCGGCGCAAAGAACGCTCCTCGCAATGACATGCACAACGGGTTTTCAAGGAACTTGAGATTGCTCTGCCGCGCCGGGCAGCTCGCAAGGGATACGCGGGCAGGCGGTTGAAAATCGTCAGGCTGGCTGGCAGAGCGTGGCTGTGGAGGGCTGCGAGAGGGTTTCCGCTTTACTTGCCGAAGAATTCGCTCAGCCAGTCCAGGAACCCCTTCTCGCGGGGAGTTGGGGCATTTCCGAAGGTCCTGGCCAGTTTTTCAAAAAGCTGGCGCTGTTCCTGGGTGAGATGGGTGGGAATTTCCACGTTGATAATCACCCGTTGATCGCCGCGGCCATTGTACTTGAGATGCGGAATGCCTTTGCCTTTCAGCGTGAAGACTTTGCCCGGTTGCGTTCCGGGCGGGATGACCAGTCTGGCTGGCCCATCGAGCGTTGGCACTTCGATCTCCGCGCCCAGGACCGCCTGTGCGATGTTGATGTCCAGGTTGAGCAGCACATCGTCGCCGCGGCGCTTGAAATAGGGATGAGGTCGCACGCGTATCACGAGGTAGAGATTGCCGCGCGGGCCTCCATGTTCGCCGGCTTCGCCTTCGCCGGGCAGGCGAATCTGGGTGCCATCATCCACACCCGCAGGAATTTTCACCTGCTTGCGCACCCGTTTTCGCTCCAGGCCGCTGCCGCGACAGGTCGGGCAAGGGGAAAGGATGACCTGGCCGCGCCCGTTACAGGTGGGGCAGGTCATGGTTTGCACCATGGCGCCCAGGAAAGTTTGCCGCACCTGGCGCACTTCGCCGCGTCCGCCGCAGGTGGCGCAGACCGATGGCGATGTGCCGGGCTTTGCGCCGCTCCCGTTGCAGGTGGAGCAGGTATCCAGGCGATCAAACTCGATCTCCTTCTCAACGCCAAACGCCGCCTCGTGGAAGGAAAGGCTGATCTCGATCTGCACATCGCGCCCGCGTCGGGGAGTGCGCCTTGCGCTTGAGCCAAAGCCGAAACCAAAACCGAATAACTCCTCGAAAATATCGGCAATATCCGCGCTGAAATCCGGCATCCCACTGGTATCCACGTCCCCGTAGCGGTCGTAGCGGGCGCGCTTTTCAGCATCGGAGAGCACGGCGTAAGCCTCGTTGATCTCTTTAAACTTTTCTTCTGCATCCGGCGATTTGTTGACGTCCGGATGATATTGCCGTGCCAGACGGCGGAATGCGGCTTTGATTTCCTCCTGGGTGGCGTTGCGCGGTACTCCGAGAATTTCGTAATAATCTTTGGCCATAGAGTCTCTATTCCGGTTTCACTGCCTTCATTCGGGAATATGACTTTGGGCTGGAATGCCCTGGGAAGGCGTGGCGTTCTGGGGAAGCGCCTGGAGCAGGGAGCGAATGGCTGCCCGCAGGGTTTGCATATCCTCCTGCTGGATCGCCTGGTGGAGTTGCTCCAGGTAGCTTTCAATGCGCTGGCGCATCTCCGAGGGAAGCGTTTCTCCCCTCTCGCGCAGCACCTTCTCAGCGGCATAGCGTGCGTCGTCGGCCTGGTTGCAAAGGCTCACCCATTCTTTGCGACGGCGATCCTCTTCCGCGCAGGCTTCGGCTTCGCGCCGCATTCGCTCGATCTCCTCTTCCGTCAGGCCGGAGGCAGCCGTGATGGTGATATGCTGACTGCGCCCGGTGGCTTTATCCCGCGCCGTCACTTTCAGAATGCCATTGGCGTCAATGTCGAACGTCACCTCGATCTGGGGCACGCCGCGCGGCGCCGGCGGGATACCATCCAGGATGAACACGCCCAGCGATTTGTTATCCGCGGCCATCGGGCGCTCTCCCTGCACGACGTGGATGACCACCTGGGTCTGATTATCCGTGGCTGTGGAAAAGATTTGCGTGCGCCGCGTGGGGATGGTCGTATTGCGCTCGATGATGGGCGTGGCCACCCCGCCGACGGTCTCGACGGAAAGCGTGAGCGGTGTGACATCGAGGAGCAGGAGATCGTGCATTTCTCCCTGAAGGATGGCGGCCTGGATGGCGGCGCCAATCGCGACCACTTCATCGGGGTTGATGCCCTTATGGGGCGGTTTACCGAAGAAGCGGCGCACGCGCTCCTGGATGGCCGGCATACGCGTCATCCCACCCACCAGCACGACTTCGTCCACATCTTCCGGCTTCAAGCCGGCATCGCTCAATGCCTGGCGCGTCGGCTCCAGGGTGCGCTCGATCAGGTCGGCGGTGAGCTGCTCCAGGCGCGCCCGCGTCAGCGTGCGCACCAGATGCCTGGGGCCGCGGCTGTCGGCAGCCAGGTAAGGCAGGTTGATCTCCGTCTGCAGGAGCGTGGAAAGCTCGATTTTTGCCTTTTCAGCGGCCTCTTTCAGGCGCTGCAATGCCTGGCGATCCTGGCTCAGATCGATGCCGCTTTCCTGTTGAAATTCCTCGATCAGATACTCCATGATACGGCGATCAAAGTCATCGCCGCCCAGGAAGGTATCGCCGCTGGTCGCCAGCACCTGGAACACGCCATCGGTCACCTGCAGGATGGAAATATCAAAGGTGCCGCCGCCCAGGTCATAGACAGCGATGATTTCATCCTTTTTGCGGTCGAGTCCATAGGCCAGTGCCGAGGCCGTCGGTTCGTTGATGATGCGTACCACCTCCAGCCCGGCGATCCGTCCGGCATCGCGCGTGGCATTGCGCTGCGCATCGTCAAAGTAGGCCGGCACCGTGATCACGGCCTGCGTCACCGCTTCGCCCAGATAGGCCTCCACATCGGCTTTGATCTTGGCCAGGATCATGGCCGAGATTTCCTGAGGCGTGTACTCCCGACCGCCGAGCATCACACGCACATCGCCATTCGGCGCGCCGAGCACCCGATAGGGCATCCGCTGGCGCGCTTGCTCTACCTGCGGATCGTTCAGTTTGCGCCCCATGAAGCGCTTGATGGAGAAGATCGTGTTTTCCGGGTTGATGATCGCCTGATTGCGCGCCGCACGACCCACGATGCGCTCCCCTTTGGGGGTGACTGCGACTACCGAAGGGGTCAGGCGTTCGCCTTCCGCGGAGGGGATCACTTGTGGCTCACCGTTGATCAGGATGGCGGCGACGGAATTGGTCGTTCCCAGGTCAATACCGATGATTTTGCTCATGGGGCGCCTGAAGCGAAGACTAAAGGGTTATTGTGCCACGCGCACCAGCGCCGGGCGAATGAGACGCTCACCGATCCGATACCCTTGCTGTACCACGGCGATCACCCGGCCACTTTCCTGCCCATCTACCGGCTCATGGGAGATGGCTTCGTGTACGGCTGGATCAAACATTTGTCCCTCGGCCTCGATCCGTTCCACACCTTCGGCCTCCAGGATGGCCTGCATCTTGCGGAGGATCAATTCCACGCCGTTCACCCAGGCCTGAAGCTCATTTTCCTGTGGCGGATGTTGCAGGGCGCGTTCCAGATCGTCCAGGACGGGCAGGAATTTTTTGATGATCTCGGCTTTCATGGCCAGATATTCGTTCTGGCGATCGCGCTCCAGGCGGCGGCGGAAGTTGATGAACTCGGCCTGGGTGCGCTGCCATCCATCGAGATATTCTGTGGCGCGCGCCTCTGCTTCCGCCAGTTTTTGCCTGAGCGCTTCCAGCTCCCCCCCAGCCGGCAGCGAAACTTCTCTTTCCTGGGCCGGAGCGCCGCTTTCGACCTGCGCAGCGACGGGTTCAGACTGAACATCGGCCTGAGCGTTGATCTCAGGCGCGGTCTCTGTTTCATGATGGTTGGTACCGTGTAATTCCTCGCGTTCTTCGGTCATATCCACCTCACTCCTGTAAAAGGTTTCGTCATTCGCCACCCCCCAGGTTATGGCAGGTGGCTACCTCGATAATGTTGTATTTCGGCATCGTTGTCATTGCGAGGGCGTTCTCTGGCTATCGCCGCCTCGCAATGACAGGGGACAGGTAATCGAACATTGTCGAGCTACTAAATGTTACTGATTTCATAGACCAGATTGCTCAACAGGCTGGCCATGAAGCGCACGGTCGGGATGGTGCGTGCGTAAGACATGCGCATTGGGCCTAACACGCCCAGGGCTCCTGTGAGCACGCCCGGTACGCCGTAACGCGCCAGGACCATCGAGCACTGACGTAATTCTTCCCAGCCGGCCTCGCCGCCGATGATCACCTGCAAACCGCCCACCCGGCTGTGCTGCACGGTGCGCGCCAGCAAGTTCCCGAACAGGGTGCGCTCCTCTAACAGGCGCAGGGCATGACGTAGCTCTTCGGATTTGATGAATTCCGGCTCGTTGAGCACATTTGTCAGCCCATCAAAGTAGATCTGCCCCGAAGGTTGCTCGGCGATGCGGCGCATGTCCTGTACGATCAGCGTCAGGATGTCCTGCTCCAGTGCGTCCTCGCGTGCCATTTGGGTTGAGATCGCCTCGATGGGAAGGCCCTGCAGGGCGCGATTCAGGCGTTGTGTCACCTGACTCAGCCGCTCCTGGGAGACCGGCTCACTCAGGGTGAGCACCTGTTGCGAGATTTCTCCTCCTTCGATGACCAGCACCATCAGCACCTGGCGCCCCTGCGTGGAGATCAGCTCCACATGCTTGAAGCGTACCTGTTCTGCGTGGGGCGCGGTGACGAGGGAAACGGCGCGGCTCTGATGGGCCAGGATGGCTGCAGCCAGTTGCATCCACTCATCCACATCCGCCTTGGCCTGCTGAAAGCGCTGGGTGATCTTCTCCTGTAGCTCTTCAGGGAGTTCTGCGTTTTCCATCAGGTGGGTGACGAAAAAGCGATACCCTTCCTCCGTCGGCACGCGCCCGGCGGAAGTGTGCGGCTGACGCAGCAACCCCATTTCTGTCAGGGCGGCCAGCTCATTGCGCACGGTCGCCGGGCTGAATTCCAGTTGATACCGCTGCACCAGTATCTCGGAGGCCACCGGCTGACCGTGTTCGATATAATCGCGCACCGCCAGCAGGAGAATGCGCTTTCTTCGTTCGCTTAATCCTTTGCTCATAAATCCTCAAGATCGAATGATCCATCCAGTCATCGGGGATGAAGTCGCCCTTCTATCCAGGCCCTGGATTTTTACGATACCACTTCTGAATTATACTGCAATCAGATGTGGGTCAGAAAATTGTTAACGGCAGGCAATGTCAGGCCTGGGGGGTCTCAGAATGGCTATGCCTGTGGTGATGCCTCGAAGCGAGAGAGCGCCATCAGGTTGCCGAAAGGCGCAAGGATCGGCACCACGCAGCCCGTGCTCAAGATCAGGCGATTGCCACCGCATTCCGCATACGACTCCTGCGCTTCCTCCCGCACCTGAAGCGGCGTGCCATACACGAGCGTTTCGCGAGCGATTCCTCCGCAAAGCAATCCCGGAAAGTGACGTGCGGCTTCCTGCAGGCGGGGAGCTGTTTCCCGATCGTGCCAGTTCAGGATTTGCACCGGGAAATCGAAGAAAAGGTGGGCGTAAATTTCCTGCCCGTGAAGGTGGAGCATGTTACACCAGAGAGGTCTGGCCTCTGCCAGGATTTTCAAGTCAAAAGGTCGGCCAAATCGAAGATATTCTTCCTCGCTGAGCAGGCTGGCCTGTGCGTGTTGCACAGCGTAGAAGATGCCGTCTATGCCCGTTTCCAGGCAGGCTTCCACAAAGCGCCGCGTCGTCTCGGCGATTGTTTCCAACCCCTTCCACACCGCTTCCGGGAAACGGCGCAAATGCACCAGCAAACGCTCCCCACCGGCCAGGTTTTTGGCCTGAGCCAGCGGGCTGAAGATCGTCTGCAGGATTGGGGTGTCCTCGCCCAGTGCCTGCCGCAGGCGACGCAGCACCTGGAGCTGGGCATAGAGAGAAGGCGCTTCCTTCTCGCCTGGATACAGGCGCGGCAATCGTTCCCAATCCTGTGGCTTCTGGATCACGAAATGCGTATAGCGCCGCGTCCCTTCGCTATCTCCCTGCCACACGTCCTGGGCCCCCCAGTCTTTCAGGCAAAATGAAGAGGCTGGAGTGACCTTCACCAGGTCCCACTCAAACGTGCGCTGCCAGGAGAGCGTCGCTTCGGCCAATGCTTCCGGGGCCTGATCGTCCACCGGGAAATGGCGCCAGAGTGCGCGCAGCGGCGGCGAGATGGTTTCGCCTTGCAGAGCGCGTTGCAAACGTTCCTTATGGTTCATGGTCTCCTCCTGAATGACATTTTGCAGTCTTTGAGCATGACCTCCATCCTATCCTGTTTCTCTATTTTCTGAGTAGAATTATCCAAAATTGGACTGCCACAGAAAAACGAAAAGCACGGAAAAAAGGCGAAGAAAATCACCCATTTATACTACATCCTTTCGCCACTTTTCGGGTTACAATCACAGGTTTGGAATCCTTGAAGGGTTTCGAGCAAAGTATCCGCTGGCAGAAAAGTATCTCTCGAAAGGAGTTTCCTATGGCTCGCATTGTTACGACGATTGACGGAAATGAAGCAACGACTTCGGTGGCTTACCGGTTGAGTGAGGTGATCGCGATTTACCCGATCACCCCCTCTTCGCCGATGGGTGAACTGGCAGATGAGTGGGCATCCAAGGGCAAGCCCAACCTGTGGGGCACTGTTCCCACCGTGATCGAAATGCAATCGGAGGCGGGGGCTGCGGGAGCGGTGCACGGGGCCTTGCAGACCGGCGCTCTGAGCACCACCTTCACGGCCTCGCAGGGATTGCTGCTGATGATCCCGAACATGTACAAAATCGCCGGCGAGCTTACGCCGACTGTCTTCCACGTCGCTGCGCGTTCGATTGCGGCGCAGGCGCTCTCGATCTTCGGCGATCATCAGGATGTGATGGCGGCTCGTCAGACCGGGTTCGCGCTCTTCGCTTCAGGATCGGTGCAGGAGGCCCATGACTTCGCCGCCATTGCCCATGCAGCGACCCTCAAGGCGCGCGTGCCTTTCCTGCACTTCTTTGATGGCTTCCGCACCTCCCATGAGATCAACAAGATCGAAGTCCTGAGCGATGACGATCTACGGGCGTTGATAGATGAGGAACTCATCTATGCCCATCGGGCACGTGCGCTTTCGCCGGAGCATCCATTCATCCGCGGTAGCTCCCAGAACCCGGATGTTTATTTCCAGGCGCGGGAAGCGGTCAACCCGTTCTATCAGGCAACGCCGGGCATCGTTCAGGAGACGATGGATCGTTTTGCAGCGTTGACCGGGCGTCAATATCACCTGTTTGACTATGCCGGCCATCCAGAGGCGGATCGCGTGATCGTTATCATGGGGTCGGGCGGCGAAACGGCGGAGGAAACGGCCCGATTCCTGAACCAGCGAGGGGAGAAGGTCGGCGTTGTGCGGGTGCGTCTCTATCGTCCCTTCTCTGTCCAGCATTTCCTGGCGGCGCTGCCGGCCTCGGTTGAGCGCATCGCCGTCCTCGACCGCACCAAGGAGCCCGGCGCAGCCGGCGAACCCCTTTACCTGGATGTGGTCAATGCCTTGCATGAAGGGGGGCGCCAGGCGTTGGTCATCGGTGGTCGCTATGGCCTCTCCTCCAAAGACTTCACCCCGGCCATGGTCAAGGCCGTGTACGATGAGCTGAAGCGCCCGAACCCGAAACGCCATTTCACCGTGGGGATTGTGGATGATGTCACCCACACCAGCCTGGAAGTGGATGAGAGCTTCTCCATCGAATCCGAAGATACTGTGCGCTGTCTCTTCTTTGGCCTGGGATCGGATGGCACGGTCGGCGCGAACAAGAACTCCATCAAGATCATCGGTGAGCAAACGCCGAACTACGCGCAGGGATATTTCTATTATGACTCGAAGAAGGCAGGGCAGATGACGATTTCGCATCTGCGCTTCGGCCCTCACCCCATTCGCGCCCCTTACCTGATTCAGCCCAACCAGGCGCATTTCGTCGCCTGCCATCAGTTTAACTTCCTGGAGCGCTACGACATTTTGAAATATGCGCGGCCGGGCGCAGTCTTCCTGCTCAACAGTCTCTATGGCCCGGAGGAGGTCTGGGATCACCTGCCGCGGGAGGTGCAGGAAGCGATCCTCGAAAAGAAGCTACGTTTCTATGTCATCAATGCCTATGAGGTCGCCGAGAAGGCCGGCATGGGGCGGCGTATCAACACCATCATGCAGACCTGCTTCTTCGCCATCAGCGGCATTCTGCCGCGCGAGGAAGCCATCATGCACATCAAGAAAGCCATCGAAAAGACTTATGGGAAGCGTGGCGAGGCTGTGGTGCGCAAGAACTTCCAGGCGGTAGATATGACCCTGGAGAACCTGCATGAAGTGCACGTCCCGAACGCGGTCACTTCTACCATCACCCGCCGGCCGCCTGTGCCGGAAGAGGCGCCGGAGTTTGTCAAGCGTGTGCTGGCTCCGATGATCGCCTTTGAAGGGGATCGGCTGCCGGTCAGCGCTTTGCCGGTGGACGGTACTTTCCCCTCTGGCACAACCCAGTGGGAGAAGCGTAATCTGGCGCTGGAGGTGCCGGTCTGGGAGCCGGATCTGTGCATCCAGTGTGGCAAATGCGTGATGGTCTGTCCCCATGCGGTGATCCGTCACAAGGTCTATGATCCGGCTTTGCTGAAGGATGCGCCTCCGACGTTCAAGCACATGGATGCGAAATTCAAAGAATTCCCCGGCATGGCCTATACCATCCAGGTCTCGGTGGAAGATTGCACCGGCTGTACCTTGTGCGTGGAGGTCTGCCCGGCGCGGGATAAGAGCAATCCGCAGCGCAAAGCCCTGAACATGGCGCCGCAGCCGCCGCTTCGTGAAACGGAGAGCAAGAACTGGGACTTCTTCATGAAGATCCCCGATGTGGATCGGCGGTTGATCAATCCGGGCACTATCAAAAATTCTCAGCTCCTGCGCCCGCTCTTTGAGTTCTCCGGCGCCTGCGCCGGCTGTGGCGAGACGCCATACCTGAAATTGCTTTCGCAGCTCTTCGGCGATCGCGCGGTTATTGCCAACGCCACCGGCTGTTCCTCCATCTACGGCGGTAACCTGCCTACCACTCCCTGGTCCTACGATAGCGAAGGGCGCGGTCCAGCCTGGGCGAATTCACTGTTTGAAGATAACGCCGAGTTTGGCCTGGGTATGCGGTTGACGCTGGATAAGCAGGAGCAGTATGCCCGCGAATTGCTACCCCTCTTCGTCTCCGAGGTCGGGCAGGAGCTGGTGGATGCCCTGTTGAATGCGGATCAATCGAACGAGGCCGGCATTTACGAGCAACGGCAGCGGGTGGCCCTGCTGAAGGAGCGCCTGCAGCAGAGCAAGCATCCGCGGGCGAAGGAATTGCTCAGCGTGGCGGATGCGCTGGTGCGAAAATCGGTGTGGATCGTCGGCGGCGATGGTTGGGCCTATGACATCGGCTTTGGCGGTCTGGATCACGTGCTCGCCAGCGGTCGAGATGTCAACGTGCTGGTTCTGGATACGGAAGTTTATTCCAACACCGGCGGTCAGGCCTCTAAGGCGACCCCGCGGGCCGCAGTGGCAAAATTCGCCATGAGCGGCAAGGGGATGCCGAAGAAAGACCTGGGGCTGCTGGCGATGTCCTATGGATACGTCTATGTGGCGCGTGTGGCGCTCGGAGCGAACGATCAGCACACGCTGAAGGCCTTCCTGGAAGCGGAATCTTATCCTGGGCCGTCGCTGATCATCGCTTACAGTCACTGCATTGCGCATGGTTACGATATGGCGAAGGGATTGGAGCAGCAAAAGCTGGCCGTGCAGTCCGGTTACTGGCCGCTCTATCGCTACGATCCGCGCCGTACCCTGGAAGGCAAGTCGCCGCTGGTGCTCGATTCCAAAGCTCCCAGTCTGCCGTTTGCTCAGTATGCCTATAACGAAACGCGCTTCAGCATGTTGTTGCAAATGAACGAGGAACGCGCCGAACAACTGATGAAAGAAGCGCAGAAGGATGTTGAAATGCGCTGGAAGGTCTACGAGCAACTGGCAGCGCTCTATAGCAATGGAGGGGAGAAAGAGAAACCCATTGAGAAAGCGTTCGCCTGATCCGGTCGCTGATCTTGCTGATTTGACACTCCCGCGCAATGGGCGCGGGAGTGTTTTTTTTTTGCTGGACGGTGGACGGGTAGGACGGGCTTTCCAGCCCGTCAGACGGCAGAGCGCGATTGGACGGCGGACCGCAGACGGCAGACCGCGGAATTAGACGGCGGACGGCGGTTGGACGGTAGACGGTGGAGGTAACCGTCAACGAATAGGGGAACGAATAAACGAATGGGGACGGCGGACGGCAGAGCGCGATGGGACGATGGACGGTGGGGGTGACCGTCAACGAATATAGGGGAACGAATAAACGAATGGGGACGGCGGACGGCAGAGCGCGATGGGACGATGGACGGTAAGTAGACCGCGGACGGCAGACGGCAGACCGCAGGACGGGCTTTCCAGCCCGTCAGGGTGATCGGGAAGGCGAGATCGGCCAGGAGATTGTTTTCCTCACGCTTCGCTCGGGACATGCGCTTCGCTCGCAATGACAGGAGACGGAGTTTTTTATGGCTTGTGGGAACCAGACTCCCTGCTCCGCAAGCGGGGTTAGGGACCCCTGCCCCGTAAACGGGGTTAGGGGTTCCTGTCCCGTGAACGGGTTGGGGGTAATCGTGCATCTTTGCGCGAATTTCCTGAATGAGGGATACCGTATCGGAAGGCGTGGTACAATAGCCAATCATTCCCCCCATCGCTAACAGCCCCCATGCGGAACGTCCTTTTTTCATCCACCTATACGG
>JAGHYK010000260.1 GCA_017743695.1 Chloroflexota bacterium
GGCCCGAGCGGCCGGATTCCCCACGGATTTGTGGACCCTTCGCCGGGTCGCCCAGGTGATCCAGCGGGAGTTTGGCGTGTCATACCATCCGGGTCGGGTCTGGTATCTGCTCCGGGAGATGGGATGGAGCCCCCAGAAGCCCCAGCGACGGGCCCAGGAGCGGGACGAAGCGGCCATCCGAATCTGGCGCGCCCAGACGTGGGAAGAGGTGAAAAAAAGGCCAGGGAGAACGGCTGGCCGATCCTGTTTATAGACGAGAGTGGTTATCGGCTGCAGCCATTGGTTCGCCGGACATGGGCGCCGAAAGGGCAGACCCCCGTGCAGCCCAGTGGGGATCGGCACGACCGGCTCTCCGTGATGGCTGGGATCTGTTTCTCCCCTGTGCGGCATCGGCCCCGTTTGTTCTTTCAGATTCATCAACAGAACATACGTTTCGATGCCGTGATCGCCTTCCTGGGCTTGGTGCATCGGCATGTGAGGAAGAAATTCATCCTGGTTTTGGATCGGCACAGCGCCCATCGGAAAGCGATTCGGCTTCTCCAGGAGCAGCATCCGGACTGGATGGAAGTCGTCTGGTTGCCTGCTTATGCGCCGGAGCTGAACCCGGTCGAAATGGTCTGGAATCATAGCCAATATGGCGACCTGGCCAATTTCTTGCCGGAAGGGATCGACCATCTCCGGGAAGCGGTCGGCGCTTCGCTGGAACGAATGGGAACGGAGACTGCCTTGTTGCTTTCCTGCTTCCGATATACCGGCTTGGAGTGGTGATTGTTACTTTGAAAAAGCGAAGATCAATAATCTTCCGTAGCCATTTTGGCCGCTTACGGCGAGACATCCGGTTGTTCTGGATCCCCTGCCACTGTTCGCACCGGACGACTGTCCTGAGAGTGAACAGTTACAGGCGGTGCAGGAGGCAGGGGCAGGTTGCGCTGGAAAAAGCGCGTCAGACGCAGCCACTCTTTACGCTCTTCTTCCAGGGTACTGGGAACAGGGCGGTTCAGCGCCTTGAGCAGATCGTGACGGTACAGGTCAAAAGTTGTCCGAAGTTGCTCGCCGTAGGCCAGGGCGCTCTGCAGCGCGTTCTGATAACACATCCAGGCCAGCGGCCAGCCCAATGCACACAGGAGAAAGAGGTCCCAGCGGTTGGTTCGAAGTGCCAGCACGGGGCACCAGATCAGGGAGAAGAGAGCGGAGAGCAGAGACATGGAGAGCATAAATGTCAGCGTGGTCTTACGGTCTTCCAACAGGGCCATCACTTCCGGCTTGAGCAATGGGCGCAGGCGCGGCCAGATGACCACCGCATCTATGCCATAGCGCTCATAAGGGTAGATTTCCGCTGCGCGCAGGATGTTGCCCAGGCGCGTGGGCATCATTTTATCCAGATGTGTCGGCGGTGGGTAGAAAGCCAGCAGTTCTGCCCAAATCTCATTGGCTTCCTGGGGTGTGCTTGCCGATTGTGCCTGGCTGTGCAAGCGCTGCCAAAGCCGCTGGTAGGACGCCGCCCGCCGGTTGCGCAGCCACAAGAAAAATCGGCGTCGTGGCCAGTAACCTTCAAACAGGCGGATGAGACTATATTGGAAGTTGTACAGCAGATAGGCAAATACAACCACGACAACGCTACCGCCGATCCCGATCAGGCTGCGGGAGATGACAGGAAGTTTTTCCCAGCCGGTCAGGGCGGCGTTCAGCCCCTGGGTGATTTCCAGGAAGAGCATCAGGCTGAGTCCGGCAAAGAAGAGCACAGGGAAGAAAGCGCTCAGCAGAAAGTCGCGGCCAAAGTACCCTTTGAGTTCCTGAAGGACGGTGGAAAACATTTTCTTTCCTCCCGTCAATCCTCAACCGGCCGCATCCGGTGGCCCTGGCTACAGGTGGGCGGGTTACCGGGATCGTAGTAGGCAACCAGTTGGCGCTCACCATCCATCGGACACTCAAAGTAGAGTATATCCACCGGCGCGCCCTCCATGCGGTCAACGATACTGCGGGTCACCAGGCGGGAAGCGCGTTCTACCAGTTCCTGACGCGGCAGGACGCCTCGCACCTGTCCCTGCTCCCGCACGATCACTCCTTGCAACCGTGGATGGAGCACCAGATCTTTGGCCAGCACCCGCACGGCGTGCTCAATCCTTACGTTCGGCTCAATGAAAATTGGAGAAGGCGCCGCAGCCAACAAGGAATTCAACTGCGCCTGTGGGTCAGCCTTGTGCAGTTCCTCCACGGTGACCAGCCCCGCCTGCCGCCCCTGCTCGCCCTGGATGACGCAAAAGGTCACGCCTGCCTGCTCCAGTTGGCGTAGCGCCTCGGCCACAGTCCTGGTGGGGTCCAGGATTATGGCTGGGGCAAGCAATTCTCGGACAGTAGATTCAGCCATCTGTTCCTCCTCACGATAGGGATGTTTTTGCTTTGATCAGATTGCTCATCAACTGAGCAGCGTATTGCTCCAAAAACTGATAACGAACGGGGTCTGGTGATGTTCTCTTCGCTACATAGTTTGCCCATGCCATATACTCCAGAGCCAATCGCGCCGCAGCGCGGATCAGCGGGTCGAGATCATGCTGACGGGCGTGCAGATGCGGCTCTACACGAGGGTCTTTCCAGAACAGGTTGACAGCGCCCAGGCTGATCAGCGCCAGAGCACGCACCCGGCGATCCGCATCGTTGTCCATCTCGATCAGCGTCTCCACCAGTGGTTCATCCTCGTACCAGCTCCACAACAGTTGTTCAATGGGATGGAAGCCGGCATAGAATTGCAAAAACGGTGTCACATCGTCTTCCTTCGGAGAGCGTCTTCCGCTCATCAACTCGCCGATGTAGCAGATCATCTCGTTGAAGATGGGACGCAACAATTCTACCCCCCAAGCATAGTGACGCAACTCCAGGCCTGCCTCCATGCTTTCGGAGAGTGTTTCGGC
>JAGHYK010000261.1 GCA_017743695.1 Chloroflexota bacterium
CCAGTGTTCTCTCCGGCATAATGGTGCTCTTGCTTTGACAGAATTTCCGTTGTATCTCACGGTTCGCTCATTATTTATGGTGGATTTACAGAATTGACTGCCAGAGCGGAATAGATGCTTGCAGGGATGTTGAGCAAGTCCAATACCTTACGCTGGATCTCAGAGAGCGGGTGATATGGCGATAATACCACCCGTCGGCCCGTACAAAGCTTAGACAAATCCCCTCGAACGCTCTCAGTGGCGCTTCAGTGGTCGGGCGCTTGGTGGCCCGCTTGGGTTTGCTGGCGTACAAACCGCTCCGTTTTTCCCCTGTTTGTTGCAGCTTTTTGCGCGCCACATGTTCTATCAACCTAAAGCCCCGCAAGTCGATCGCAAGCAAGCGTGTCAGGCTGTTAGCGCGTTGGTCATCCTGCTGGTATATCGGGGTCAGCGAGAGAAGGTTACCTTTGAGGCGTCCGAAATTTCGTTCCACCAGGTGTTCGGGCCGGTACGCCAGCACAGCCTGCTCAAGGAACACCTTTTCCTGCGGGGCATTGGTGGCATTCACCCGCCATCCCAATAGGCGAACGGCCTGCGCGATGGACGCCTCATCGCGTTGCACAGCCACCGAAACGGTTCGTTCCTTGCGGGTTGTGGCTGCACGATTGCCATTCTTGCGAAGTTACCGAGTTTGAACCTATTCGGTGATGTGCACCGTCGGCAGCCCTTCGATCTGATGGCGCTTGAAAATAGCTGCAATCGCCTCGCACAGCGCTGTCTCATCGGTGAGCCGCCTTTTGCCTTGCTTGCGCGCATTCAGTACCGGCAACACCTCCTCCGCACGCTCGAGCCGCTTGCGCAGGGCAGGTCCCGCCGCTTCGGCCTTCAGCCACGAACGAATGGCCAGGCGGCGTTCGTTCCAAGGCACTTCCTGACCGTTGACGACCGCCGTCCGGGTTGCCTGGACTTCATAGTCCTCGGCGATTTTCTCCATTGGCCCTTCACGATTCGGCTGCTCCACGCTCAACAAGGGTTGCTCGCCGCTCCAGGCCGACTGCGGGGCCCTTACCACCTCCTCCGGCGGTACCTGTAGCGCCGACAGCGGCCCCAGGTAGGTGTCCTGACCTGCCTGCAGATGCACATGCGTGACCAGCGCCATCATTTTGACGTCTCTGACATACCACAAGCCACGCCGCTCCAACCCTGACCACACCTGCGCAAGCGCCGGAATGGACAAGGGGGCATTGGCCTGGTTCCCTGCCACTACCTGGGTCGCAACCGGCATCCCCAGCGGGTCACGTGCTCCCACCATCACCTTCAACTGCGGCAGGTCGGGGTAATGATCCTTGCTGTGGCCCATCTGAAACCGGCCGTCTTCGCTCACCTGCCAGTATCCGCTCGCCGTTGTACTGTCAAGCTAGATGCACTCCTGGCCTCAAGTCGTAAACCCGCAGTGTGCGGCGGTTCAGACTCGCCTTAAAAGCCGCCCAGCCTGCGCCGTCACGCAACGCTTCCAGCACGCTCGTCAGACGGTCATCGCTGAAATCCAGGGTCCGCACCGCTACGCCCAGGCAGATGCTCAACGTCTCGATGCGTCCGGCAGCCCAATCCTACACCTAACTCAACCGGTGGTCCGCCTCCGACAAAATGGGCGCCAACCACCCGACCAGCACACGTCCCAGGTCTAGACCTTGCCAGTTCCCATGTTCTGGAAAGTGTTCATTCGTCAAGGTGATCACTCCCATGCGCTGCATCCATGCAATCAACAGTAGGATATCGTCCACGTATTCCGTGGTTACAGTCAGTTATTCGGCCATGTTTGATAGATTATCGTATTTCAAATTCGGTCAAAAAATGAGCGAACCGTGAGTTGATGGACATCCCGCCAGTCTGCCGGCACTAGGCTACGCGGACGCGCCCACGACAACTCGTCCAACGGGAAGATGCAGATACCTTTCTGTGGAAATTGGCTGATCAGCAGGTGGTACATGACTTCAGTATCTATCTGCCTGTCTTCCACAGCCGCATACAGGCTCGGCCATTTGCGCTGAAAGCGCTCACTCTGGCTCAAGTGAGCGAACGCAGCGAAGGTTCCGCCAGATAGCAGAGCATCAGCGTATCGAACCGAGCATCGCGGCGTTTCCGAAAAATGTGCGCATCCACCGCTTGACAAAATGTGATCAGTCTGTTCATCAGTCAGCGAATATGCTCTTTGGTAGATAGTGGTGGGTTCAAAAACCAAACTCTACCAGGGCGGTTTTACTCAATGGCAAGACCGCCCACAATTGTGTCTAAACTCGAGTTTCATGCCCAAAAACTGTGAATTCACACTACCAGTTGCAGTGTTCATACTATATGCCTGTTTGAATCGCGTACACTTCTGGGCTTGTATCCCTATTCGTCACACCGACATCAAAATGTCGCTGAGGTGAAGATATCGTGGAGACGCTTCCGCCAGCTATCGGCTATCACATCAGCGAGAAAATTGCAGACCTCAAGTGGAATGGTAGCCAAATCTGGATCGTTGAGGAAAAGGTCCGTAACATGCAAGTGGTTCACGACATACTCAATATCACGGGGAGACCATCGCGCTTCCTGAGCTTGCTGTACAAAGGTTTCCCAATCGTTTGGGATTTGGTCAGCACGCAGGGCCATCTCATCGCGTAAGACAAATGTTGGGTATAGGATCGCGAGATAACAAAGCATGTGGTCGACCCGCGCCAGGTAGGTGGTATAGCTCGCGATATTACACGCTTCAGGCGATACGTTGGAGCACCACCGCTGATACGCTGGTGTTAGAGCAAGATGCTGATCCACAGTAACATTTGGGGCATTCATCGTCACCTCCTCATTCCGCGTTCTTTGTCTCTTGCGGAAGCTCATCAGGTCGAGCAGG
>JAGHYK010000262.1 GCA_017743695.1 Chloroflexota bacterium
CTGCCGGGGGATACCGTCAACGAAAGGGGAACACACATTCGTTTATTCGTTAAAAAAATTCGTTGACGGTATGGCCTGAAAAATCGATCAACAGTATTTAAATGAAAAATTAATTAAGTTTTGCTAACAGATGCATTCTCAGGGGGCAATGTCCCCAAATTGTGACGCTCTCTTTTCTGCAGGACAGGCTTTCCAGCCTGTTCGAGCGTCAAAGTTTTGCAGGGATCGAATACCCCTTCTGACCATTCATCCGCCAGTGAAAGCAAAAGAGCAAGACCCTGCCCCACCTCACCCAAAACGTGCTTAAATCTCATCCATCATTAAACAAAAACAGGCGACTCGAGGAGCGCCTGTTTCTTTTTCATGGATGAAGATACGTACTTATCCCTTTTGCTCATCGGTGAAGAGGGGTAAATGCCCCAGCGAGATAATGTGTGACCAGCGGGCACGTTCGCCTTCGGTCATGATGGCGGCTTCGCCAACGACTTGTGCTCCGGCCTTTTCCAGCACCATGCGCATTCCCTGCAGGGTGGAGCCAGTGCTGATGACATCATCCACGATCAGCACGCGTTTTCCCTTGACGATCTCACGGTCTTTCTCATCCAGGATCAGCACCTGGGGCTGGCCGGTGGTGATGGAAAGCGTTTCCGCCATGATCGCATCCCCCATGTAGGGCTTGTAGGTTTTGCGCAGCACTACATAGGGCTTTCCCAGCTCTACGGAGAGCGCATGAGCAAGGGGAATGGATTTGGCTTCGGCTGTGACCAGGAGATCGAAGTCGCGATCTTTGAGACGGGTAGCCAGCGCACGCGCACAGGCCTGAACCAGCTCGGTATCCCCCAGGATATTGAGGATGGCGATGCGCAGTCCGGGTTTGATCTCGAAGAGGGGCAGGTGGCGGGTGAGGCCGGCAATTTCAACGGTGTAAGTCTCACGGGTGGGCATAGGAACCTCCGAACGGAAATTTACGCTTATAGTTTATCACACTTCTTTGCGGAGGCATGGGGAAGTGGTGTTTCGCTACAGGGAGGCCGCCTTCTCCGCGAAAAGGACTCAAGGTATATGCGTGGGCAAAAACAAAGCAATCCCCCGTAGATGGGCGATTGCTTTGCTGTTTGACAGGTCTGAAACGAGAGCAGAAACTATCGGCTCTGCATCTGGCGGCGCATGGAAATACGCAGAGCCAGGCTATGGATCTGCGCCAGCTTTTCGCTGAGTGCCCTGGCCTCCGGGTCTTTCGCCGCCTGTTCCTCGAATTGCATGATCAATCCGCTCAGGGTCTGTAAGAACTGATCGGTGATGAACTGCTGGTTCTGCTCCAGGAGCGATTCCAGAGACTCGGCAGGCGCCTCGAGTAGCTGTTGGATAAAGGCGACTTCCGGCGGTGTGGAAACCTCTTGCAGCACCTCAATAATTTTCTGTAATTTCCCGAGGCGCACATAGTCATTCTTCTCTGAAGCCTGGCGCATCAGGACTTCGAGAAGTTCTACGGCCTCCTGCGTGAAGCGATCCAGGTTTTGACGCGTGGCCTGAGCAACATCTTCCTGCGCCAGCAATTCCTCAATGAATTGCTGGGCTTCCCGAAGGCGTTCTTCCGTGTGACGGTCAATCTGATTGACATATTCCAGGATTTGATCGCGCAGGCTCTCAAGTCGCTTGCGGGTGGTGGAATCTTTGGCGCCCTCGATGCGATTGGTGAGCATCTGGAAGAAGATGTAATCCAGAGCCGGACGGGTCAGGCTGACGAGCGCCTGGACGCGTTCCTGACTGGGCGCCTGGATGAAGAGTTCCAGCAATTTTTCACGGGTCAGCCTGGAGCCGGCCTGCTGAAGGGAGCGCGTGGCCTCTTCCAGTTCCTGGACACTCCGCTGGAGCTTTTGGCCGAATTCGGTCTCACTCAGCAGTAACTGTTCGATGGCGGCCAGCGCACGCACCAGGTTCTCCTGGCCAGAGGCTGCCGCGCTCTGAAGCAAACGGCTGAAGATGGCAAAGAATTCCTCATCCGCCAGGTGCTTTTCCTGACGCAGGATTTCACGCCGCACGTCGTCTGAGGAAGCCTGTAACAGGCGCTCTAACAGGTTCAGCCGTGCCTGCTGCGCCTGGAGCATTTCGCGCGTGATCCCATCTTTAGCAAGAATGGTTTCGATCAGGCTCTCCAGGGTGAGATGCGTCTGGGGACGGAGCAGATAGGCCTTCCGTTTCTCCGGCGGGAGGCGATTGACAACCTGGTTGATCAACGGCCCGATCAGTCGCTCCTGCTCATTGACGGAGAGATTAAGCTCCGGCGGGAAATAGGTCAGGAGCAATTCCTTATCGGCATCGTGATAGACGATGGGTGTCGCCAGGCGGCCAGAAAAGCCACAGTGAGGGCACTGTGCCATATTCACCTGACCGCTGAGCAAGCGCTTTTTCGCAGAAGGATCGGCGGTGACATCGAAGAGTTGTTCTACTTCTGCCAGGATGGGTTGACGACAACGTGGACATGCAATTTGTGTTTTGGCCATAGGAACGTCCGTTGAAAGGATTTATTCCAGAGAGATTCTGGCTGCAGAGATGTGTGGACCATTTTGCGAATCAAGGCAAGCCCCATTTGCAGAGGGCAAATTATTTCACCGCCCTGGATGGACTGTCAGGGGTTTCCCTGTGCAGGTAGAGGCTCACAAGCATTCTCTTTCAGGCGGATTATGCCAATTGTACCTCATTTATCTTGCATACTCTGTATGCTCTTGTGCAGATACGGTAGTGTATCTTTCCTTCAGGAAATTTGAACTCCTCTACCCTCCCCATCCTTGTTGCGGTAGAAAATTTTCTACCGTTGCAAGCCGCCGCAGGCGGCGAAGCAATCCCCCTATCGGCCAGGAGATTGCTTC
>JAGHYK010000263.1 GCA_017743695.1 Chloroflexota bacterium
GGAAAGCCTGTCCTGCCGTGGTCTGCCGTCCGCGGTCTGCGGTCCCTCCTCACATTTATCTTTCTCCAATAGCTTGTTAACAAAAATCCGAAACACTTTCTCTATACTCTCTTCTGGAAACATCCCAAAAACTATAACTCAGGAGAGAGCTATGAACCTGAATCAATTTACCCAGAAATCTCAGGAAGCAATCTTTCGCGCACAGCAAATTGCTCAAGATTATTACCATCAAGCCATTGAGCCGATCCATCTCCTCTTTGCGCTGATCACTCAGGAAGAGGGGATTGTGCCTGCGCTGGTGACGCGCATTGCTGGCTCCACGCTTGCATTGCGGGAGGAACTGAAGAAAGAACTGGAGCGGCGCCCAAAGGTGCAAGGTGCAACGGTCGAAGTCGGACTTTCACAGGCTGCCGTAGATGTGTTGACCGCTGCCGAGCGTTATGCAAAGGGTATGCAGGATGACTATGTCTCCACCGAGCATATCCTGCTGGCGCTGACGGATTCCATTGAAGGGAAGCGTCTGGCTTCCTATGGGATTACCAAAGATGCCATTCTCAAAGCCTTGAAGAGCGTGCGTGGTAGCCAGCGAGTCACCACCCCTGAACCGGAGGCCACCTATCAGGCCCTTGAAAAATATGGGCGCGATCTGACCGATCTGGCGCGTAAGGGCAAGCTGGACCCGGTCATCGGGCGCGATGAGGAAATCCGCCGCGTGATCGAGATCCTCAGCCGCCGCACCAAAAACAACCCGGCTCTGGTCGGTGATCCGGGGGTGGGGAAGACCGCCATCGTCGAGGGCCTGGCGCAGCGCATTGTCAAAGGCGATGTGCCTGAAGGCCTCAAGCGCAAGCGGCTGATCCAGCTCGATATGGGCGCGCTGATCGCCGGCGCCAAATATCGCGGCGAATTCGAGGAACGCCTGAAAGCGGTCCTCAAAGAAATCACCGAATCCGAAGGGGAGATTATCCTCTTCATTGACGAAATGCACACCGTGGTCGGCGCCGGGAAAGCCGAAGGCGCTATGGATGCCGGCAATATGCTCAAGCCCATGCTGGCGCGTGGCGAGCTACACATGATCGGCGCCACAACGCTCGACGAATATCGCAAGTACATCGAAAAGGACCCGGCTCTGGAGCGGCGCTTCCAGCCGGTCTATGTTGGCGAGCCGAGCGTGGAGGACACGATCAGCATCCTGCGCGGGCTGAAAGAGCGCTATGAGGTGCACCATGGGGTACGGATTACCGATGCTGCGGTGATCGCGGCCGCGACCCTGAGCCATCGCTACATCCCGGATCGTCGTTTGCCGGATAAGGCGATTGACCTGATTGATGAGGCCGCAGCGCGCCTGCGCACGCAGATTGATTCCAAACCTCAAGCGTTGGACGATGTGGATCGCGCCATCATGCAACTGGAGATCGAGCGCGAGGCGCTGAAGAAGGAGACCGATCGCGCCTCCAAAGAGCGTCTGGTGAAGCTCGAGCAGGAGCTGGCCGATCTTCGGGAGCAGGCCAATCAATTACGGGCTCGCTGGGAGCACGAAAAACGCCTGATCGCCGAGCTACGTTCGCTCAAGGAGCAAATCGAGCAAACACGCCTGGAGATCGAACGCGCCGAGCGCGTCAGCGACCTGGAAAAAGCGGCTCGTTTGCGCTATGGCGAACTGCCGGCCCTTGAAAAGCGCCTGCGTGAGCAGGAAGCGCGCCTGAAAGAGGCTCAAGCTCAGGGCGCCTTGCTCAAAGAGGAAGTGGATGCCGAAGAGATCGCTGCCGTTGTTTCCCGCTGGACGGGCATCCCGGTTTCCCGCCTGATGGAGGGCGAAACCCAGAAGCTACTCCACATGGAAGAGCGCCTGCATCAGCGCATTGTCGGGCAGGAAGAAGCGGTGCGCGTCGTCTCCAATGCCGTGCGACGGGCACGCGCCGGTCTGCAGGACCCGAATCGCCCGATGGGCTCCTTTATCTTCCTGGGACCAACCGGCGTTGGGAAGACCGAACTGGCACGTGCACTGGCCGAATTCCTCTTCGATGACGAACGGGCCATGGTGCGTATTGATATGAGCGAATATCAGGAGAAGCATACCGTCTCCCGCCTGATCGGTGCGCCGCCGGGCTATGTCGGTTACGAAGAGGGCGGCCAGCTTACCGAAGCTGTGCGTCGCCGACCCTATAGCGTTGTCCTCTTCGATGAGATCGAGAAGGCGCATCCGGAAGTCTTCAATGTGCTGCTGCAACTTCTGGATGATGGTCGCCTCACGGATGGGCAGGGGCGCACGGTGGATTTCCGCAACACGCTGATCATCATGACCTCCAACCTGGGCAACACGTTGTGGGAGAGCGGCCGCCCTGCGCCGACACGCGAGGAGATCACGCGGGTTTTGCAAATGCACTTCCGCCCCGAATTCCTCAACCGCATTGACGAGATTGTGGTCTTCCATCCGTTGACGCGCGAACACATCGCCGGCATTGTGGACATTCAGTTGCGCCGCATCCGTCGCTTGCTGGCGGAGAAGGGCTACCAGATTGAAGTAACCGAAGCCGCCCGCGAATACCTGGCCGAGGTCGGTTACGATCCGCAGTTCGGCGCCCGACCGCTCAAGCGAGCCATCCAGCGCGAGCTCCAGGACCCGCTGGCGATCAAGATTCTGGCTGGCGAGTTCAAGGAAGGAGACGTGATCCGCGTAGACCGTGGCGCGGAAGGATTGAGCTTTGCAAAGGCCATCCCCGTAGTAGAGGCCGAAGTGGTCGAATAAAATGGCTCCCCCTCTTGTCGAGGGGGAGTTTTTTATTTCCCATCGTCCATTTTGCCATCTGCCGTCTGAGGTTACCGTCCACTGTCCACCATATATCAAAACT
>JAGHYK010000264.1 GCA_017743695.1 Chloroflexota bacterium
TCTAGGACAACTGCTGCATCGTTCGTTCGACGAGGACAAAGAAGCACGCAATGCACTCAGGGAGTTGGACTGCAAGGAGATCCGCGATCAAGACCTGATGGAGGCCATCGCCGAGAAAGCGGTTTCACTCGCCGCCAACCCAGATTTGGTGTGGGCTTGCTGGGAATGGCTTGCCGCTTGGGTAGCCAAGGAGCCTTACGGCGATGAACACAAGAAGCGAATCGAGCGCGTGAAAGCACTGCCCATAGTGTCTATTGATGGCAGTTTGTTGAAGGTTTCAGACCTTGCAGGGCGTATCGTGACCTGGAAACCGAATGCTGGGGTGGGTAACCTGCCCGATTGGTTGCCGCTGACCTTCGTGGACGACCGGTTCCGCGATCGCATCCAAAAGGAATCCAAGGAAAAGTCCACGGTCAAGAAACTGAGCGAGGAGCTGGAGATCAAAGAGCCGGGCGCAGATGTTATGCAGCGCGCCGTTGGCCTGGCGATTGAACAGTATTGGAAGAACAAACAAGGCGATCCTGGGCGTTTCCTGCGTTTCATCCTGGGGCAGGACTGGCATGAGACGGCTGAGGCTTTGCCAGAGTTAAGGCGGTGTCCCGTACCCGTGAGAGGTGCAACTTGGGCCGAGGCGCAGAAGGCTTATTTGGGGACTGAATGGAAGAACGATCTGCTTGAACGGCTGTATGAAGGCCAAGATGACATTGCTTGGGTGCTGCGCATGGGCGGGAACGCGGAAAGAGAGCGCGCGATTCTTGAATGGCTCGGGTGCGCCGCTTATCCGCGCGTCGTCAAGGATCGTGGGTCCAACGGAAACGGAATTCCTGCGAATCAATTGCCCGACCAGTGCGATGAATGGCGAAAGACTTTCCCACACACGGACGGGCGCACCCCGACCGTGGACGCCATTGGCCGTCTTGAAGCCGTCACTATTGAAAAGCTCAACGATGCTCAAGTCTGCGCCCTGCTCGCGTTGCTTGCAAAGCACTGGGAAGATTATTACAAGGTGCGATCCCAAGCGCAACTGAGATGGTTCTACTATACCGACCGCTGGTGCTCCGTTTGTGCGTTCTGGTGGTTCCAAATCTTACACAGGGTTCGACCCAGGACGAGAAGCGGGTCAGCATCGGCGGCCCTTGCCGATTGCTGGCTGCCAGATAAGCGAACCGAGCGCGCCATAGGGGATCTCCTGCCCGTCATTGACCTTGACGCTTTCGGAGACGACAAGGGGGTTGTTTGCGACTGGCTTGTCAGTGCCGCCTGCCTTCGCACGCGAATGGAACAACTGACTGTAGAAGAATGGAAGGAACTCCTTTCCACGTGCATCCCCGGTAAGGCCCCTGCCGAACGCCTTGCGTCCGACGAACGGCTTCGGGACAAAGTCACGAAATATTATGAGGCGTGCCTGGAGACTGTGGCGGAAAACGGGAAGATCGCGCAGAGGGTTTTTATATCGTGTCCTCTCCTTTGCACGAGGGCCGGGTCATGGCAGTACGTGAATGCGCAACCAAGGTACCTGAACGATGATAACGACCTTGCAACAGCATTTGCTGAAGACGTCTGGCTCTTTCATATCCCTGCGGGACTGCACTCTGATGCTGAGAAATACTTCGGTGTTCTGTCTCTATCGCAGTATGTCAACGTGGATGTCACATCGGGGGAACCGCAGTCGCAGTTGTCAGGCGACCTGAAAGATAAGTTCACGAGATCTTTGCCGTATGTGTATGCCTGGAGGTCCTCGCAGAGCAAACAGGACGCCGAACGGTTATCGACTCGCCTGAAGTGTTTGAAAGTGCTGGTCGTGCCCACCCTGAAAGCAAGCCTATCTTTGGATGGCGTGCAGCACGAGGTCGAACGAGGTTGGCACGTCGAGGGCGACACAATCTACCTGCATAAAGACCACCAGAACGAGGCCGAGTTGACGATGGCGTTGGCAAAAGCACTTGATGTACGGTCAGAGGCGGATTTCTACGAAAACCTTTTTCGCTGTGCCGATGACCGTCAGCGAAAAGAGAAACTTCTCAGGAAAGGTATGGCGGATGCCGAAATAGACAGGCGCCTCCGTGAGTACTCACGACAGTCCGATCAGGAGGAACAAGATGAGGGTCCGCAGAAGCAGATAGAGGGCCAAAAAGAGAGCGGGATATCGCAAATGCCCTTGCGTGACGACACTCAGAGGCATTACCTGGAACAGGCCTCCATAAGGCAAGCGGGCGGGACTTCGGTCGAGAGCCGCTCAGGAGCGGAACCACAGGAGAGAGATGAGCAACCACTGCGTCTGAAAGATCCAACCAAGACTGACTATGTTCTTGGCAGCCTACACGGCGAAAGCGCCGGCATCGGTGGCGGTGCTGGAGGCGGGGGAACGGGGCCAGGAGGCCGTTCGCTGACGGATGCTGAGAAGAAGAAGTTGGAGAAAGCAGGCAGAATCATTGCAAAGCGCAAACTGGAGGAAACGGGTTATTCAGTCGAGGAAATGTCCCTAGACAATCCCGGTTTCGACCTTCGAGCAACGAAGAACGGCCATGAACTTCGTGTTGAAGTCAAGGCGCATACCGGTCGCGCAACAATCGTGGAACTCACGCAACCGGAGTATAAGGAGTATTTAGGTCAGCAAGGATACCGCTGGGAACTTTGGAACGTTGAGCACTTGGCAGAGAGGGATCCCAGCCCAGTCCGTATCACGCGGTATGACACAATTCCTGACGACGCTCTCGACGTCCGAACGTTTCGTGTAGACTTGAAGAAGTGTCAACCGACTTCATAGTTAAGATGCAGGAACAGTGCATAACCAGCGCTTGCTAAGAAACAGCCCCGGCTGGTGTTAGGGTAAAGCCGAGGCGCGCGGC
>JAGHYK010000057.1 GCA_017743695.1 Chloroflexota bacterium
GCACACAGACCACCGTGCACCGGCTTTTCAGCCCGTCGGGAAAAGGCGTCGGCGAATAGAGCGAATCCAGGAATTCTTTGCGATGAGGGAACATGCCTGCGTTACACTGGCCCGGTAAACAGCTAAACTTTCCACCCGCCGCCTCCCTGCACCTGGAAAGTGTGATCGCTCAGGGAGGGGAGGCGCCGCCCACGCCCAATCGTCTGATTTGGGCAGATAACCTGCCGCTGATGGTGCATTTGCTGGCCGAATACGAGGGGAAGATCGATCTGATCTACGCCGATCCACCCTTTTTCACGGATCGCACCTATGCAGCCCGCATCGGCCACGGGGAGGATTCGCGCCGTCCGCAGACCTGGAAGCTCGCAGAAGGATATGCCGACGAGTGGAAAGATTTAGACGAATACCTGGACTTTCTCTATCCGCGCCTGGTGCTGATGTATCGCCTGCTGGCGCCCCATGGCACGCTCTACCTGCATCTGGACTGGCACGCCAACGCCTATGCACGGGTGTTGCTCGATGAAATCTTTGGATCGGAGCGGTTTCTCAACGAGATCATCTGGGTCTATCACGGCCCTTCAGCCATCCGACGCGCCTTCAAGCGCAAACACGATACCATCCTGGTCTATGTGAAAGGCGAAAAGTATACGTTCAACGCCGATGCCGTGCGTCAACCTTACCATCCGAGCACGTATAAGACGTTCGCCTCCTCACCGAAGGCCGGCTTCGGCAAAGTGCCAGACCTGAAGCGCGGCAAGGTGCCGGAGGACTGGTGGTACTTTCCGGTTGTGGCCCGCCTGCACCGGGAACGAAGCGGCTATCCGACTCAAAAGCCACAGGCCTTGTTGGAGCGTATTCTGCTGGCCTCCTCGAATGCGGGCGATCTGGTGGCGGATTTCTTCTGCGGATCGGGGACAACGGCGGTGGCAGCGGCCCGGCTGGGAAGGCGTTTTCTGGTGGCCGATGCAAGCTGGCGCGCCGTCCATGTGACACGGATGCGCCTGCTGCGCGAGGGGACAGCGTTCACGTTGGAGCGTCAGGATTCTTTTTCTGCGCCGGTACGCCCGCTACCAGCCGAATGGCTGAGCATCACCGATGGTCAGCTCCATCTGCGGGCGCCGTTTCTGGTAGATTTTTGGGAAGTGGACGATCAGTGGGATGGGGAAATTTTCCGCAGTCGCCATCAGGCCCTGCGATCCCGCATCCAGGAGCAGGCGCCGCTTTCGCTGCCGCTGACGGGGAACGGCAGCCTGTGTGTCCGGGCAGTAAGTCGCACGGGGGAATGCTACGAATTCACAGGTCGAGCCGATAGCCCACGCCCCGTACCGTTTTGAGAAAACGAGGCTGGCGGGGATCCATCTCAATCGCCTGTCGCAACCAGAAAATATGCACGTCTAAGGTGCGCATATCCCCGGCATAAGAGGTCTCCCATACCTGCTGAAAAAGCGCCTCGCGAGAGATAACCTGACCGGCATTTTCCATGAGCACCTGGAGCAAACGCATCAGGCGAGGCGAAAGATGGGTGGTTTTGCCCAGAATATGCACATGCCTGGTTTCCAGATTGAGCTGCAAAGGCCCACGCTGAACGACCTTTCCTCCCCCCTGATCGAGAAACGGCTTCAGGCGGTTGATCAACTTGCGCGGGGTGAGCGGGAGATGCAAATGGATATGCGCTGGATAGCCCGCCGCGGATTGTCCCTGAGGCAGGATCACGATGAGAGGTGAACGAGTATCCTGTTCGCGCAAAAGGCGACAAATGCGTTTACCACTGCTGCGCAACGAGGGCACATTGAGGATCACCACCCGTGGTCGCATCTCCGGTAAACGCTGCAGCAGCTCTTCCCCACTGCGCACCACCTCCACCTCGAAACCCTTCCGGGTCAGCGCATCCGCGAAGAGGGGAGCACCGTTCCGCGCCGCTTCGAGCAAAAGGATCTGCTTCGTCTCCATGTGTTTTGAATTATATGCCATTTGACGCATCTCTTGCTGGAATGATTCCATTGCAAAAAGGTGATTTTTTACTACAGAGAGCACAGAGACTAAAGAAAAATTTTACTTTGCGAGCGTTTTTTGTGAAATGATCTCCGTTTATCGGCATATTTCGTTAATGAAATTCAAAAAATTGAGCGGAAAAAGATTTCCCACCCCAGGCACTTGAACGAAATTTTGTACGATGCCTGTTTCCCACTTTCCTCTCTGAACAGGCAATTACGTGAAAGATTGCTCCCACTTGCTCGGTTTCAGCGAGAAGCGGGCTTCTTTCCACAAATTTCCTGAAGCAACGATACAGTATCAGCATTTGACACCTCTCCCGGCCAGGGGTATAATTACCCTGTCTCTGGAGAGGTGCCGGAGTGGTTGAACGGGACGGTCTCGAAAACCGTTGTGGTCCTTTGGGCCACCGTGGGTTCGAATCCCACCCTCTCCGCTGAGTCCCGAACCGGCCGCGTTCGGGATTTTTTGCTCCAATCCTTCTTCACAAGGGCAACCTTATGCAAATGCGCCTTGCTCTGGCTCAAATCGCTCCCCATCTCGGCGATATGCAGGCCAACTTAGAGATGCACCTGCAATTCATCGAACAGGCGCGCCGGGCGGGAGCCCATCTGATCGTATTCCCTGAACTTTCGCTCACCGGTTACGTCCTTCAGGATCTGGTTTCCTGGGTGGCGCGCCGCCCGCAGGCAGAGGATGGGTTTTTCCGCCCCCTCTTTCAGGCCAGCCGCGATCTGGACATCGTCTTCGGCTTCGTGGATGAAGATGAGCATCACCGCTTTTATATTGCTTCCGGCTACCTCTCCGAAGGGAAATTGCTCCACATTCACCACAAAGTGTATTTGCCAACCTATGGCTTGTTTGATGAGGGGCGCTTTTTCGCTCCCGGTGGGCGGGTGCGCGCCTTCGATACCCGTTTCGGCCGCCTGGGTTTACTGATCTGCGAGGATTTCTGGCATGTTTCGCCTCCCTACCTGCTCTGGCTGGACGGCGCCGATCTGATGATCTTCACTTCCGCTTCCCCCGGCCGCGGGTTGAGCCAGGATTCCCGGCTGGCCTCCTCTCGCTGGGTGGAGACAGTCAATCAGTCCTATGCCGGGCTTTTCACATGTTTTATCGCCCATTGCAATCGCGTCGGTTACGAAGACGGGCTGAATTTCTGGGGCGGCTCCACCGTGTTCGACCCCAATGGCGAGTTGATCGTCCACGCGCCCTATCACGAAGAATCGCTGACGCTGGCCACGCTCGACCTGGGGCAATTGCGCCGCACCCGTGCTCGTCTGCCCTTGTTGCGCGATGAGCGCCCCTACCTGGTGCAACGTGAACTGGCCCGCTTGCTCACAAGAGATGAGGAACGGAGATGAGCCATTTAGAAATCAATACCGATCTGACGCGCAGGATTCTGGTCGGCTTTATCCGCAGCGAGGTCTATCGCGCCGGCTTCCGGCGGGCGGTGATTAACCTTTCTGGCGGGCTGGATTCTGCCGTCTCGTGCTTTCTGGCAGCGGAGGCGCTGGGCGCGGAAAATGTGTTGGCGCTACGCCTGCCCTACGAAACCTCTTCTCCTGATTCCCTGGAAGACGCCCAAAAGGTGATCGATCAACTGGGGATTCAGTCTTTGACCTTCGACATCACGCCGATGGCCCGACCCCTGCTCGAACGTTTCCCGGAGATGTCACGCGTGCGCAAGGGGAACATTCTCGCCCGTCTGCGCATGATCCTGCTCTATGATCAGGCAGAGGCTTTTCGCGGCTTGCCGATTGGCACGAGCAACAAAACCGAAATTCTACTCGGATATACCACCATCTTCGGCGATTCGGCGAGCGCGATTAACCCTATCGGCGATCTCTATAAAACACAGGTGCGACAACTGGCTCGGGCGTTGGGCGTGCCCCTCAGCATCATCCAGAAGCCTCCTTCGGCAGATTTGTGGGTCGGGCAGACCGATGAAGGGGAGCTTGGATTTACGTATGACGAGGTGGATCGTCTGCTCTACCTGCTGGTGGATGAGCGTTATACGCCGGAGGAGTGCGTGCAGGCCGGCTTCGATCCGCTCTTTGTGCAACGCGTGGCCGAACGGGTGCGACGCTATCACTTCAAGCGTATCCCGCCGCTCATCGCCAAACTCAGCCAGCGCACGGTAAACTACGATTTCCTCTATTTACGGGATTGGGGAACATGAGATTCGGTTTTCCATCTGCTTTGCGCCACCGCCGTTTTTTCTGGCTGTGGTTGGGGTTGTTGCTTTCGATTACCGGTTCGCAGATGCAGCTATGGGCGCTGTTCTGGCATGTGCGTCAACTCAGCGCCAATCCACTTGCTATCGGCATCATCGGCGCGGCGCGCTTCACCCCGATCATGCTCTTTTCGCTGCTGGGAGGGGTGGTCGCTGATCGCTATTCGCGGCGCACCATCCTGTTTATCACTCAGAGCTTTTCCATGCTGATCGCGTTGGGGTTGTGGGCGCTCACGGCAGGAGGTCGCATTCAGCTCTGGCAGATTTACCTTTTGACCGCGTTTCAAGCGGTAGCAATGGCCTTTGATACCCCTGCGCGTCAATCGCTGGTGCCCAATCTGGTGCCTGCTCAGGACCTTCCCAGCGCCTTTTCGCTCCAATCCATCGCCTTTAATACCGGTGCGATCCTCGGCCCGGCGCTGAGCGGCCTGGTGATCGGTTACTGGGGGCAGGAATATACCTACCTGTTGAATGCGATTTCGTTCATCGCCGTCTTGCTGGCCCTGCTGGGGATCGGGCGCATCCCGCAGCGCGTTCAGGGACTTGGCAGCCTGCGCCTGGCCTGGCTGGATATGCGCGCCGGCATTCACTTCATCCTGCACCAGCCGATCATCCTTTCCAGCATGATCCTGGATTTCTTTGCCACGTTCTTCTCCTCGGCCAACACTTTGCTGCCTTATGTCGCTCGTGATGTGCTTCATGTCAACGAGGTTGCGTATGGCTGGCTGGCCGCTGCCCAATCCATCGGCGCAGTGGCCGCCGGGCTGGCCTTCTCCCAGCTTCAGGAGACGCGGAAGCAGGGGCGACTTCTGGTCCTGGCCGTCCTGGTATTTGGCCTGGCGACGATTTTCTTCGGCCTGGCGCGCACCTTTACCACCGTTTTCCTTTCGCTGGTGGCGGTGGGGGCGGCAGATTCGGTCAGCACCATCCTGCGCAACACTATCCGACAGTTACTGACTCCTGACGAGTTGCGTGGGCGCATGACCAGCATCAATCAGATGTTTTTCATGGGTGGGCCACAGTTGGGGGAAGTGGAGGCTGGAGTGGTGGCTCAGATGTTCGGTGTGCCCTTTGCGATTCTCAGCGGTGGGGTTGGCTGTTTGCTGGCGACGCTGGTGATCGTGCGCATCTGGCCGCAGCTCCTGCGATATAACGGAGACGAGCCGCTGCTGGCGACTGCGGCCTGAAGTGACCGCAGCACGCACTGTCGCCTCGACTGTCCAGGTAATTATTCAGCCCTGCCTCAAAATCGTTTGGGATGTCATTGCGAGGAGCGTTCTTTGCGACGAAGCAATCCCCAGGCGGTCAAGCTGGCCTGACAAACGGGAGATTGCTTCGCCAAAAAACGGCTCGCAATAACATGGCTGAGTAGTTACGTCTATCCTCCACCGTCCATCGTCCAATCGCGGTCCGCCGTCCAAAAACGTTAAGCGAATTGTAGGTTTTTCGCCCTTGCTCTCCAGGCAGAAGCGTGCTACAATGCACGCCACCCACCATATATAACCTGATTCTCGAAAATATCCCCCATTTATGGCAGAAAATTTGTTCTAATATGCGCTGTCCTTACTGTCATCACCCAAACTCAAAAGTCCTGGATACGTTGCCGGATCATCAGGGAGGAATTCGTCGGCGACGGGAATGTCTCCAGTGTGGTCAGCGGTTTACCACTTATGAGCGCCCGATCCTGGCGACGCCGCTCATTGTCAAGCAGGATGGCACGCGGGAGGAGTTTGATCGGGAAAAACTCATCCGCGGCATCCGGATTGCCTGCGCCAAGCGGCCAGTTTCGGCTGCGGATATTGAACGCCTGGCCGGGCACATCGAATCGGAATTGCAAAAGATGGGCAAGACCGAAGTCTCCTCGCGCGTCATCGGCGATATGGTCATTGAGGGGTTAAAAGAGCTGGATCAGATCGCCTATATTCGCTACGCGATTGTGTATCTCAAACTGGACGATCTACGCGCCATTCGCAAAGAAATTGATCGCTTGCTCGAAGGTTGATATGTGCGTTTCTGGCGTGGCCGCTCAAGCGGGCCATGATGCCTGATCTTTTCTCACCAAAGGAGTGCCTATGAAGTCATCTTCGAGTGTCAAAAATGGTTTATTGCCTGCTCCACCTATGCCCGAGGGGTTGCCCAAAGCGGAGTTGACCGAGAACGGTCGTCAGGTTCTTGTGCGGCGGTATTTGCGCCGTGGACTGGATGGGAAACCGATTGAAACCATCGAAGAGATGTTCTGGCGCGTCGCCTATCATGTCGCGAAAGTGGAGGAACTTTGGGGCGGCGATGTGATGGCGCGCGCCATCCAGTTCTACCATTTGCTGGTGAGCAAAAAATTCTTTCCGAATTCGCCTACGTTCACCGGCGCCGGCACCCCGCTGGGGCAACTGGCTGCCTGTTTTGTGCTTCCCATCTCCGATGATATGGGGCGCAGAGAGAGCGGCATTTTTCAGACTTTGCGCAATGCTGCCCTCATCCAGCAGACAGGCGGAGGCAATGGCTTTTCTTTCTCACGTTTGCGCCCCAAAGGCACCATTGTCCAGTCCTCCGCCGGCGAAGCCACAGGCCCGGTCGGATTCCTGCGGGTTTATGACAAAGCCTTCGGCGAGATCGCTCAGGGTGGTACAAGGCGCGGCGCGAATATGGCCGTTTTGCGCGTTGACCATCCAGACATCGAGGAGTTCATCACCTGCAAGACGGATGAGAACGCCATCACCAATTTCAACATCTCCGTCGGCATCACCGATGCCTTCATGCGAGCGGTAGAGAATGACGAGGAATGGGAACTGCGCTTTCCCGATGTCACCGATCCGCGCTATCGCGATTTCGATGGGACGCTGGAGCAGGCCGAAGCCGCCGGGTTGCCGATCAAGGTCTATAAGAGGGTGCGGGCGCGAGAGCTGTTCGATAAGATCGTGCGCCAGGCCCACCACAATGGCGAGCCGGGCGTGCTTTTCCTGGATGCGGCCAATCGCACCAATCCTGTGCCTCATCTATATCCCCTTGAAGCGACCAATCCGTGCTTTATCGGCGACACTCGCATCGCCACCAGCCTGGGGTTGATCCCCATCCGGGAACTGGCCGAGTGGGGGGTGGATTTTCTGGTGGCCACGGATCTGCGTGCTCCCTGGGGCGGGCGCGGACTTCCCAATTCTCAGAAAGGCATCGTGTATCGTCCTGCTTCGCCAGCCTGGAAGACGCGGGAAAATGCCCCTGTCCTGCGCCTGATCACCCGACATGGGTATTCCGTTGTCGCCACCCCCGACCATAAGTTCCTGACGCCTGACCGCGGCTATGTGGAGCTAAAAGACCTGCGCCCAGGAGATAAGTTACTCCTGCAGTCAGGGGCCGGCATCTGGAGCCAGAATGTGTTTTTGCCCGATCTGGAATCCCTCGAAGCAAAAGTGGCCTCGCTGGTTCAAGCAGAAGGCGATACATCCGCCCATGTGGCTGCACGGGATGACTTCTTCGCCCGCGCGCCCCGTCTCCCCAGGGTCTGGTCGCACGGACTGGGCGTTGTTTTGGGCACGCTCACTGCGGCCGGATGGCTCAATCCTGACAGCGATACCGGTGTCGGGATGGTTTTCTCGCCGCAAGCGGACGAGCTGCTGGAGATCGTAGAAGAATTCATGCAGGAGCATTTTGGGCAGGGTCGCTGGCAGTCACAGGGCGAACGGCGAGCCTTGACCTGGGGGACGCTACCCCGCCTGTTCTTTGAGTCTCTGGGGGTGTCGCCGCTTTCGTCCCGTGAACAACACGTTCCGGCCTCGATCTGGAAAGCGCCTCGCCCGGCCGTGGTTGGCTTTTTGCAAGGCTTGTTTACTGCGAAGGGGGTGGTTCATCTTTCAACGACTCAGAAGACCTGTTCGATCCGCCTGCCCGCCGACTCGCTGGAACTGTTGCAAGAGGTGCAGTTGCTCTTGCTCAATTCTGGCATTGTGAGCCGCATTCAAAAGCGCCGTGCATCAGGCTACCGGGAACAGCTTCATGCACCCTATGAATTGATTCTGGAGAAGGAAAACCGCGATCGCTTCCTTTCCGAAATCGGCTTTCTTGATACTTCTAAACAGCAGAAGGCACAAGCGTTTGCCGCTGGCAAGGTGGGTTCCTGGCATGAATCTTTCGAGACGACGGTGGCGGCGATTGAGGATGCCGGCACAGCGGACGTATACGATTTGACCGAAATGCAAACCCACAGCGTGATCGCGAACGGGATTGTCGCTCATCAGTGCGGAGAGCAGTGGCTGGGGCCTTATGAGAACTGTTGTCTGGGTTCGGTCAACCTGAATGAGCATTGCGGGCCAAATGGCACGGTGGACTGGGAAACCCTGCGCCAGAGCGTGGAGACGGCTACACGCTTCCTTGATGACGTGGTGGAGGCCAATGCCTACGTTCCGTCGGTGCCGCAATTGAAAGAGGCGGCGCATCGCGCCCGACGGATTGGCCTGGGCATCATGGGACTGGCTGATCTGATGTACCATGTTGGCGTGCGTTATGGCTCCGAGGAGGGTCAGGAGTTCGCCGCCCAGGTGATGGAATTCATCCGTTACCATGCGATGCGCACCAGCATTCAGCTGGCGCAGGAGCGCGGCCCCTTCCCGGCGATTCGGGGCAGCATCTACGATCCCCAAAACCTGAAATGGCAGCCGCCCCAGAGCCTTGTGCCCTATCGTCATGATTGGGGACGACCGCCGCTGAACTGGCAGGAAATTGTCGAAGGCATCCTCCGCCATGGGATTCGCAACGCGGCCCAGACCACCATTGCCCCGACCGGCACCATTGCCACCGTGGCCGGTGCGGAGGGATACGGATGCGAGCCAGTCTTTGCGCTGGCGTACATTCGACATGTCAACGATAAGGGGCGCGATCTGCAGCTTACGTATGCCAGCGCGCGCTTCGAGCAGGCGCTGACCCAGGCAGGAATCCCGCAGGAAAAGCGCCAGGAGATCTTTGAGCGCGTGATGCGCGAAGGTACCTGTCAGAACATTCCGGAAATCCCGGAGCATATCCGCCATGTCTTCGTCGTCGCTGGCGACATCAGCGCCGAAGAGCATGTGCGTATGCAGGCGGCGCTCCAGGCGTTTGTGGATAACAGCATCTCAAAGACCATCAACTTTCCCGAACATGCGACGGTCGAAGATGTGGCTACCGCTTACCGGCTGGCCTGGAAACTCGGTTGCAAAGGGCTGACCGTCTATGTCACCGGCTCCCGTGAGAAGGTGGTGCTGGAGACGAAAGCGACCGCCGAGAAGAAGCAGGGCGCTGCCGAGACGGCCGCAACCCCCAACCCCGTTCATGAGGCAGGGGCTTTGCAGCCGATGATGTGGCATGAGCCGAAAAAACCCCGTCCGCGCGTATTGCCGGGACGCACGTATAGCATTGAGACCCCCCTGGGCAAGGCCTTTATCACCATCAACGAGAATGGCTCTGGGCAACCTTTTGAGGTGTTTATCAATACCTCGAAGGCTGGTTCTGAGACAGCCGCCGTTTCCGAAGCCATTGGGCGGTTGATCTCGTTTATCCTGCGTCTCTCCTCGCCGGTTGCGCCGCTGGAGCGGGTGCGTGAGATTGTGCAGCAATTGACCGGGATAGGCGGCGGACGTTCGTTGGGCTTCGGCCCCAACCGTGTGCGCTCTCTGCCCGATGGGGTTGGGCAGGTGCTGGAGATGTACCTCCACGAAAAGGAAGGCAAGGCGAACGGCGGCACAAACCATCCATCCGAAACCCCGCTTGCGGGGCAAGAACCCCAAACCACGTTTACGGGGAAGGAACCCCCGACCCCGTCTACGGGGAAAGGGGCGTCGCTGCCAGCACCTGAACAGCCGATGCTGCAGATTGGCGATCTTTGCCCGGAGTGTGGTGAAGCGGCCCTGGTCAATGAGGAGGGCTGTCGCAAGTGCTATGCCTGCGGCTACAGTGAATGTTAACTTGCAATTTTAGCGCTTTGGGGGTATAATACCAGCGCTATCGGGCGGATAGCTCAGTTGGTTAGAGCACTGCTTTGACATAGCAGAGGTCGTAGGTTCGAGTCCTATTCCGCCCACACTGCCCCGAAGAGAGGGGCAGTTTTGTTTAAAGCGCGCAGTGCTCAGGCGACGGATGGAGCCTCTGGGGCCTCATCCCGTCCCGTTTTCCCCGCTGTGATGCTCAAAGAACAGGAGCAGGGTGCTCCCATAGCGTCGTTGTTCGATCCGGCGCAGATGACGCAAATTCAGAGGGGTTGCTTCGCGCGGGTGAATCTGGACGATCACCCAGGCGGCTTCGTTGAGCCAGGAGGGGTGAAGGTCTAAGGCTTGTAAGGCCCTGGACCAGAGTTCGTGGTACTGGGGAGGGGCGATATAGACATAATCAAAACGCCGGTCAGCAGGGGAGTTTAAGAGGGCAAACGCATCCGCGCGGCGTACTTCGGCGCGGGCGGTTAGCCCTGTGGCCTCCAGGTTGGCGCGGATGGTGCGAATGGCGAGCGGGTGTGTATCGGTAAAGCGACAGAACTGCGCTCCACGGCTGAGCGCTTCAATGCCCACGCTGCCCGTGCCGGCGAAGACATCCCACCAGGCCGATCCCTCCACATCGTTCCCCAGGATGTTGAAGAGGGCCTCTTTTACCCGATCCGTAATCGGGCGGGTGCTTTCCCCAGGCACCGCTTTCAGCTTGCGCCCTTTGGCGCTGCCAGAAATGACGCGCATAGACCCCTGTGCGCCCTTTCCCCTGTGCGGGTCAGGCTATTTTCTGCCGAAGAGGTAGAACAGGGCACGGGCCAGCGTCAGGATGAGCATGAAGGCCGTCACCAGCCCGCCGATGACGATAAACCAGAATTCCCATTCAAACATGCGTCGGGCGACCCGCACCGAAGGCATGTAACGGATGCGCCGGCGCACGCGTTCCAGCTCTTCGGCAGGCAGGGGGATCGGGCGAAGAGCACGCTTCAATTGATGTTCCAGATCATCCATGGAAAAAGAGAGTCGCTGAGACATGGTGGTTCTTATTCGGCGGGATAAACAACGATTCCTGCCGTACCGGGGCCCAGGTTGGCGGTTACGGCAATCGAGAGATCGGTAATCAGGGTATCCTGAGCATTCTGGAAAAATTTCTTTGCTTCCTGCAGCAGGAAGTGGGCCGATTTTTCGTCGCGGGCGTGAACAGCGGCAATATGCACTCTGGCGGATTCCAGTCCCCGGCTGGCGATTTCGAGCACGCGCTGGAGCGAGGCGCCCCGCGCGCGTACTTTCTCGGAGATTTCCAGGATTCCATCTTTCAGTTCCACAATGGGTTTCACATGGAGCAGGGATGCCAGCGAGGCCTGCAGGGCGCTGACCCGTCCGCTCATGCGCGCATAATCCAGGCGATCCAGTGTCAGCACGATGCGTACCTTGCGACGAGCTTCTTCCAACGCCTGAAGAATTTCCTCCACACTTTTCCCGGCGCGTTCTAAAAGGCGCGCCTGCCGGCACATAAACCCCAGCCCTGCTGAGCCGCAGGCGGAATCGAAGGGGATCACATGAATTTTTCCGGCCAGTTCTCGCGCCGCCGCAATGGCGGATTCAAAAGTGCCTGAGAGCTTGCTGGTGACATGGATGGATAGAATGGTGTCTCCCGGTCTGGCGATCCGTTCGTACATTTCCTGGAACTGATAGGGGGATGGCTGGGAGGTTTTTGGAATTTTTCCGCTTTCTTCCACCAGACGATAAAAACCTTCGTTATCGAGGTCGCGGTATTGAAGATAGGTTTTTTCGCCAAACTGGATGTTGATGGGAACGACGTGAATGTGATAAGCCTCTTGCCATTCATGAGGCATATCCGCGGCGCCATCGGTGACGATGTGTAACATTTGCATCTCCTTTTTACTTTTGATGATTTTCAGAAAAAGAGGATAAATCCTCTGACCAATCCATGCGTTCTTCTTCCAGGTAAGCACGCAAGGCGAGCAGTGTACGGTGGTACAGGCTCTTGATGGCTCCTTCGCTGCGCCCCATGATCCGCCCGATTTCGGCGTTGGAGAGGTCCTCGACGAACTTCAGGATCAACAGGTGCTGGCGGTCGGGTGGCAGGCGGCGAATGGCTCGCAACAATACTTCCTGCTCTTCGAGGCGCAGGAGCGCTATTTCCGGATGTTCCTGGGTCGCCGGCAGGGGTATCAGCTCATCGAGGGCAATCTCTCGACGATGGCTGTGATCCCGATGCCAGTTCGCGACCAGGTTGTGGGCAATGCGGTAAAGCCAGGCTGAGAACGGTACGCCGCGGTCTGTGTAACGATGGATATGTTTCAGGGCGCGTTGGAAGACGCGCGCCGTCAGGTCTTCAGCATCGTGAAGGTTTCCCGTGCGATAGTAGACGTAGTTAAAGATGCGCTGGGCGTAGCGCTCGTATAAAACTCCAAAGGCCTCATGATCTCCCTGAGAGGCACGCAGCAGGATTTCTTCTTCAGAATATGACTCGTTCACGTTCGTTTTTCCTACCGACGAGTCGCTTTTTAAAACACCGTCGGATTTTGAGAGTTTCTTTTAAGGTTGCGTCTCCTTTATCTGGTCCTCTGGGGGTCACGCTCCGCCGTATTCTGTTTGCGTGTGGCGGGATGGCGAAACCAGGTTTCGCTGCCCTGCAGGATGCGGCGTGTACGCTCCCCCCAGGTGTAAGCCTGGGCGCGGCGCGATGCCTCACGTCCCAGTTGAAGGCGCAGTCTGTCATCTTCCCGAAGGCGCTGCAGCGCCATTTTCCAGGCTTCTGCGGCCGCAGGGGGGCAGAAGATCGCCGTCTTCTCATCCAATACCTCATGGATGACGGGCAGATCGCTGGTGAGGATGGGGCGGCCGCTCGCCAGGTATTCAAACATTTTCATCGGGCTGGCCACGGCGGCTGAATCTATCTTCCCGCTGGAGATGCCGATGCTTTGCTCATAGGGCATGAGCAGCACATCAGCAGCCGCCTGGAACATGGGCAAAAGATGATTGGGGACGAAACCGTAGAAGGTGACGTTGGGGAGACGAAGTTCCTGGCGACGCGCTTCCCAGTATTTTACTTCTTTTGTGCGCCCTCCCACCCACAGAAAATGCAGATCGGGGAAGGCGCTGGCCAGCTCCAGGAAAAGTTCCACGCCGCGTCCGGTATACAGATGCCCACTGCATAGCACGGTGAATTGTTGCGGGAGCTTCAGGCGGGCACGCGCCTGGGCCGGGGTGGGCAGGTCACGGTAGCGTTCCAGGTCTACGCCGTTGGGCGCGATCACGACTTGATCGGAGGAAAGGCGAACCCCGTATTCCTCGGCCAGGATGCGGTAAAGCGCATGGGTCACCGAGACCAGACGCTTGCGTCCCGGCAGTTGTGCGAAGAGGCGGTACCAGAGCGGCCCAAACAGGCCGGTGGGGGGCAGGTGGGCCTCGAAAATCACCGGCCATCCCAGGCTCAGGGCCATCACGGCTACCTGCGGCACCCAGGTATAGAACATTTGTGGGCGCAGACGCAATCCCTGCAGGAATGCCAGGTAGGGGAACAAGCGCCGTGGAAAGTGGAATGTTCGCACGTTGGGGGGCTGCTGGAGCCCGTAGAATTCGCGTAAATCCTGGTGAGCAAATTCCGGCAAGGGATCGAATCCCAACAGGGTCAGATCATGTCCTTCCTGGATCAGCGCCTGCGCCACTTTCAACGCCTGGATGCTGTTGGCATTTGGCGAAGGGATGCGCGAGGTGGTGATGGCGCAAATTCTCATCTCAGCGTGTAGCCAGGGGCGAGAGGGTTTCGTTTTGCATAGCGGTTGGATTTTACCCGAAAACTGGCATGGATGCGCGTCTCTGCGTGTTTTTCTCTCTGGAAAACCCAAACCGTCAACGAATGGGGGAACGAATAAACGAATTCAGACCACAGACCGCAGACGGCGGACCGCGGGGTGGACGATGGACGGTAACGGGTAGCACGGGCTTTCCAGCCCGTCAGGCAGGCAAACCGTCAACGAATGGGGGAACGAATAAACGAATATGGGCGGCGGATGGCAGACCGCAGGACAGGCTT
>JAGHYK010000265.1 GCA_017743695.1 Chloroflexota bacterium
TTGGGTGCATTACCGACCTGCTGGCTCATGGTCACGGTTCCCTCTGGATGTTTTCTGTTCAGCAGTATGCTAACGGTTTCGAGGAGGTTGTGTCAAGGGGTGCAGCGTTAGCACAGCAGGTCTCCGTGATTCACCCTACTCTTGTCGCTCGGCAGGCTGAGCCCCCAGCAGCAGGCGTATGTAATCGTATTCCTCGTTGCGTTCCTGAAACAAGATGTGTTTCTGGGCGAACTTCTTGCGGTCCCACGTTCCGTCGTCGTAGTGTTTCTGCAGATCCTCGAAGGGTGTGGCGGAGATGATGTAAGAATCTAACGTAATGTCCTGTCGCTTGCTTCGCTTGCCGATCTCCCTGGCTAGTTCGGGCATACGCTCATGCAAGCGCGCCTTTTCGTCGTGGATATAGGCTTTGGCGTGAAGCATGCCGTGCGGCTCGACAAAGACAATCCGCTGACCGCTTTCGTCCACAATCCACAAGATAAAGTCGGGATAGAAGCCTCGCTCCTCAAAAAAGCCAATGCCTCTGCCGCGACTCAGGTTGCGCAAGAGGAACACTTCTTTGCCCGCCAGCGACTTGTCCTTTTCCTTCTCCCAGTAGCCTTTCAGGTCGCGCACGAACTTCGCTTCACCGGGCTTGAGCGCAGGAGGAATCGTCTGCATCTTGTCCGCCTGTTCGACGAGGAGAGGCAGATACAGGTGGCGATCAAAATAGATGCGCGGCAAGCCGGCGTTTTCCTGTTGATACAAGCGTTCTGCATCAGCAAGCAATTCCTGAATTGCCTTCACGAGTTGTGCTTCCGAACGCGGCACTTTGACAACGTAAGCCGGCCTCGGTTTCTCGCGCACCAGTCCACGGTTAAAGCTCAAGTTCGGATCGTTTCTATCAAGCTCTTTATATACCAGCGCCTCCGTGGCTTCCCACTGTTCCCGCCTTGTGCGATAGAAGGCTTCCACATACTTGCGCAAAATGTTTGTGACGGCATCCTGCAGCAATGCCCGGTCGGCAAAAGAGCGCGGTTGGACTACCCCCTCGTCCGCGACCAGCGTGTACTTGACGCGTTCGAATATCTTTTTCAGCGTATCGGGGCGGATGACCAAATTGGTCCATCCCTTGCGCTCTTTGTATGCCAAAAGGTCAAGATAGACCTGTTCCCAATCCACCCAGCGTAGGCTTTCGGACGGGATGGGCTGCTCGTTCCCTATACGCCCAACTGTTTCTTGGAAGTTTTCCCGCCTGCTTTCGATTGCCTGCACACGAGCGGTCATATCCACTCGCACAGAAATATTCTGGTCTGCTTCGAGCATCAGGTGCTTTTCCGCCATAAAGTCGCGTCCCTCTTGTGGATGGGGGACGACCAAACCACGTTTGAGGAATTGATCGTTGGCCTGGATGAAAAGCGGCAATTGAATCGCCTCTTCGGTCTCTACGCCCTCGCGTTCCAGATAGTCGCGGAATTGCGCCATGTAGTTGGCGCGTACGGCAAAGATATTGAGCGTCTCCAGTAAATGCAGGTGTTCGGGATGTTGGCCGGGGAGTGCACTGCTCCGCTTAAGGCACATATCTTTCCCCTTCAGCCGCACGCCACGCCCGAAGAGTTGAATGATCTGCGAACCTTCCTGACGGCCAATGTTGAGCAAGCCCATGTTGGAGACGCGCCACGAATTCCAGCCCTCCATGAATTTCCTGGCGCCGATGAGGATGTGGATGCGCGAATCGGCTCGGTTGATGTCCTCGAACAGAGAGGCAGAGAGAGCGTCTTCTTCCAGCGTGATGCCTGAGTTGTCCTCTTCGACCAGTTTCTTGAAGGCGGCGGTATCGCCGATGTAGATCACGCCGAAATAGTCCTCGGCGCCGGCGGCTTTAAGCCCCAGTTCACCTGCGCTGCTGCGGATGTCGCACAGATGCAATCCACCCACTGCCGATGTGTGAAAGATGCGGTTCAGAATGTCTTCGTACAGTTGCTGAGGCGAGAGCCTAAGATCGCGTAGGTATGGCCAACGGCCGGCAAAAAGATCCTGCCCCTCCGGGGTGACTAGTCCGCTTTTGCCTGCGAGCAGTTCTTCGATGCCCTTCACTGTCCAGCTGCGCTTGTTCTCCAGAACGCGGTGTAGGAATCGCGCCACAGTCAATACGTCGCTGCGTCTCTCTTTGTGCTCACTGTACACTGCGTTGACGGTACTGCCGACAAACACCCACAGGGGTTTTTCCAGGTTGTAGGGTCGCAAGCGTTCGTTTTGTTCTTCGTAGAGGCACAATTGCTCGTAGAACGAAAGCAGATTGCCCAGGAGCAACAGGTCGGTTTGCTCCTCGCGGGTTTCCTGCTTCAGGTTGAGGATGCGAAAGTCCTTGCCGTAGCCGTCGCCGTAAAAGTAGCGGTAGGAATAATCGAACACGATGCATTTGCCATACTCGGCGGTGAGCGGATCGTTGCGTGCTGCGGAAAGCGCCTGCCCAAAGGTTGCACTATACTCAAATGTAAAGCCAGTCTTGCCTAACGCGTCGCGGTACTTGCGCCAGGCTTCGCCGCCGGAACCCTTGTGTCCTTCGTCCACAAAGATGAGATTGCGCCCCTCAAAGGCCTCCACCGGCACACTGACGCCACCGCCGCGCTTTTCTTCTACCAGTTTGGTAATCTCGATGATCTGGATGAGGTCCCTGCCGCCTGTCCACGGGCCGCCTGCGTTCAGGTCGAAGCGCCGCGCCGGGATGCCGGACGCCGCCAGTTCAGCGAGATGCTGCTCGCTCAAGCCCTCGTTGGGGGTGATGAGCAGGATGTTGTCGAGCGGTTCGGTGTTGTAGTGTCGGAACTGATGATAGT
>JAGHYK010000266.1 GCA_017743695.1 Chloroflexota bacterium
CACGAAGAAAAAACTTTGTGTCTTCGTGTCTTTGTGGTTCATCTTCGTGGTTCCTACTCTACCGGGTTGGCGCGGCCGAGGATCTTCAGCAAAGCCAGAAAGGCGCGCGCCGCCGTGCCGACAAGGGGCATTTGAAAGAGCAGCGTATCCAGGTACTGACCGTAAGCGGCCTGCGCCTGCGGAGAGGCCGCGCCGAACTGTCGCTGCGCCTGCTCCCAGGCGGCCATGGCCTGATTGACCTGCGCGTTCCAGGCCGGGATGCGGGTCAGGTCCCACAGGTCTTTCAGTGTGCCGAGCGGCTCGATTTTGGAGAGCAGGAAATCGGCGCCGAAATCGAGCAGCGCGCGTCGCTCCTCGGCTTCGACCGGAACGCGCGTCAGGCGGACAAGCGGCTCGAACGGCGAACCAGGCAGGAGCGTCCCCAGGCGGGCATACCCTTCGGCGCGGGCCGACGGGAAAGTGACGGCCAGGGGCAGGGTCGAAGTCGCCGCCAGGCTCAGGGCGCGGAAGGCCGCTGCCGTCTGAGTCAGGGAGGCGCTGCCCTCGGCATCGGCCTGGGAGAAAGCCGCGGCGCGCGCCTCCAGGAAACGCCCCAGGCGTTCGGCCTCCTCCTGCAAAGCCATCGCCTGACGCTGCGCCTGCACGAAGAGCGCCTCTATATCGGGAGACTGACGCACCTCCCAATCCAGGCTGGCCCAGGCGCGGCGCAGGGCAAGCAGGGACTCCTCCAGCTCCAGGCTCGCCCGTCGCATGACAAGGGCCATCTCATTCAAGCGTTCAGGGACGACGAGGATGCGCATAAGAAAAGCAGGGTGCAGAAAAATAGAGGATAAATGCAGAGCGGGGTGGGAGAGTCTCCCCGTCGAGAGGCCCCCACCCCGGCAAATTACTGCTGGTCGGCAGCGGCGAAGCGGTCGGCGATCTGATTGAGCTGTTGATTGATGCTCTTGAGCAATTCGGTGAATTGCTTCATCTGGGCGCTCCACTGCTGGAAGTCGCTGTAGAAGCGCTGCGAGGTCATGCCCTCCCATTCGGGCTGCATCGAGTTGATGGCGTTCGTCAGGCGGGAGACCATTTCCTCGCTCTGGCTGGCCGATTGTGCGAACTGCGAAGCGACCTGCCGCACCTGTTCGGGGGTGATCTTAATTCTTGCCATAGGAACCTCCTGAAAGGATGAAAAATACGGATCGTCTTGCTTTGCGAAGCGTAAACCGGCCTCTTTCCCCGTTGCTTTGCCGGCGGGCTATCCGACTGCGCCATCCTCTCGTACCTGGGGCTACGCAGCCCTGCCCTGGGCTCTCTGCCAGCCGGGGCCGCAGGTCAGCCGCGCCGGCAACGCACGGAGCGGAAGCGCATGTTGGGAAAACAAGAAAGCAACCGCCTGCGCATCACCTCCTTTCAATCCTCATCTACCCGTTTCCAGACAAACCCTCCCGAAGAAGCGGGCGTCTCTGAAGAGGAGGGAGAAGAAGAGGGAAGCGATCCCCCCAGATCGAGTGGCTTCCAGCCCTTCACCGGGCCCCCCGCGGGAACTGCCGGCGGAGGAGGCGATGGCGGAGGAGAGGGCGGACGGTAGCCGCGGGTCAGGAGCAGGCGCGCCCCATCCCAAATCCCGGCCTGGGCGAGTGTCTCGTGGGGCGCAAGCATCCGATTGGGCGGCTCGGCAAAGACCTGGAAATCGCCGCTCAGCCCAAAGGCCAGCGCCAGCTCCTCGACCAGGTCGGCGGCGCATACTTCACGCGGCACCTCCAGGTCGAGTTCCTGCCCGTCCTCTTTTCTCAGGGTGATAATGATCGTCTCCACGCTCACTCTCCCGGCCAGAACGATTGCAGCAGGGCGCGCAGCTCGGCCTGCAGGTCGTTCGCCTCACAGGGGATGGCCTCCACCCAGTCTTCCCCGCCCTGCTGGAAGGAGCGCAACCGCCACAGGCCGTTTTCGGCCTGCAAGAAGCCCATCCCACCCACCTGCCAGGCGTTGCGCTTACGCATGGCGACCACGCTGCCGTTGCGCTGGGCGCGGCGCAGGCTATCCAGGAAGGTCGCAGCCGCCGGGCCATAGGGTTTCAGCAGCGTTTCAGCCTGTTGCGGGGATTGACGCGCCTGGTCGAGCGTTTTCTGCGGCAGGGAAAAGGAACTGCCTGGGGCAGGCGCGACCCGTTCCTCAACCTGCCAGAACTCCAGGATGGAGGCCAGGGCCTGCTGGCCCTCTTCGAGCAGGCGCAGGCGATAGCCCCCTTCTGGCGTTTCGCTCAACTCGGTGAAAAAAGGGAGACGGGCGTACAGCGCCCTGCGGTGCAATTCCCCGCCAGGCAGGCTCAGGTTTGCCAGCAGCACCGCCTGGGGTTCGGTCATCGTGCCGACGAGCAGCGCTGCGAAGGCGTCCATGCGCCATTCGTTGTTGACGCGGCGCAAGACCTCGCGCTCGGCCAGTCGCTGCTGCGTTTGCGCCATGACGTCCTGGATTTCCTCGGTCAACCAGCCGGGGAAGGGGTCGGAAATGCCAATCAGCGTTTGTCCCCCCAACAGTGCCGCCAGGGTAAAAAGCTCCTGGGGCGAACAGAACAATCCCGCCTCTGAGAAAAGTGTTGCCATCGCAACCTCCTGCCTGTACACAGGACTTTCGGCGATGGGGGCAAAGTTGTTGTGTGCAGGTAAGAATTTTGAAAATTACTATGAGTATTTTCTGAGAATTTCACCAATTTACAGTAAACTCATTATACCATCATTCAGTCGGTCTGACATCCTCTGCGCGGGTGTAGACTTCGATCCCCAGCGTGCGCGCCAGCTCTGCATCCTCAATCATCGGCGAAATCA
>JAGHYK010000058.1 GCA_017743695.1 Chloroflexota bacterium
AATGTAACGGTAGAAAATTTTCTACCGCAACAAGAAAATTTTCTACCGCAACAAGGATGGGGAAGGGCAGAGGAGTTCAAATTTCCTGAAGGAAAGATACACTACCATTTTGGAAACGCTGCTCTCGCTCTTCATGCCGCTATGGCTGCGCTATAGTCGGGATTGTGAACAAACTTTAAAAAAATATTCCAAAAGCGTGTGGTATTATAGCGGACGAAAACACGTAACTATTCAGCCCTTCATCAAGGCTGTTATGTATGTCAGGGCGAGAAGCGTTTTTTTGTGACAAAGCAGTCCCCAGGCGGTCCATTTGTCTGATCAATGGGAGATTGCTTCGCCAAAAACGGCTTGCAATGACGTGGCTGAGTGGTTACGAAAACACAACCTTTTGAAGGAGAAAAGACGATGAAAAAATTATCCATCCTCATCCTTGCGCTTGTGGTGGTGCTTGCGGCGTGTGGGCCCAAGCCGACTCCGACCGCAACGCCGGCTGCAGCGACGCAGGCCCCAGCCAATACAATGGATGCCCTTATCCAGGCTGCCAAGCAAGAAGGCATGCTCACGACCATTGCCTTGCCACACGACTGGTGTAACTATGGCGAGGCCATTGAAACCTTCAAAGCCAGGTATGGAATACAGGTGAACGAGCTGAACCCGGATGCCGGCTCGGCGGATGAAATTGAGGCCATCAAGGCGAATAAGGACAACAAAGGGCCACAGGCGCCCGATGTGATTGATGTGGGCTTTGGCTATGGCCCGCAGATCGTTGAAGAAAAGCTGGCCATGCCGTATAAGGTTTCCACCTGGGATACGATCCCCAATGAGGTCAAACACCCGGATGGTTACTGGTACGGTGATTACTACGGAGTCCTGACCTTTGAGGTCAACAAGGCGATTGTCCAGAATGTACCTCAAGACTGGAACGATCTGCTCAAACCAGAGTACAAGGGCATGGTTGCATTGGCTGGTGATCCGCGTGCCTCGGCCCAGGCTCAGATGAGCATCATAGCCGCAACGCTTGCTCGCTCCGGTTCTGTTGATGACGTTATGGCCGGCTTGCAGTTCTTCAAAGAATTGAACGCCGCCGGCAATTTCGTGCCTGTGATCGCCAAGCAGGCGACCCTGGCCAAAGGCGAAACGCCCATTGTCATCCGCTGGGACTACCTGGCCCTGACAGACAAAGATGCCCTGGCCGGCAATCCTGAAGTCGAGGTGGTGGTGCCGAAGAGCGGAGTATTAGCCGGTGTCTACATCCAGGCCATTTCCGCGTATGCCCCTCACCCGAATGCGGCCAAGCTCTGGATGGAGTTCCTCTATAGCGATGAAGGGCAACTGATCTGGCTCAAGGGTGGTTGCCATCCCATTCGTTACAACGATCTGGCCGCTCGTGGCGTTATTCCGGCTGAGATTGCCGCCAAACTACCTCCTGCGGAGGCCTATGCCAGGGCGGTTTTCCTATCCATTGACCAGATCAACAAAGCCAAGAAGATTATCTCCGAGAAGTGGATGGAGGTCGTTGGTGCGGAGGTTAAATAATCTCTTCCCTTTCACGAAACAGGGCGCGCATTCCGCGCGTCCTGTTTCTCCTATCCCGTGGCGCGACGCGCTATGGGTATTGCCGTTCTTCTTTTTCATTTTCCTGCTTGTTTTCTTACCTTCCGCATCTCTGCTTTCTGGAAGTTTTCAGGATAAGCGGGGGAACTTTACGCTCCAGAACTACCTGGATTTATTCAAACCATCCATCCTGTCTGCTTACTGGATAAGCATTCGCATCAGCCTGGCCTCTGCGCTGGGTGGGGGGCTGCTGGGGTTTATGATGGCTTATGGAATAACCGTAGGGGGATTGCCACGCCGCCTGCGCACGGCATTGCTTACATTTTCTGGGGTTGCATCGAATTTTGCAGGAGTTCCCCTCGCCTTCGCGTTCATGGCAACCCTGGGGCGGACGGGCCTGATTACCGTTCTTATCCAGACACTTTTCGGAATCAATCTATACGAACGAGGCTTCAGCATCTACTCATTCTGGGGATTGACCTTCACGTATATTTACTTCCAGTTTCCGCTGATGATATTGATTATCACTCCCGCATTAGATGGTCTGCGCCGTGAATGGCGCGAAGCAGCACAAATTTTAGGTGCCTCTTCCTGGGAATACTGGCGGCGGGTCGCCTTACCTGTTCTCACTCCCTCGATTTTGGGCGCCATGATCTTGCTCTTTGGGAATGCCTTCGGTGCCTACGCAACCGCGCTCTCTTTAACCGGTGGAGTTATTAACCTCGTCACTACCTTGATCGGGGCGCAAATCAAAGGGGATGTGCTCCAAAACCTGGGGCTCGGTTACGCCCTGGCGATGGGGATGGTGGTTGTGATGGCAATCATGATCAGCATTTACTATCTGCTGCGTCGTTATAGCGAAAGGTGGCTGAAGATATGAAGCGGAATCTGCGCCTGGGGCTTCTCTGGTCGTGGTTCTGGATGATCCTGGGGTGGTTATATTTCCTGCTCCCCTTACTGGCCACCTTTCTCTTCTCTTTACGGGCGAAGAAAGACACCCTGAGTTTCCTTGCCTACGAGCGCGTTTTCAAGGACCCAAACTTCTGGAAGACCTTTGCCTTTTCCCTGGAGATTGGATTGATTACCATCCTGGCCGGGCTGGTGTTAATCGTGCCGACCGCTTACTGGATTCGATTGCGCTTGCCCCGTCTGCGCATGATTACAGAATTCGTATCCATGCTGCCGTTCGTTGTCCCGGCTATCGTGCTGGTTTTTGGCCTGATTCGCGTCTTCAGTGGTGCGCCTTTCTACCTGACCAACACCTACATGGGAACCAATGCGCTGCTTGTCGCTGCTTACATCGTGCTGGCCTTGCCCTACCTGTACCGGGCGATAGATACCGGCCTGGCGGCGATAGATGTGCGTGCCCTTACCGAGGCTGCCCAAAGTCTGGGTGCGGGATGGCCCGTGATTCTATTGCGCATCATTCTCCCCAATCTGCGCGTGGCGATGATCAGCGCTGCCTTCCTGACCCTGGCAACGGTGATGGGCGAGTTTACCATCGCCAGTTTTCTGGTCGGGATCAAGGCATTCGGGCCATATATGTCCCTCGTCGGACAAAACAAAACCTATGAATCTTCTTCTCTGGCAATTATAAGCTTTGTCCTTACCTGGGCTTTTATGGGCTTCATTCAACTTTTCAGCCGTGGACGTGCTGAGGCCGCGCCCCCCGGCGCTCATTAATTCCACCCTAGCGAGAGAGGTATGGCCTTCTTAGTCTTGAGTCATGTAAGTAAAGCGTTCGGGCAAACTCAGGCGGTCAAAGATTTTAACCTGGAAGTTGAAAAAGGCGAATTCATTTCGTTTCTTGGCCCCAGCGGATGTGGAAAAACCACCACGCTGCGCATGATCGCCGGTTTCGAGCAACCCACCGAGGGACAAATTCTGCTGGAAGGCGAAGACATCACCTTTCGCCCGCCCCATCAGCGAAATGTCGGGATGGTCTTCCAGTCCTATGCCCTTTTCCCCAACATGACCGTCGCTCAAAACATTGCGTTCGGCCTGGAAGTGCGCAAGATGGATCGAGCAAAGATCAAAGAGCGGGTCCATGAAGTGCTTTCTCTGATTCAGCTCGAAGATTACGGTGGACGCTATCCCTATCAATTGTCTGGCGGTCAGCAGCAACGGGTCGCTCTGGCCAGAGCCCTGGCCATCCGTCCGCGTCTGCTTTTGCTGGATGAACCGCTTTCGGCGCTGGATGCGAAGATCCGCCTCGAGCTACGGCAGGAGATTCGGCGCATTCAACAGGCCCTGGGGATCACCACAATCTATGTGACACACGATCAGGAAGAAGCGCTCTCGCTTTCGGATCGGATAGTGGTGATGAATCAGGGACAGATTGAGCAGATTGGAACACCGTTCGAGATTTATAACTATCCCCAAAGCGAATTTGTGGCTTCGTTTGTCGGTCAACTGAATTTGCTCCCGGTGGAAGTACTCGATCTGAGCAAAAATATCTGTCGCGTTGCCGGGCAAGAGATACGTTTTACACCCACCACGAATAGCATTCTGAAAAGCGGCAAAGTTCGCCTCGCCATTCGACCGGAAGAAATCCGCTTAGGCATGGTCGAAGGGGAAAATCTGCTACGGGGTGAGATTGCAAGTGTGATTTTTCTAGGGTCTATTATCCGTCTGCGGGTGAAATTGGGCGAGGGTATCCTGATCTCCGTGGATCAGTTCAACGAGCGGCATTTTCAGCCCCCGCGCCCCGGCGAGGTGGTCACCCTGCACTTCCCGATCCATGCCTGCTGGCTGCTTTGATCACCAGGGACGATCCCTCAGAAACGCAAACAGTGCCTCGTTCCAGGGCCTGTAAAAGGCTTCCAGTTTCTGGCGCGTCGCTGCAGCGATGGGCGGCGGGGAAAAACGTTCCTTTGGCCCCCAGAAGAGCAGCCGGCGCGCTGTGGCAGGCAGCCACCGTGTCCGGGAGGGATGGCGGAAAAAATAAAGATACAACGGATTCTTCCAGATCGAGGAAGGATTATAGGCGCGGTGATAGGGAAGTGGATCAAATTCCGTGTCTATCCCCAGGAACTCAAAGATGCGCCGGTAAAAGGCGGACGGCGACTTCAGCATTTCTTCAAACGCTACAACGAGAAGCTGCCGGGCAGGGAAAAATTCCAGGTAGCGCTGGATATAGCGAATATAAACCCCGCGGCTGAAATAGCCCGGCCTGCCCGGCTGATAGTTGTCATCCAGGTAAAGCCGGGCTATCTCATCAAAGGTGCGCCATTCTGAGAGATGGCGACGATTGTCCCAATACTGGGAATAGGCGCGGGCAATCGGTTCACGCACCGTGAGGATCAACCTGACCCGTGGCAAAAGGCGAAAAATGCGCTCAGGAGCCTGGGGATGACAGATATAGCCAGGGGAAGCCTCGCCACAAAGTTGCCCCGGCGCCGCCCCCTGAAAAAATCGCTCATAGAATGCGACCCCGCGCTCATACAGGTCATCATGGAAGAAAAAGTTAATCTCTTTGCGTGGGGAAAGATAGAGCTGCGGATGTTGTCGGAGCACATGATAGAGCGTTGTGCTTCCCGCCTTCTGCGATCCGATGATGAGGAAATCCGGGAGGGGCATCATTCTCTATAATGCCCAGGCCAGCAATATGCCGAAGATGGCGATCAAAATTCCCAGGTGCAGAAAGAAATTGCTGGTGGCGATCCAGTGCGAGCCAAAAAGGAACTGGAAGAGCAAATTAAGCGCAATCAACCCCATCCCGATCATCGGAAGCAGACCCTTGCGATGCGCCAGATACTCCGAGAGTTTATCCAGTTGAGCCGAGAGCCAGTTCAACACATTACGCCTCATGGACTTCTTCCGGGATAGATTCATCCACTTTCCAGGGGGCAAACTGGGCCAGCAGACGGCCGGGCAAGCGCCCCTGAATCAGCATACCGCCGCGCATGTGCTCAATCCGCTCGACCTGCCCCATCTCATGGAAGAGGGAAATCAAGTTCCCCTGCTGATAGGGCAGGCGCACACAAATCGGGGTCATCGTCTCAAAAAGTGTTTCCTGAATGCGCTGTAGCAGCGTTTCGATGCCCCAGCCTTTGAGCGCAGAGATGCCCACCGCGCTGGGATACAGGCGGAGCTTTTCACGAATCGCCTCGGGGGATTGTTCCAGGCGATCTATCTTGTTGAGCGCGGTGATGACCGGGATGTGGCCGGCGCCGATCTCCTCCAGAGTTTGCTGTACTGCCTGATATTGCGCCAGCGCGTTGGGATGAGAGATGTCCACCACATGCAAGATGAGATCCGCCTCCGCAATTTCTTCCAGGGTGGCGCGAAAGGCCGCTACCAGTGTGGTGGGCAATTTTTGAATAAAACCGACGGTATCGGTAAAAAGTACCCAATGGCCGCCCGGAAGCTCCACCCGGCGCGTGGTTGGGTCAAGGGTCGCAAAAAGCTGATCGGCCACATAGACGTCGGCTCGGGCCAGGCGATTCAGCAGGGTGGATTTGCCGGCGTTGGTGTATCCTGCCAGGGCAATGACGGGGATGCGGGCGCGGCGACGTTGGGCGCGGTAGCGCATACGGTGCGCACGCACCCTTTCCAGCTCGCGTTTGAGATGAGCAATTTCACGGCGGATGACGCGCCGATCCACCTCAAGCTGCGTTTCGCCGGGACCGCGTAGCCCGACGCCTCCGATGCCCCCTCTCCCCGCCGCCCCCCCTGCCTGACGCGCCAGGTGCGTCCAGCGGCGGGTGAGACGGGGGAGATAGTATTCGTATTGCGCCAGCTTGACCTGTAAAATCCCCTCACGGGTGTGGGCATGTTGGGCAAAAATATCCAGGATCAACGCCGTCCGATCCAGAACGCGCACGTGCTCCCCCAGGGCTTTCTCCAACTCGCGCAGATGGCGCGGGCTTAATTCGTTATCGAATACGACCACCTGCGCCTGCGTTTCCTCTACGAGTGCTTTTAGCTCCTCCAGTTTCCCTGGCCCGATGTACGTCTCCACGTGTGGATGCTCGACTTTCTGGGTGATCTGGCCGACCACTTCCAGGCCGGCGGTATCTGCCAGCAGCGCCAGTTCCACCAGGGAATCTTCGAGGGGCAGAAGTGCGGGCTCGCCGCGAATCTCCACCCCCACCAGGAAAGCACGCTCACGAGGGAGTATTGTTGAATGGATGGAGCGTGGCGTCATGGAACGCGTTTATTTCCTTTCCTGTTCCGATTGCGCATTCAGCAACTGAGCCAGACGGGCGTTCTCCGCGTTGGATTGGAGAGGAAGCAGGATGTGAAAGGTCGAACCAGGGCATTTCTCTTCGTCGTATCCTTCGGAGACGACCCAGATCGTACCGCCATGAGCCTCGATGATGCCACGCGCAATCGGTAACCCCAACCCCGGCCCGCCGCCTTTGAATTTTGTCTTGCCGCTGGAATGTAACTGCGCCGATCCGAGGGCGGTAAATTTTTCAAAGATCAGCGTCTGATCTTCCGGCGCAATCCCGATCCCTGTATCGGCAATCGTCACCTCGACGAAGCCTGGCAAGAGGCGCCCATCCACGGTGATCTTGCCGCCATCGGGAGTGTACTTGATGGCATTCAGCAGCACGTTGCGGAAAGCCTGATACAGGCGCTCCGGGTCCCCTATCAGCCACTCGTTCATCCCGTTGAAAGGATGAATCTCAAAGGTTTGTTTTCGCTCCTGGAACGTCGCGTCCAGCTCAGCCTTGAGCAACCCGAAGAGCGTTTTGAGCTGCACCGGCTGCAGGTTGAGCTTGAGCATGTTGGTATCAATCAGGGAGACATCTATCATGTCATCCACGATCTGTCGTAAGCGTCGGATACCGCTATAGATGCCTTGCAGAAAATGGGAGGCCTGGGGTGAGAGATTCTGTACCGTGTCGCGCATCATGGCGGTATAGCCTTCAATCAGCGTCAGAGGCGTTTTGAGTTCATGGGCTGCCACAGAGATGAAGTTCGATTTCGTCCGTTCCAGTCGCTCCAGCTCCTCCTGCACCGCGCCCAGTTCCTTCATCGCCCGCTCCAGGCGGGACTCCATTTCGAAGCGCGTCGCTTTTTCAATGCAATAGGTAAAAACCGGCAAGGCCACATGAATCACCCCCAGGGCCTCTTTCTCGCGCAGGTTCTCGCGGGCCAGGTCTATCAATGCCATCAGCATCTGATTCAAGAGCTGGGGGAGGATGTAGCGTTTCTCCTGAGCCACGGTCAGCGGCGGGGTGCTGGCCCAATCGTAGAGCAACCCATCCATCCAGGCCGGATCCCCGGTTTCGATGGACTGCTCAAGCAAATTGAAAAAACGCTCCAGTTCCTGCAGAAAGGTTGCGCGCACAGTGGCGCCACGCGCAGCCATGTTCGCAATCCGTTGCACCCACAAAGGACGTAGTCGGCGGAGCGAGTCTAAGGTGGCCATAGCCTTTTACCAATTTTACCATGTGATTGGTGGAAAGTCGCTAACGATTCTGTTGGGTGAACCAGTTTAAGAGCGTTTGACCGACGACTTCCAGGCTGCGTGGGGAAACCTTGTCGGCGGTATCCTGGAGGGTGTGCCAGAAGGCATAATCCAGGTCAATGATGTCCACCGCAGGGATGCCCGCCTCGATAAAGGGGATGTGATCATCTATGACGGCATAAGCCACCTGGGGGCGGAAAATTTCGCCATAACCGGATTCGGCTGCGACTCGCCACAGGCCTTCCCGGAGCTTTGCATCGGAATTGGCATCCATCGGCAGGCTGAGATCGGCGTCTCCGATCATGTCCACGATGATCACGCCTTCTGGTCTGAAAGTCATTTCCTGGACAAAGTAACGCGCCCCCAGACTCCAGTCTTCCCAGCCCGGTAAACGACCCTGATCTTCGGCATCAAAGAAAACCAGCCAGAGCGGCACATCCCTGGGGAGAACACGCGCCAGCTCAAGGAGCACGGCAACGCCGGAGGCGCCATCATTTGCCCCAGGCACCGCCTGTGTTCGCTTCGTCGGATCAGGCTCGCGGTCGGCAGACAGGCGCGAATCGTAATGGGCTCCTAAGAGCCAGCGTGGGTAGGCAGGGTCGCGAAAAGCGATCAGATTACGTATCTCGTGCCCGCGAAAATTCCCTTCCTGCACCCTGACCTGCCAGCCGACTCGCCGGAGTTCTTCCTGCATCCATTCCAGAACCCGGGCATGGGCCTGCGAACCAGGTGTACGCGGTCCGAGAGCGACCTGATACGCCACATGCGCCATGGCGCGCCTGCCATCAAAGCGGGGCGGGAACTTGGCCGGCAATTTTCTCAGGAAAAATCCTCCCAGAAGGAGAAAAACCAGCAAGACAACCAGGTATCCAACCTTTCGAGGCACAGCTCAATTGTATCACCAGAGAGGGGTGTCTCAGCTTTTTGAGGCAAGGGAGGTATGCGATGGGAAACATCCAGAAGAGAGTCTCACCGACTCTATCTCCCAGTTAGCCACCCGGTTCATCCGCGCTCCCATGCTCCCCAGAGTTTTGGGTGTAAAATAAATCAAAAAGCACATTCTTGTTTGCAGGAGAACAGAGTATGGCGCTCGATGAAAAAGTTTTCCAATACGTGCAAAGACTTCCCCGGTCACTCCAGGAGGAGTTGCTTAACTTTATCCAGTAGCTTCTCGTCAAGACAGAACAGCAAGAAAAGCAGGAGTGGGGAGTGCTGTCATTATCTTCAGCTATGCGAGATATGGAAGATGAGCCTGCGTTATACAGTATGGCAGATATAAAGGTGCGTTTTGTATGAAAAAAGCGGGGCAAGTTGTTGTTTTTCGTTTTCCGCAAACCGATCTGGCAGAAGGGAAATTACGAGGTACTGTATTTTTCGTTCAGGAAATTCCGAAAACAATGGGCGGAAAAAGATTTCCCACTACAGGCACTTGAACGAAATTTTGTACGATGCCTGTTTCCCACTTTTTTCTCTGAACAAGCGATTACGTGAAAGATTGCTCCCACTTGCTCAGTTTCAGCGAGAAGCGGGCTTCTTTCCACAAATTTCCTGAAGGAACGATGCAGTATCTCAGGGAGACAGACGTTGACAAAAACCCATTCCTTGCGTAAACTAAAAGCATGAGCACTCGAGGCTTTTGCTCTGCGAAGATGATGATGGACATGTGCCGGCCGACGCGCTTCCTGTTCCGGACAGCGTCGCAAAATCGTCTTTGAGCAGGCCCTGTGACGAAAGAGCTGTCCGGAGACGGACGGCTCTTTTTATTTTGTACCTCTGGAGGTTCCTATGAGCACCCCGATCCTGGTCGCCATCGCCTGGCCTTATTCAAACGCCGACATCCATGTCGGAAATATCACCGGCTCGCATCTGCCGGGTGATATTATCGCTCGTTATCATCGCATGAAGGGCAACGATGTCTTGATGGTCAGCGGCACCGATTCACATGGTACGCCGGTAACCCTCAAGGCCGATGCGCTGGGCAAGCCGGTGGAGGAAGTCTATCAGTATTACCACCACCGTTTCCTGGAACTCTTCCAGAAGCTCGGGATCACTTACGACCTGTTCACCACGACGCATACTCGTAATCATTTCAAGGTCTCCCAGAGCATTTTCCTGGCGCTCCATCGGAACGGTTATCTGTTCACCCAGACCAGCCCGCAATGGTATTCCCCCTCGCGGAACCGCTTTCTACCGGATCGCTACGTCGAAGGAACGTGCTACATTTGCGGTTACGAAGGGGCGCGTTCGGATCAGTGTGATCGCTGCGGCAATGTGCTGGAGCCGGAGAAATTGCTCAATCCGCGCTCCCGAGTCGGCGACAGACAGCTCGAATTGCGCCCTACCGAGCATTTCTACCTCGATCTTCCCCGCATGGAAGAGCAGATACGCGCCTTTCTGGAAGAGCGCGCGGCCCACATGCGCGAAACCGTGCTCGGCGAATCCCTGGGCAAGATCGAAAAGGAGGGGCTGAAGCCTCGCCCGATCACCCGCGATCTGGACTGGGGCATCCCTGTTCCCCTGGAGGGTTGGGATGGAAAATGCCTGTATGTCTGGTTTGAGGCCGTGATCGGGTATCTCTCGGCGCCAATTGAATGGTCGCAGCTCGTCTCCCAACCGCGTGCCTGGTACCACTGGTGGCTGAATCCACAAGCCCGACAGTTTTACTTCATCGGGAAGGATAACATCTTCTTCCATGCCGTTCTCTGGCCAGCGCAGTTGATGGGCGCCGGAGAAACTTTCATGGAGATCTTCAATGGCGAGAAGGGGCTGCGCCTGACGTTGCCCTATGATGTGCCGGCCAATCAGTTCATGAACCTGGAAGGTCAGAAGATCAGCGGCTCACGGAACTGGGCGGTCTGGGGATTGGACTTTCTGGAACGCTACGATCCCGATCCGCTGCGTTACTATCTGACCGCCAACATGCCAGAGATGCACGATAGTGATTGGGATTGGGAAGAGTTCGTCGCCCGCAACAATAACGAGCTGGTGGCAACCTGGGGCAATCTGGCCTATCGCGTGCTCTCGTTCGCTGCCAGACACTGGGAAGGGCGCGTGCCCCCCATCTCCCTGACCGATCTGCGCCCTCAGGATCGCGCCCTGCTGGATGAGGTGGAAAAGGCTTTTACGCGCGTCGGCGAGGAGCTGGAAGCCGTCCATTTGCGGGCTGCCTTGCAGGAAGCGATGCGCACGGCTGCGGAAGTCAACCGCTACCTGGAGCAAAACGCGCCCTGGAACGCTGTCAAAACGGAGAAGGAGCAGGCTGCGCTCACCATCTACACCGCGCTGCGTGCCATAGATTCCCTGAAAATCCTCTTCGCCCCCTTCCTCCCCTTCTCCTCCGAGGCTCTGCATCGAATGCTGGGATACACGGCTCCCCTCTTCGGCTCCCAATACACGGAAAGCGTTGAGGACGATTTGGGGCGGCACACCGTGCTGCGCTACCGGCCGGTGCCGCAGACGGCTACCCAATGGCAGCCCAGCCAGCTCCCGCCGGGTCAGGCACTGGGGAAAATTCAACCCCTTTTCCGCAAATTAGACCCCTCTATTGTAGAGGAAGAACGCGCCCGTCTTGGAGGGGGACAGCCATGAGCCAGTTTTTCAACGCTCAGGGTTTACGTCTGGCGTTTGAAACGCGTGGTAGCGGAGAACCGTTGATCCTGATCCATGGCTATCCGCTGACCCGCGTCATCTGGCATCCGCTGCTCGCCTCCTTGAAGGGGGTGCAGGCGATCCTGCCTGATGTGCGTGGCTTTGGGGAGAGTGAGGGGGCTGCACCGGGTTTTGGCATGGAGGAGCTGGCGGCGGATGTGAACGCGCTGCTCGATCATCTGCAGATCGAACGCGCCTTCCTCGCCGGCCACTCGATGGGCGGCTATATTGCCCTGGCCTTTGCCCGCCGCTATCCGAAGCGCGTCAAAGGGCTGGCGCTGATCGCTTCGCAAGCGGCAGCCGATCCGCCCGAACGGCGCGCCGCGCGCCTGGAAACCGCAGAACGCATCGCACGCGAAGGCGTGACCTTTGTCGCGGAAAGCATGAGCCAGGCGCTCACCCCCGATGAATCGCTGCGCCGGCTCCTGTTTACGCTGATCGCCCGCCAGCATCCACAGGCGTTGATCGCTGCCCTCCATGCCATGGCGCAGCGTTCCGATTCGCTCGCGGTGCTCCAGAGCGGCGAGTTCCCCCTGCTCCTGGTGCATGGTCAGGCCGATAGCCTGATCCCGCTGGCGCGTGCCCAGGAGATACGGGCAGCCGTACCGCGCGCCCGTCTGATCGAGCTGCCGGGGGTGGGGCATATGCCGATGATGGAAGCGCCGCAGCGCACCGCCCAGGCCCTTCAAGCATGGATATACGGAGATGAGTCGCAAAACGGATGAGCGCGCCGCCCTGGATTTTGAGCAGGCGCGTTTCAAAGCCTTTCTTTCGCGCCTGGCCGCTTTCTTTTCGGGGCGCCCTTTGCGCTTGCTCTCATACGAGGAAGTGCGCGAAAAACTCCATCTCGGCGGCCCGATTTATCGCGGCGTGCAGGAGGTGCCGCTGGAGAAGATTGTGGGTAGCCTGAATCGCTATCACCAGTTTGATCGCGCCTTCCTGCCCCTGGATGATTCGCTGGCCGAACGCTGGCAACGGGTGGCACATGCTTTCTACAAAGAAATCAGCCTGCCCCCTGTGGTGCTGTACAAGGTTGGTGAGGTCTATTTTGTGGTGGATGGACACCATCGTGTCTCTGTGGCGCGGCAACAAGGGCAGAAATTCATCGAGGCCGAAGTGCGCGAATGCCAGACGCGCGTCAATATCACCCCCGATCTCAAACCCGAAGACCTGGAAATTTTGCACGAGAAGGTGCATTTCCTGGAGCGCACGAATCTGGATCGCCTGCGGCCAGAGGCGCGCATCAGGCTCACCATCCCTGATGGCTTCAGCCGCATGTTGGAACATATCGCCGTGCATCGCTACTTCATGGGTATTGACCTGGGGCGCCCGGTCTCGGAAGAAGAGGCTGTTACCCACTGGTACGATACCGTCTATCTGCCGGTGGTGGAGATCATCCGTGAAAGCGGTATCCTGAGCGAATTCCCCGGCCGCACGGAAGGGGATCTGTATCTCTGGGTGATGGATCATCAGCGGTATCTGGTGGAGGTCTTTGGCAAGCCTTTGCAGCCGCCCGAAGAAGCGGCGCGGAATTTTTTGCAGGAGGTAGAGAAATGAGCGCATTCCATCCGTTGGCCGGCGTCTATGCGGCTGCGGTGACTCCCTTGAAGGCGGGGGGAACGTTTGATCTCGATGGCCTGCTGGATTTGCTTCGTTTTCTGGCTGGCCGGGGTGTGCATGGGGTGTTACTCTTCGGTACGACCGGCGAAGGCCCTTCGTTTTCGCCAGAGGAGCGACTTCTGCTCTGGCGGCACGCGGTGCGCATTCGGGAAGAATTCCCCGCGCTGCGCCTGCTGGCCGGATGTGGCACTCCCAGCCTGAGCGAGACGGAGTTCCTGATCCGTTCCGCCTTTGACCTGGGATTTGATGGCGTGGTGGTGCTTCCCCCTTACTATTTCCGCAACGCAAGCGAGGAGGGCCTCTATCACTGGTTTGCCCATCTTTTGCGCCATGCGGTGCCGGCAGATGGCTACCTGCTCGGCTATCACATTCCGAACGTGGCCGGGATCGGTTTTTCGCTGGAGTTGCTGAGTCGCCTCAAGGAGGCTTTTCCGCGGCGCTTTGCCGGCCTCAAGGATTCTTCCCACGATGCGGAATTTGCCCGCGCCCTGGGGCAGCGCTTTGGCTCGGATTTGCTCGTCTTGACCGGCACCGATTCCCATTTCCAGCTTGCGCTGGAGAACGGAGCGCAGGGGTGTATCACGGCGGCCGCAAATCTGATCTCCCCAGGCCTGCGCGCCCTCTGGGATGCCTGGCGAAAAGGGGAAGATGTTTCCCCGCTGCAGGAACGGGTCACCCATCAACGCCATATTCTGGAGAAGTTCCCGCCCTTTCCACCCCTGATCAAGGCGCTGCTGGCTCGCTGGTATGACTTTCCACGCTGGGACGTTCGTCCACCCCTGATGCCGCTTTCGCCGGAGAAGGAGGCGCAGGTGAGTGAGTTATGGATGAGGACGATGGAGGGTGGACGGAGTAGAGGCGAACCGTCAACGAATGGGGAACGAATAAACGAATGAGGGACCGCAGACCGCGGAC
>JAGHYK010000267.1 GCA_017743695.1 Chloroflexota bacterium
CGGTTCCTCTGGCGGGCTGGAAAGCCCGTCCTGCAACGGCCTGCCGTCTGCGGTCCGCGGTCTGCGGTCTTTACGAGATAGGTACAAGTCCGGCCACCGAGGCGATCAGACGTTTGAAGCCGACGCTTTCAAACAAGACATCTACGATTTCCTCGCCATCCTCAAGGCGAGTCTGGAGGACCAGCCCCTCTCCCCAGAGGGGATGCCGTACCCGTGCTCCGGGTTGGAAGCGAGCCGGGGGCGCGGCTGCGGCGCTCAGGGTCGGGGAGGAAGGCGCAGGGTCGGGGTCTGCAGCCACGCGCCACGGGCCGCGGCGGCCTCGGGCGCGGCCATCCAGCAGATGCGGGGGGATGTCATCCAGAAAACGCGAAGGTTCCATCTCTTCGGCATAGTCATAAGAGCCTCGCCTCAGGGCGCGAACCAGGTACAGGCGTTCTCTGGCGCGCGTGATGCCAACGTAGAACAATCGGCGCTCCTCCTCCAGGCTCTCCGGATCGTCTATGGAGCGTTTGTGAGGCAGGATGCCGTCATCCAGTCCGACCAGGAAGACAACGGAGAATTCCAGCCCTTTGGCCGCATGGAGGGTGAGCAGGGTTGGTGCATCCGTGCCTGTGAGGGTGTCTTGATCCGAAACCAGGGCGATGCTTTCCAGGAATTCCTCCAGGGTCTGGTCTTCGTGCTCTTGCACCAGGCGACGGAATTCCTGAACGTTTTCCCAGCGATCGCGACCTTCTTCGCTGCCGTCGTCCAGGTATTCCCGATAGTTCAGATCGGTGAGAAGATGATCCAGGAGTTCCAGGAGGGGGAGGGTGGTTGCAAAGGCGCGCCAGCGGGCAAGGGTGGCTCCAAAATCGGCCAGGAGGACGACGGAGCGACCGCTGAAGGCCTGCCAGGAGGAGGATTCTGAGCCGCGGGCAAGATCAAGCAGGAGGCGACCGGGCGTAAGGCCAGCCTGACGGGCAACGGTATGCAGGGCAAGCAAGGTGCGATCTCCAATGCCGCGCGGGGGCACATTGATAATCCGATCCAGGCTGATCACGTCATCCGGATTGTGGATCAGGCGCAGAAAGGCGATCAGGTCTTTGATCTCGCGCCGCCCGTAGAAGCGTTGCGCCCCGACCAGACGATAGGGCAGGCGCATTTGCAGGAAGGCCTCTTCGAGCAGGCGGGATTGGGCGTTCATGCGGTACATGATGGCAATTTCGCCCGGTGGATATTGACGCGAGGCGAGCAGGTTGGCCACGGTCTCGGCGACGAAGGCGGCTTCCGCATAGTCATCGCGGGCTTCGTAGTAGTAGACCTTTTCGCCGGCGCCGAGATCGCTATACAGGCGCCGCGGGCGATGCGTGCGCGAGGCGCGGATGACCGCGGCGGCTACATCCAGGATGTTTTGACGCGAGCGGTAGTTTTGCTCCAGCAGGATAACCTGCCGCTCAGGAAAATCTTGCTCAAACCGTTGAATGTTGCGGTAATCGGCGCCGCGCCAGCGGTAAATGGATTGATCCGGGTCGCCGACGGCAAACAGGTTGCGGTGAACAGAAGCCAGTTGACGTAAGAGGGTGTACTGCGCGAGGTTGGTATCCTGGAATTCATCTACCAGGATGTGGCGATAGCGTTGAGCATATTTTTCGCGCACTTCAGGAAATTCTGAAAGCAAATAGGCCATCCATAGCAAAAGATCGTCAAAATCAACGGCATTGGCCTGGCGAAGCATTTCCTGATACTGGCGATAGATGCGCCGCACCACTTCATCACGGTAATTTTGAACCGGATAGTCATCGGGGAAGAGGAGTTCATTCTTGGCGCGCGAGATGGCCGCATGGACGAGCGGCGGGCGGTAGTTTTTCTCATCAATGTTCAGTTCACGAATGGCGTTTTTGATGAGCCGTTCCTGATCTTCCGTATCCAGGATGACGAAATTGGAATCCAGGGGAAGATGCTCCGCTTCGCGGCGCAGGATGCGGGCGCAAATCGCGTGAAAGGTGCCCAGTGAAATGCCCTGGAGCGCCTGCTGACCGAGGAGAGACTGGAGTCGCTCCTGCATCTCGCGGGCCGCTTTGTTGGTGAAGGTGACCGCCATGATCTCCCAGGGGCGCGCCTGACGCTGCTCCAGGAGATAGGCGATGCGATGGGTGAGCACGCGCGTCTTGCCGGAGCCTGGGCCGGCGATGACCAGCACAGGGCCATCGCCGGCGGTCACGGCTTGAAGTTGTTGGGGGTTGAGAGAAGAGAGCCAGTCCATCAGGCCAGGGTTGAGGTGCAGTAGGGGCAGCGGGTGGCCTTAATCGGAATGGTGCTGAAGCAATAGGGGCATTCTTTGGTCGTTGGTTCGGCAGGGGCCGGTGCAGGTTGCGGTTTGGCACGGGCACGGTTGAAGGCGCGCACGAAAAGGAAAACCGCAAAAGCGATGATCAGGAAATCCACCACGGCCTGCAAGAATGCGCCGTAGCGCACGGTGGCCTCGCCAACCGTGAAAGAGAGTCCGCTCAGGTTGATCCCCCCGGTCAACAATCCCAGGATCGGCATGAGTACATCGCCAACCAGTGAGCTAACGATCTTGCCAAAAGCGCCCCCAATGATGACGCCAATGGCCAGATCCATGACATTGCCACGCAGGGCGAATTCTTTGAATTCTTTCAGCATATGTCCTCCTGGATGAAATGGGGTTGGGATGGGTGAATTGTACTCTGTTTCGGGAGGTTGTCAATGAGGGTTCAGACGGCAAAATAGACCGCAGACCGCGGACCGCAGACCGCTGTAGGGCAGGCTTTCCAGCCTGCCAGACGATGGACGGCAGGGGGCGGAGTGTGC
>JAGHYK010000059.1 GCA_017743695.1 Chloroflexota bacterium
GGCAATCACGGTACCCCGCTCAAACACAATGCCTGTGGTAAAATTCCCTTTGAATCCGGCACGGTTCCACCCCTGTTAGAGAGCTTTACTAGCAAGAATCCTGAGATCACCGGTACCCCTCTCACAAAAAGCCAGAGCCATAGGGCCGGATCCGTAGCGAGCAAACCGCATTTTCCAAAAGGAGGCTCTGATGGATGATTTTCTCTCCCGTGTCATGGCAGAACAAGATGTTTTCAAAAAACTGGCTGCCAACGTACCCGGTTTCAGCGGTTACGTAGAGCGTCAGAACCGGCGGGCTGCCGATAAACTGTTACGAGAAGCCGTCGCCCGCCGTTTTGAAGACTTGTGGAAACGCCTCTCTTCCCTGCAGGTGGAGCTGGTCCAGGGGGGACAGATCGAGCTGCTGGATGAAATCGAGCGAGCGGCGCTCCAGTTACGCACCTTCACAGACCGCATCAAAACCGCCGCCTACGGATACAGTGGTGTTTTTGATGCCGTGAAAATAGACGCAGCAGACCTTGATCGCCTGTATCGCTTTGATCTGGCATTCTTTGAACTGGCCAACGAGATCGAGCAGACAATCCAGAACCTGTCCAGCGCGCTCCTCGAACCAGCCACAACCTCTCAGCAGATTCGCCGCCTGATCGAGTTGAGCGCCCAGGCCAATCAGATATTCGATCACCGCCAGGAGGTACTCAGCGGCGCCTCGTCATAGTCCTTCAAGCCCTACCTTCTACGCTGAATCTTAAATTCCAACGGATGAAAAATGTGGAAAGAGTATATTTCTCCCAAATCTTTAGAAGAAGCGTTGAACATTCTGGCGCAATATCGTGACCGGGCCAGGATCATCGCCGGCGGCACGGACCTCGTCCTCGAACTGGAACGCGGCCTGCGCAAAGGGGTTGACGTGCTGGTGGACATCAGCCGCATCCCCGATCTGGATCAAATTACCCTGGATGAGGATGAACGCTTACACCTCGGGCCGCTGGTCACCCATAACCACTGCGTCGCTTCCAGATTGCTGCGTGAGCGCGCCTTTCCCCTGGTACGGGCGGCCTGGGAGGTGGGCGCACCGCAGATTCGGAACCGCGGTACCGTCGCGGGCAACCTGATCACGGCCTCGCCGGCAAACGACACGATCACCCCGCTGATGGCTCTGGAAGCCGAGGTCATTCTGGCATCCCAACGCGGCGAGCGACGGGTGCCGCTGCGAGCGTTCTATCGCGGCGTTCGCCAGACGGTAATGGCGCCTGATGAAATGCTCGTGGACATCGTTTTCCCCGCCATGCGACGCACCCAACGTGGGAGCTTTGTGAAGCTGGCTCTGCGACGCGCCCAGGCTATCTCACTGGTCAATGTAGCCGCGGTGCTGGATTTTGACGAGACAGGCGTTATCCGTCAGGCATCCATCACCCTGGGCGCCGTTGCCCCCACCATCATTCACGCCGAAGAAGCAGAGCACTACCTGGTCGGGCAAAGGCTGGAAGAGAATACCATCGAGCAGGCAGCGGAACTGGCCATGCGGGCAGCGCGCCCGATTGACGATGTGCGCGCCTCTGCAGAATATCGCCGTCACCTGGTGGGCGTGGGTGTTCGACGTCTCCTGCGCACGTTGCTCCAGGGTCAGGAAACGGCTGAAGTCCCGTCGAATGCGGTGCTGCTCTGGGGGCAGCAACGAACAGGAGCTGCAGCAACGTTCGAGGGCGCGCGTCACGCGGCGGGGGAGGTCATCCGCACTCGCATTAACGGCAAAGAATATACCTTCACCAGCGGCTTTGAGAAAACGCTCCTGCGCCTGCTACGCGAAGAGGCCGGGTTGATCGGCACGAAAGAGGGCTGCGCAGAAGGCGAATGTGGCGCCTGCACAGTCTTCCTGGATGGGAAAGCGGTGATGGCCTGCCTGGTGCCAGCACCTCGCGCCCACGGCGCGGAAATCGTGACCGTGGAAGGGCTGGCGCAGGATGGACAATTGCATCCCGTGCAGCAGACTTTCATCGAAGACGGAGCCGTTCAATGCGGCTATTGTACGCCGGGGTTCGTCATGTCGGCGGCCAAACTTCTGGAAGAACACCCTCAGCCCACACGCGAGCAGATCGAGCAGGCATTGACCGGCAACCTCTGCCGCTGCACCGGATACTACAAGATCATCCAGGCCGTTGAAGAGGCGGCCATGAGGAGGCTATGAGCAAATATCAGATGTATCAGCGTCAAAAGCGCGTCCCCCGGCGGCGCGGCGTCCATCCTGTCTGGCAGGGCATTGGTTGTGTGATGCTGATCCTGATGCCCCTGCTGGCCTGGGGAATCGAAGAAATTTTGTTCCAGATAGCGATTCAACAGCGCTGGCCCATCCCTTACGAGTGGAGCCTGCCGCCGCGCTGGCCACAATGGATGTGGCAGCTTCCTTTCCTGGCCCCCTTCCTGGCCTCCACCCAAAGCTGGACCCACTTCACGGCTCGCCTGCTGGCGTGGGTGGCCGTTCTTGTGATCCTCTGGCTTGTGCTTCTCTTCGTGTACGCTGCTATCTACAAAGCAAGCGCTCCCAAAGACCCGGTTCAGGAAATGCTCCCTCCGCCTCCAAAGGTCAAACGATACCGCCGATAGGAGTCAGCGATGGTAGAAGTGATCGGTGTTTCAGTCCCCCGCGTGGATGCGCCGGCCAAAGTAACCGGTCAGGCGCTGTATTCTGGCGATCTTTCCATGCCCGGCATGGCACATATGAAAATCCTTTTTGCGGAGCGTCCTCATGCGATTGTGCGCCGCATTGACACCTCGAAAGCCGAGGCGATGCCGGGTGTGGTGGCAGTTTTCACAGCCAAAGATGTGCCGGTGAACGAATACGGGTTGCAGATCAACGATCAACCGGTATTGTGTGGGCCTGGCTCTTCGATCCCCGGCGCCGATCGCGTCCGCTTTGTGGGCGATCAGGTGGCGGTAGTGGTCGCGGAGAGCGAGGCCATCGCCGAGGAAGCCCTGCGCCACATCGAAGTGGAATACGAGGACCTGCCTGTCGTGACCGATCCGCGCCAGGCCATGCAGCCCGATGCTCCCCTGATCCACCCGGAACGCGGGGATAGCAATCTATGCGTGCATTACCGCATTCGCAAAGGGGACATCGAGGCCGGCTTCGCGCAGGCGGATGTGATCATCGAGGGTGAATATGCCATGCCCCCTCAGGAACATGCTTATCTGCAACCGGAGGCCGGGCTGGCCTACATAGACGAGGAAGGTCGGGTGACAGTGGCATGTGCCGGGCAATGGACACACACGGATCGCAAACAGATCGCCCATGCCCTGGGCCTGCCCGTCGAGCAGGTACGGGTCATCTACCCGGCGATTGGCGGCGCGTTCGGCGGTCGCGAGGACCTTTCGGTGCAAATCGTGCTGGCACTGGCGGCCTGGAAACTGAAGCGTCCGGTCAAGATCGTCTGGAGCCGACGGGAATCCATTATCGGCCATGCCAAGCGGCATCCGGTGTATGCGCGGGCGCGCTGGGGAGCCACCCGAGAGGGCAGGCTGGTGGCCGCCGAGGTAGAAGTGATCGGAGATGGCGGCGCCTACATGTACACCACCAACAAAGTCCTCGGAAACACCACGCTGACGGTTTGCGGCCCGTATTTCATCCCAAACATCAAGGTAGATGTCTACGGAGTTTATACGAACAACCTGCCGAGCGCAGCCTTCCGCGGCTTCGGCGCCCCCCAGGGCGCTTTCATCGCCGAAATGCAGATGAACAAACTGGCCGAAGCGTTGGGAATGGACCCGGTGAGCATTCGCCTGATGAACGCTGTGCGCCAGGATCAGACCATGGCGACGGGAACGCCACCCCCCAATCCGGTGACCGTGCCCCAGGTGGCGCGAGCGGCTGCCGAGCGCTTCGGCTGGCAGGAGGGCGCAAATGGCTGGAAACCGCCTGCCAGGTCCCAACCTGCTGCCCCCCATCTGCGACGCGGCTTCGGCTTCGCCGTGGGTTTTAAAAACATCGGTTTCTCCTTCGGCTATCAGGAGAACTGTTGGGCGCGAGTGGAACTTCACGGGAACGCCGAAATTGAGCATGTTGTGCTTTATCACGCAGGCGCAGAAGTCGGCCAGGGAACCCATACCGTCATGGCGCAGATGGTCGCTCAGGCGGTGGGCGTCCCGATGGAGAAGGTCAGCCTGGTGCTATCCGATACCGCCGTGACCGGAGATTCCGGCAGCGCTTCGGCCTCGCGCATGACGTTCATGGCCGGCAACGCGATTCGCGGCGCGGCGGAACGGGCGCTGCAGGCATGGCGCGAAGAGCAGAGGCCAGCGATTGGTGAATATACCTATCTGGCGCCAAAGACCACCCCCCTTGACAAAGAGACCGGTTATGCTACGCCGAATTTCATCTACGCCTATTCCGCCCAGGCCGTGGAAGTGGAGGTGGATATAGAAACCGGTCAGGTGCGACTGGTGCGCGTTGTCTCGGCGCATGATGTCGGTCGGGCCATCAACCCGAACCTGGTAGAGGGACAAATCGAGGGTGGGGTCGTTCAGGCGCAGGGATATGCGATCCTGGAAGAATTCAAGACGCGTGACGGTTACGTGTTGACCGATCAACTGAGCACGTATCTGATCCCCACCGTGCTGGATATTCCGGAGCGGGTGGAATCCGTGATCCTGGAGACGCCGGAGCCGATCGGGCCGTGGGGGGCGCGCGGCGTCGGGGAATTGCCTTACCTGCCCCTGGCGCCTGCCATCGGCGCAGCCATTCATGATGCCATCGGCGTCTGGATTGACGAATTCCCATACACGGGTGAGAGGGTGCTGCGAAAACTCGGCGTGTTGAAGCGCTGAGCGCCCGCAGCAATCTGAAGGGTTCGGCATCTGTCAGGCCGCCCACGGCACTGACCAATCAGGTATAATTCTGAACGTGACCACCCCTTTTCACCCTTCGCGGCCGGTTGTGACGGCCTATCCTAAAATCCCGGAAGCCTTCCAGGAAGCGCAGGCCGTCGCGGCCTATCTGCGTGAACGCGGGATGGAAGCGCCGGTCGGTTCGCTATATGACGAGGTGCTGCGTCAGCGAGTGCGGGCTGGCGAATTCGACCTCATGATCACGCTTGGGGGCGATGGCACGATGCTCCGGGCGGGTCATCTCTGCGCTCCGTATGGTGTTCCCATCCTGGGAATCAATATGGGGCGATTGGGCTTCCTGATCCAGGTTGAACGCACCGAATGGCCCACCATGCTGGATCGCCTGTTTCAGGGTGAGGCCTGGCTGGAACATCGAATGATGTTGCGCGCTGAGCTTTATCGCGGTGGAGAAGAGCAGGGACACTGGTACGCTTTGAACGAGGTGGTGGTCGCGCGTGGACAGGCCATCCGCCCTGTACGTCTCTCCGCCTCCGCCGATGGCTACCTGCTCACCACCTATATCGCCGACGGCCTGATCGCCGCCACCCCGACCGGCTCTACCGCCTATGCGCTGGCAGCCGGAGGCCCCATTTTGCCGCCAGAACTGCGCAACATTCTGCTCGTTCCAATTGCTCCCCACCTTTCTGTGGATCGGGCGGTTGTGCTGGCCGAGGGATCGGCAGTGAACATCCTGGTCAAAAGCGAGAATGCGGTGCTCAGTGTAGATGGCCAGGTGCCGGTGGGGCTTTCGGAAGAAGATACCGTGCGCGTGCGGGCTGCGGAATTCACCGCCCCATTCGTGCGCTTTGGCGATCCAGGCTACTTTTACCGCAACCTGATGGCGCACATGAATCAAAATCCTGCGATAGGATTGCCTCGATGAGCGAAACACTCTTTTGCTATCGTCATCCGCAACGGGAAACCATGCTCCGTTGCAGCCGCTGCGGGAATCCAATTTGCGCTTCCTGCGCCATCCACACTCCCACCGGCTATCGCTGCCCCGATTGCCAGCAAAAGCTGGAGAAGAAATTTATCACAGCGACCTGGCACGATTATCCTCTGGCCTTTCTCATCACAGCCCTTGCTTCGGTGCCCGTGAGTCTGTTGCTGGTCTTCTTGGGGACGCTCACCGGCTTCCTGGGATGGTTCATTGCGATTCTCGTCATCCCATCTGCAGCCGCCGGGATCGCAGAGGCAGCCCGCTGGGTGACGCGCAAGCGCCGCGCGCCCTGGCTGTTCCGCCTGGCCGCCGCCGGTACGGTGGTTGGAACCTTACCGGCATGGCTTGTTGCCCTGTGGATCAACCCTTTTGGGATGATCTACCTGCTCCTGTACCTGCTGTTCGCTACTCCCATCGTTTATGGCCGTCTGGCCGGCATTCGACTGAACTGAATCATGCTCACCGAGCTCCGTATCCGCAACCTGGCAATCATCGAATCCCTGGAGCTGCACTTCGGCCCCGGTTTGATCGTGCTCACAGGCGAGACCGGAGCCGGGAAGTCCATCATCCTGGATGCGCTGGAAATGCTCCTCGGTGCGCGAGCGGATGCTACCATCATCCGTCAGGGCGCAGATTTCACCCTTGTTGAGGGCGTTTTCCGGATAGACGAGCGCGTGCGGCCGGCCATTCATGCCATCCTGGAGCGCGAAGGGCTGTTGGAAGATGAAAATTATTTGACGCTGGGGCGCGAGGTGCGCCGGGAAGGGCGCAATATTGCCCGAGTCAACGGGCGAAGCGTCAACCTGGGATTGCTCAAGGAACTCGGAAGCTACCTGATAGATATTCACGGCCAATCCGAGCACCTCTCTCTACTCAATCCACGCGCTCACATCCAACTGCTCGACCGTTACGCCGATCTGGAGAAACCTCTACAGGCATATCGCCAGGCATATCGGAATCTGCAAGCCCTGCGACAGGAGCTGGAAGAATTACGCCGCGTGCAGGCAGATGCAGAGCGGCGGACGGAAATGTTGCGATTCCAGTTAGAGGAAATCGAGGCGGCGCGCCTCAAACCTGGCGAGGACGAGGAACTGCGCCGTGAACGCAACCGGCTGGCAAACGCCGAGGCCCTGGCCGAATCTGCCCAGCAGGCCTTGAGTCTGCTCGATGAGGGGCTTCCGGATGCGCCTTCCGCACTCGACCTGCTCGGTCAGGCGGGGCGATTGCTCGAACGTCTGGCGCACCTCGACCCCTCTCAGGCAACCCTGAGCCAGAACCTGCTCACCATCGAAGAAACGCTCAGTGATGTCGCGCGAGCGCTGCGCACCTATCTTGAAAACATCGAATTCAATCCCCGACGCCTGGAACAGGTGGAAGAACGTCTGGACCTCATCCAGCGTCTGACGCGCAAATACGGGGGGAGTATCGAAGCGGTCTTGAAGCGGGCCGGGCAGATACGAGAGGAATTAGAGCGCATCGAGACCGTGAGCGAACGCCTGGAGGCTTTGCAAAAGCAGGAAGCATCCCTGCTGGAGGAACTGGCTCGTCAAGCGCTTGCGCTTTCACAGGCGCGAGAGAGGGCAGCACAGGCCCTTAGCCAGAATATTGAAGCCGAACTGAATGATCTGCGCATGTCACAGGCACGCTTCTCCGTTGCCTTTCAAACGCGCCCCCATCCCCAGGGATTACCTGTGCGGGGAGAACATCTGAGCTTCGACAGCAACGGGATCGATCAGGTGGAATTCCTGATCGCCCCGAACCCTGGCGAGGGATTCAAGCCGCTGGTCAAGATCGCCTCTGGCGGTGAGACAGCGCGGCTGATGCTGGCACTTAAGAACGTGCTTGCCCGTGCCGACGAAATCCCGATCCTGGTCTTTGATGAAATTGATCAGGGAATTGGCGGGCGTGTAGGGTTGACAGTCGGGCAAAAACTCTGGTCGCTGGCGCGCCACCACCAGGTTTTTTGCGTGACGCATCTGCCTCAACTGGCCGCCTTTGGCGATCAGCACTTTCGGGTGCAAAAAATCATCCAGGGGGAGCGCACCTACACCCGGGTCGAAGAGCTGGAAGGGGAACAACGCTTACTGGAACTTTCGCAGATGCTTGGAGAAATCGGCGAGGGAACGTTGCGCTCAGCCCATGAGCTGTTGCAACTGGCACACTCGCTGCGAACGCCGGAACAGGCATCGCGGCCCTCGTCCTCGTAATGGCTCAGGAGAAATGCTCGAACCTTTAGCGGCTTAAGCGCGGGTCAAGGAGATCGCGCAAACCATCCCCCAGGAAATTAAAGCCCATCACTGCGGTAAAGATCGCCATGCCGGGGGCTGCTGCGATCCACCATTCAAAAAATTTTACCCTCCCCCATAATTCTGCTTTGCCGGGATCACGCCTCTCACCCCACCACGCGGATTTTCCACATCTCCCCAATAGCGCGGGATGACGTGGATGTGCACATGCGGAATCGTTTGCCCGGCGGCGGTTCCCACGTTAATGCCCACGTTGAAGCCATGCGGCCGAAAACGCTCGGAGAGCAACTGTTTCACCCGATCCACCATCCGCCAGAGATCGGCTTTGAGCGGCGCAGGCAGATCGAAATAGTCGGAGAGGTGCGGTTTGGGGATCACCAGCGCATGGCCAGGAGTGACGGGATACTTATCCAGGATCGCGTAGCAGGTATCGGTTTCGGTCAATAGTTCGCGCCCGGCATCCGGAGCGCAGAATGGACAGCCCAACGGATTTTCATGTGGAAGGCAATTGTAAGGGCGATAGGCATAAATTTCAAGGCGTTCGGTGCGCAAAAGACTCGGATAAGTTAATTCTACATGAGCCAGATATACCGGAAGGCCATGCCGGGGATGTTTACGGAAGCCCTCACGGCGAACATCTCGCCGCACGGCGAAAAAAGCGACCCCTTCAGGATGCAGTAGCTCCGAGACTGCCATCAGCACGTGGGCACGTTCTTCCGGAAGCAAAACATCCAGCACATGCAGGCACAAGATGGTGTCGAATTTCCCCTGTGGCGGCTGCGGCGCATAGTACGGATCATAGCCGCTGACCTCAAAGCCACGGCGACGCAAAAAAGCCACATCCGCGCCGTATCCACAGCCAAAATCCAGCACCCGCCCATGGATCAACTGTTGGGAGAGCAGATAACGCAATGCGAAAGAAGCGCCGCGACGTGTCTGCGCCGTCAGGTGACTGTAGGGATTTTGGGGAGAGCGATAGATGAGTTCCATGGATATAGAGGAGTTACTTTTGATCTCAAATTTCGTGAAGGAAAGATATACTACCGTTCCATGAGCATTGGCTTGATTTTACCAGTGTTTCGCGGTATAAAGCGGGGGAAACATAGCCGGAGTGCAATGGATGAGAAAATACTGGTTTGAAATCCTGCTGTTCGTGACGGTTCTGGGCATTGGCCTGTATGCGGCGCTTTCGGATGCTCCCAACCTCTCCAACCGCTGGTTCATTCGGGATGACGCGTATTATTACTTCAAGGTAGCCCAAAACATCAGCGAGGGGCGCGGCTCCACGTTCGACGGGATCAACCGCACCAATGGCTACCATCCCTTATGGCTGTGGGTGAATATCCCCATCTTTGCCCTGGCACGCTTCGACCTGATCCTCCCCTTGCGCATCCTGCTCGTATTCATGAGCGCACTTTGGGCCGGCGCGGCGATCCTGTTCTACCGCCTGATCGGAAAAGTTTTTCATCCCGCCATCGGCGCCATCGCCGCCTTCTTTTGGGTCTTCAGCCGGGATATTCTGTTTCGCGTCTATCAGCAGGGACTGGAGAGCGGCATTGCCATCTTTTTCCTGCTCCTTTTCCTGTACAGGCTCTCAGAGATCGAGCGCTTCCAGGCCGCCCCTCTCCCGAAGCGTTCCCTGGTCGAACTGGGCGTGCTGGCAGTGGCGGTTCTGTTCAGCCGCCTGGACCTGGTCTTTCTGGTGTTCCTGGCCGTATTCTGGATTGTCCTCCGCCGTCACCCCTGGCGCGATCTGCTGTTCACAGACCTGGTCGCGATCAGCCTTTCCACACTGCTGGCCTTTATCTATCGCCTCGGCTTCAAGGCCTACTACCAGTTTTCAGAAACCGCACTGGTGATGTTACTCTTGAGCCTGGCAATTAAACTTCCGGCCGCTTATCTCTTTGGCCTGTATCATACGTCCCTCTTTGCTCGCCCGCGCCGATTTCTTCTGCGCCTGCTCCTGTTTGGCCTTTCCACTTCTGCGCTGCTGGGCGTCATCATGATCGGGATCGCCCCTCTGGCGGGTCTCCGCGGCTTCCCGCGCCTGACGCTGCTCTACGATTTGGGCGGCACGCTGCTCTTGTTGAGCCTGGGGCGGCTGATACGCCTGGGAACGGGCACGGAGCCGCAGGTCGAGGAGGAAGGCGCACTTTCGCCCTTTGCGGAATGGAAGGCGAACTGGAAAACATGGATACGCGAAGGGGCGGGATACGTCCATATCGTCTTCGGCAGCTTGATGCTCTACATGCTCTGGAATCGCCTGGCCTTTGGCACTTTCTCCCCGGTCAGCGGTCAGATCAAACGCTGGTGGGGATCGCTGGGCGGACGAGTCTATGGCGGAGCGGCGCCTGATGCGTGGACTTTTTTCGGCATAGATTATACCCACGAGGATGGGAACGCCTGGCATCCGCTGACCACCCTGATCGGCAGGCTCTCGGAAGCCTGGCCGAACTCAATTCCCGCAGGCTATCTTCTGACGCTTGCCCTTTGCGCCCTGCTCTTTTATCTTTTTCTTCGGGTCAACAAGGAAATTGCGTCAAAAGCCATTCAATCATGGAGCCTTCCCCTCCTGTTCTGCGGAGCATGGCTGCAGGTTCTTTCCTACCACGTCACAGGATACGCAGCCTTCAAGGAATGGTATTGGGTGAGCCAACTGGTATTCGCGGTCCTGGTTCTGAGCCTGGGAGGTGGCATCCTTGCTTCGATGCTTCAACGTTTCCGCTGGGGAACTTTCGTCCTCTGGGCGGTTGCGCTGGTAGTGGGATTTTCAATGGGCAATTCATTCTGGGGATACGTGTATCGTCTGATGCCCCACGGCAAAACGCCCGCCGACACGCCCTATAACGAAATCGCCGCCTTTCTGGAAGCGCATACCGAACCCGGCAGCCTGATCGGCATGACCGGCGGAGGGAACGCTGGCTATTTCATCCACGACCGCACCGTCGTTAACATGGATGGATTGATCAACAGCTACGAGTACTTTCAGCATCTCAAAGCCGGGCAGGCCGGCGATTACCTGGCAAAAATGGGGCTGGATTATGTGCTCGCCAACCCCAATCTTTTGAATGATCTCCCCTATCAAGGCCAGTATAATCCCTATCTGGAGCCAACCGATCTCCGCTTTGGCGGAAAAGTGCTGATGCGCTATCGCGCGTTCCCCGCCCCATAAGCCTGTTCCGTACCCTCAGGAGCGACATATGCCAGAAAGCGCCTTTTACCTTGGTCGCCTGTTTGACCTCAATACCTCCCGGCTCACCTCCCAGCCATTCTTCTACGACCCGGCCGATCTCACCACGCACGCAATTGTGACCGGCATGACCGGCTCCGGGAAAACCGGCCTGTGCATTGCGCTGCTGGAAGAGGCCGCACTCCAGGGCATCCCAGCCCTGATTGTAGACCCCAAAGGCGATCTCACCAACCTGCTTTTGCACTTCCCCAATCTCTCCCCTCAGGATTTTCAGCCCTGGATCGATCCACTGCTGGCGCGTCGCTCTGGAAAAACACCCGAAGAGGCCGCTGCGGAGGCCGCCAGCCTCTGGCGCCAGGGGCTTTCAGAATGGAATCTTCCCCCCGAACGCCTGCGCGCCCTGGCCGAGTCGGTTGAATTTGCCATCTACACCCCTGGTTCCAACGCCGGCCTGCCGCTTAGCATGATCCGCTCGCTTTCCAGGCCGGTCGAAGGCGAGACGGGCGAGGCACTGAGCGAACGGATTTCCAGTCTGGTCACGGCTTTGCTTGCCCTGATTGGCATTCAGGCAGATCCGATCCGTTCCCGCGAGTACGTCCTGCTTGCCAACATCTTTGAAAACGCCTGGCGGGAGGGCCGAGAAATAGACATCGCCGAGCTCGTCCTCCAGACCCAATCGCCGCCCTTTGAAAAACTGGGCGCTTTCCCCGTAGACACATTCTTCCCACCGAAAGAGCGTGCCGAGCTGGCCATTGCATTGAACAGCATCCTGGCCTCGCCGGCTTTTCAGACCTGGCGCGAGGGGCAGCCGCTGGAAATTGCCTCCCTCCTCTTCACCCCGGAGGGGCGACCGCGTCACAGCATCTTCTACCTGGCGCACCTTTCCGAGAACGAGCGCATGTTCTTCCTCACCCTGCTTTTGAGCGCCATTGAATCCTGGATGCGTTCCCAGCCTGGCACCTCCTCCCTGCGCGCCATCTTCTACATGGACGAGATTTTCGGCTACCTGCCGCCTTTGGGCAACCCACCCTCCAAAAAACCCCTGCTGCGCCTGCTCAAACAGGCCCGTGCCTTTGGCCTTGGTCTGCTCCTGGCCACCCAAAACCCGGCCGATATAGACTACAAGGGACTCTCCAACGCCGGCACGTGGTTTATCGGCAAACTCCAAACCGAACAGGATAAGGAGCGCCTGTTGGACGGATTACAGAGCATCAACAGCAGTCTCTCCCGCGCCGAACTCAACAAACTCATCTCCTCCCTCGGCAAACGGGTCTTTCTGGCACAAAACATCCATCAGCCGCAGCCGCTGGTTTTCCAGACCCGTTGGACGATGAATTTTCTGGCAGGACCGATCGCGCCGGCACAGATCGCTGCGCTGAATACCCTGGCCGGCGCTTCTTTGGGGCCTTCTCGATCCCGTTCCGCCATCCAACAGGACCTGGAGCCGGCGGCTGTTCCCCGCGGCTTCGTCCATCCCGAAGCATTTCCTCCGGCGGCTCCCACAGCCATCGAAAGTTCCCAGACCCGGCCCTCGCTTCCAGCCGACGTGGGGGAATACTTCTTCCCTCTGCTCAGCCTGCCGCAGGCCTTTCAGTCTGCGACCCGCCCCATGCCCCCCTCTGCGGAGATTGAAGCGATCCTGTATCGTCCTGCTTTGCTCGCCGTTGCTCAGGTACGTTTCCTGAACCACAAATACGGTGTAGATAGCGAAGTCCTGCGCGCGGTGCTACTCCCCGGCCTGGAGCGACGTCTCACGCCGCGCTGGGAAGATTTCCCCTATCAAGGCCCTGCCCTGGAAAAACTGGAATCCGTGCCCGCCCCTTCGGCGCGTTTCGCCCTGCTTCCGGCGCCCTTCAGCGATCCCCGGTTCCTGGCCGCCTTACGCCGCGACTTCGTCGAGTGGGTCTATGGCACTACCACCGTCAAAGCGAAAGCCAATCCTGCCCTCAAGGTCTATGCAGGGCCGGACATCTCGCAGGCAGAATTCATCAAAGCCTGCGCCGAGGCTGCGCGTCAGGCGCGAGATGCAGAGGTGGCCCGTCAACTTGCTGCGCTGGAACGTCGGATCAAAGCGGTGCAGGAGAAGCTGGCCCGCGAAGAGCGCGAATTGCGACGCGATGAGGCCGAATATCAGCAGCGCAAGATCGAAGAACTGGGCACCCATGCAGAGAACATCCTGGGGCTTTTCAGCCGCCGTTCGATGCGGCGACTCTCCACCTCGCTCACCCGGCGTCGGCTGACCGAACAGGCGAAAGCGGAGGTTGAAGAATCCCTCGATGCCATTAAGCAGTACAAAGAGGAGCTGGCGGCGTTGGAGCAAGAACGGGCAAAGCAGATTGAAGAGATTCATGCCCGCTGGGCGGCGGTGGTCAACCAGGTTGAAGAAATCACCCTCACCCCGCGCAAAAGCGATATTACCCTCCCCTTCTTCGGCATCGTCTGGAGGCCCTTTTACATCGTCAACACCCCCGAAGGTCGGCTGGAACTGGCCGCCTTTGAACAACACTGACTTCGGTAAGGAGAACCGTCAACGAATGGGGAACGAATAAACGAATGGAGACCGCGGACCGCAGACGGCAGACCGCAGTTTGCAGGACGGGTTTTCCAGCCCGTCAGAGGATGGACGGCAGAGAGCCGTAACACGGGCTTTCCAGCCCGCCGGGGGAGGGCAAACCGTCAACGAATGGGGCAACGAATAAACGAATGCAGACCGCAGTTTACAGCGCGGGCTTCCCAGCCCGTCGGACGGTGGACGGCAAACCGTAGGACAGGCTTTAGCCTGTCAGACCGTGGACCGCAGACTGCAGACCGCGGTTTGTAGGACGGGCTTTCCAGCCCGTCAGGCAGGTGGATAGCGCAGGAGGACGATGGCCGGTGGGCGGCAGAATGGACGGCAGACAG
>JAGHYK010000268.1 GCA_017743695.1 Chloroflexota bacterium
AAGGGGGAAGGTTTAGAAACGTGCTCGTTTCGCGCTCGTTCGCTGACGGATGGTTTCAAACAGCAGGATGGCGGCGGCGACGGAGACGTTGAGGGAGTTCACCCGGCCAGACATGGGGATGACGACCCGCTCATCACAGGCCTCTTGCCAGAAAGGACTCAGGCCTTTGTCCTCCGTCCCCAGCACCCAGGCGAGGGGTTGGGTGAGGTCAAGGGCATGGTAAAGCACGTTCCCCTGGGGCATGGCGGCCAGGATGCGCAGCCCCTGCTCACGCAGGAAGCTCAGGGCCTCCTGGTTGGAAAGCGGATACAGGGGAACAGCGAAGAGAGCGCCGCGGCTGGCACGGACAACGTTCGGGTTCCAGGGATCCAGCCGCGGGTCGCAGAGGAGCACGGCCTCCACGCCGGCAGCATCTGCAGAGCGCAGGATGGCGCCCAGGTTGCCCGGCTTTTCAATCCCTTCCAGTACCAGAACGAAATCCCATGAACGGCCATGAAGCTCCTCCATCTTTCGCTGGGGGAGGGGAAAGACCGCAAGGTAGCCATCCGGGTGCTCTCGATAGGAGACTTTCCCGAAGACCGCTTCACTCACGGTGAAGATTTGGGTTTCCGCCGCCGATAGCTCCAGCTCTGCGGGGGAGGCACCCAGCGAGGGCGCCAGGAAGAGACTGATCGGGCGATGACCCGCAGCCAGCGCCAGGCGGATTTCATCTTTCCCCTCCACCAGGATTTTGCCGCTGGAAACCCGTTCTCGTCGCGATTCTCGCAGGCGCACCAGTTCCTTGATGCGCGGGTTTTGCAGACTGGTGATCTGGATGCTCATTTTGAAAAGGTATGGTTTTGTTGCAAAGTTTTCGAGGCCGTGTTATGCAGGGAAATTATACTATGGGTGCTCTCCCCAGGCTTGTCCCGTAGCATGGCGCCCCTTGCTCTTCAGGTATAATTCCCCCATCGGGAGGCCGCGATGGAAAACCGTCAACTGGCGGCGATCTTTCGCCGCATCGCAGATTTGCTGGAAATTCAGGGCGAGGTCATCTACAAAGTGCTGGCCTATCGCAAGGCGGCAGATAGCCTGGAGACCCTGCCCGTGGAGGCGCGCCGTTACTGGCAGGAGGGGCGCTTGCGTGAGATTCCGGGCATCGGTCAGGCCATTGAAGAGAAGATTGACGAGATCCTGCGCACCGGGCGACTGGGCTTCCTGGAGCGCCTGGAGTCTGAAGTCCCGCCCACGCTCATCGAATGGCTGCGCGTTCCCGGCCTGGGGCCGAAACGAGCCGGCACGATCTGGCGCAATCTTGGCATTACAACATTAGAAGAACTCGAAAAAGCGGCGCGCGAAGGACGATTGCGCAACCTGCCAGGCTTCGGGGAGAAGACCGAGGCCAATATCCTGGCCGGCCTTGAGGCCCTGCAGCGCAATCGAGGGCGTATTCCCCTGGGACAGGCCTTGCCCCTGGCGGAGCGCATCCTTCAGGTGCTGCGCGCCGTGCCCGGCGTCGAACGCGCCGAAATGGCCGGCTCCTTGCGCCGTATGCGCTCGACGATTGGCGATCTTGACCTGCTCGTCGCCTCGCGCCAGCCGCAGCCGGTGATGGAGGCCTTTGTGCGCCTGGAAGGCGTGCAGCGCGTGCTGGCCCAGGGGGAGACCAAGTCTTCGGTGGAGTTCTTCGATGGGGTGCGCGCGCAGCTCTGGGTTCACCCTCGGGAGCGTTTTGGCACCGCCTGGCAATACGCAACGGGCTCCAAAGATCACAATGTGCGCCTGCGTGAACGTGCCCTGGCACGCGGCCTTTCCCTCTCGGAACATGCGCTCACCCGGCTGGAAGATGGTCAGGAAATCCTCTGCGCCGAAGAGGAAGAAGTCTATGCTGCCCTGGGTCTCCCCTGGATTCCGCCAGAATTGCGCGAAGATCGGGGCGAAATCGAAGCGGCCGCCAGCGGCCGGCTGCCGAAGCTCATCGAGATTGCCGAGATTCAGGCCAATCTCCATGCGCATACCACCTGGAGCGATGGGCGGCTGAGCGTGCTGGAACTGGCGCGTGCGGCCCAACGACGCGGGCTGAAGGTGCTCGCTATCACCGATCACTCGGCCGGGCTGGGAGTGGCGGGCGGTTTGCGCCCGGAACAACATCAGGAGCTACGGCGGGAGATCGAGGCCGCGCAGCGCGCCGTCGGCGATTCTCTGCTCCTGCTGCACGGCGCCGAGGTCGAAATTCGCGCCGATGGCACGTTGGATTACCCGGATGAGCTACTGGCAGAACTGGACGTGGTGATCGCCTCGCTGCACAGCGGCCTGAACCAGCCGCGTGAGCGCGTCACCGAACGCCTGCTGATGGCGATCCGCAATCCGCATGTGGATATGATTGCCCATCCCACCGGGCGCCTCTTCCCCGACCGTCCCGGCGCCGATCTGGATATGGAGGCGGTGCTCCAGGCCGCGGCTGAACATCATGTTGCGCTGGAGATCAATGCCCATCCTTCCCGCCTCGACCTGGACGACGTTTACGCACGGGCGGCTGCCGAACGCGGCGTTTTGCTCAGCATCAACACGGATGCCCATCGTGAGGAAGATTTTGACACCCTGCGCTATGGCGTGGCGGTGGCGCGCCGCGCCTGGCTGACGGCCTCGCAGGTGATTAACACCTGGCCTCCCCAGCGTCTGCTTGCCTGGTTAAAAGAACATCGTCACCCGTGAAAGGAGCGTTGAACAGCGACCGTCTGTGGTGTGCTGTCTATCTGCCATCCGTC
>JAGHYK010000269.1 GCA_017743695.1 Chloroflexota bacterium
GGGATTGCTTCGCCGCCTGCGGCGGCTCGCAATGTAACGGTAGAAAATTTTCTACACCCAGGCCAGGTGAATCGCCTGCGCCGGGCGGCTCCGGTGTATAATTCGACTGTCTGATTTCTAAATCATAAGGAGCATCGTATGTCCAAGAAGAGTAAACGACAGGTTTCAAAAGGTCGTGTAAGGGTGGTGGCTGTCCCCCCTTCGACAGTCTCCACATCTCAGACAGGTGGTGAGATGCCGGTGGACTATTCGTATGTGTTGCGCGATCTGAAGCGGATTGGTACGCTGGCCGGAGGCATCTTCCTGGTTATGATCGTGCTTTCGTTCTTCCTGCGGTAAGGAGGTTGCAATGCGCATGTTTGTTCCGGGGCCGGTGGATGTGCCACCGGATGTGCTCCAGGCACAGACACAACCCATGTTGCCCCATCGGAGCAAGGAATATGAGGAGATCCATCGGCGCGCAGCCGAGAAGGCGAAGCAGGTGTTTTTTACGCAGTTTCGCGTGTTTTTGTTCGCCGCGACCGGGACCGGTATTCAGGAGGCCGCCGTGCGGAATTTTGCGAATCGCCGTGTGCTTTCCTGTGTCAATGGGGCTTTCGGGGAGCGCTGGTATGAGGTGGCGGTGACGAATGGCAAGGAGGCGGAGAAGCTCGAATTTCCCTGGGAGCAACCGGTCGATCCGCAACGCGTCGCCGATGCCCTGCGCCAGAAGCCTTATGAGGTGGTGACGATCGTGCATAACGAGACCTCTACCGGGATGCAGAACCCGGTGCGTGAGGTGGCAGAGGCAGTGCGTCAGGTCAGCCCGGAGACCATCCTGTGCGTGGATGCGGTCTCTTCGTTGGGCGGCGCGAAGATCGAGATGGATGCCTGGGGCATTGATCTGCTGTTTACTTCCTCGCAAAAGTGCCTGGCGCTGCCGCCGGGGTTGGCGCTGGCGGCGGTTTCGGATCGGGCGCTGGAGAAGGCGAAGCAGGTGGAGCAGCGGGGCTGGTATTTTGACTTTTTGCGCATGGAGAAGCATCGCCTGAAGGATTCTACGCCGGCGACCCCGGCGATGTCGCTGATCTTTGCGCTGGATTATCAGCTTGACCGCATTCTGGCCGAAGGGCTGGAGAATCGCTTTGCCCGCCACAGCCGTATGGCACGGCGGGTACAGGAATGGGCTGAGGCGCAGGGTCTGGAGGTTTTTGCTCCCCCTGGCTATCGCTCACAGACGGTGACGACGATTCGCAATCGCGAAGGTTGGGATGTTGCAGCGCTCAATGCTTTTCTCAAGGAGCGTGGGATGCGCATTGCGAACGGCTACGGCGCGCTGAAGAATGTGACGTTTCGCATTGCTCATATGGGCGAAACCCAGCCCTCGGATATTGAGGACTTGCTTCAGGCGATGGAAGCCTTTCGGGCAACGATCCCTGTTCGATGAGCGCAATCTTTGAGGTCACGCTGACCGCACATACCTACGGCGGCGCGGCGATGGGCAGACTCCCGGATGGCCGCGCCGTCTTTGTGCCGTTTGCGCTGCCAGGGGAACGGGTGCGTATCTCTCTGGTGGAGGAGAAGCGCGGCTATGCCCGTGCGCGCTTGCTGGAGGTGATCCAGCCGGCTGCGGAGCGTATTTCACCGCGCTGCCGCCATTTTGGCATCTGTGGTGGTTGTCACTATCAGCATTTGTCTTACGACGCACAGTTGCGGGTCAAGGAAGCGATTCTGCGAGAGCAATTGCAACGCATTGCCGGCCTGCCTGAGCCGCCGGTTTTGCCGATCGTTCCTTCGCCGCGGGTGTGGAATTACCGCAATCACGTGCAGTTTCATCTGGACCCACAGGGACGGCTGGCTTATGTCACCGCCGAAGGGGAAGGGAAGTCGCGGGATTTGATGCCGGTCGAGGAATGCTATCTTCCGGAGCCGGCGATCAACGCTATCTGGCCCTGGTTACAGTTCGAATTCATCCCGGACCTGGAGCGGATTGCGTTGCGAAGTGGGGCGGAGGAGGCGTTGATGCTGGTTCTGGAATCGCGCGCCCCACAGCCGCCCTCGCTGGAGTTAGAGACGAGCGCTTCGGTGGTACACCTGTATCAGGAAGATGCGCTGGTGTTAGTCGGGGAGGGGTATCTCTTCCAGGAAGTGGGTGGACGGTTGTTTCGCGTTTCGGCCGGCTCATTTTTCCAGGTGAATACCGCCATGGCTGAGCGGCTGGTGGAGCATATCCTGTCTCTGGTACCCTTGCGGCTGGATGAGGTCTGGGATGTGTATTGCGGAGTGGGGCTTTTCAGCGCTTTTCTGGCTGAACGGGCGCGATCTTTGAAGGGGATCGAACTTTCTCCTTCGGCCTGTGAGGATTTCGTGTTTAATCTGGACGCCTTTGATCATGTTTCCCTCTACGAGGGAGCGGCGGAGGAGGTTCTGCCTTATCTGGAAGGGCAGCCACAGGTTGTGGTGCTCGATCCACCACGCGCCGGCCTTGCCCCTGCGGTGATTGATGCGTTAACCGCGCGTCAGCCGGCGCAGATGATTTACGTATCCTGTGATGCGGCGACCCTGGCGCGCGATGTGGGGCGATTGATGCGCAAAGGGTATCTCTTGCGCCAGGTTACGCCTTTTGATATGTTTCCCCACACGTACCATATTGAGAGCGTGGCACTGTTTGAGCGGGGGTAGACCGCGGCAGGATAGACCGCAGACCGCGGACGGCAGACCGCAGAATAGAGGATGGACGGT
>JAGHYK010000270.1 GCA_017743695.1 Chloroflexota bacterium
GGATTACACCTACCATCTCTTCTTTCCGCGGGAGCGCGTCCCCGAAGCGCTGGAGGGCCTGGCGGCACGGTGCGCTCCGCCCCCGCGCGGGACGGCGCGCATCCGCCTGCCGCAGGGCATCCGCGAGTTCCCGTTTGAACCGTTCCGCGAGGATGCGCCGCCCAACTGGGATGACGAATCCTACAGTTTCGACATCATCCTGCGCCTGGAAGCAGACGAGTCGCTGGAGAAATTCACCCGTATCGCACCACAACAACTGGAGGCGCAGGGTGGGGAAACCGCTCTCGGATATGTCTATTTCCGGGTGGACAATCCACCCGATGAGGCAGTCAGTTGCTTCGTCTTCATCGCCGGCGGGAATCGCATGAGTTGGGCGTTCCTGGATTCGCGCTCGCTGCAAAGCGCCTTCAGCGACCTGCTGGCGGCGCACGGCGGCTTGTGTGGCCTGCTGGATAGGGACGAAGATCGCATTGTCTTCTGGTGGCGCGGTCAGGCGACCTGGGAAACAGTCCGCGAAGCCTGGACGCTGGAGGAAATTGACGCCCAAATGCAACAAGCCCTGCACCAGCAAGAAAAGTCAACCCGATCTGCGCCGCGCCACCGCCCTCGCTGCCGTAAAAAGTGAACAGGAGGCGATATGGAGAAACCCCATTTGACCGTAATCAGCGGTCCCCGACAGGGGATGCAGGTTTCCATGGATGTTTCGCCTTTCACCCTGGGGCGGGGAGCAGACAACACGCTTTCTCTGCCCGACCCGACCATTTCCAGCCATCATGCCCGTATCGTGGAACACATCGGCCTGTACTGGCTGGAGGATTTGGGCAGCACCAACGGCACATACTTTTTGCCACCACGCGGCGAAGAATTCCGCCTGCCGAAAGACAAGCCCGTCCTGCTGGTGGAGGGCGCTCGCATCCGCCTGGGTGGTCATACCACGTTGCAGGTAGAAGGGATGGTCGCTTCCCAACAGGATGCTACCGCCTGGTCGTTGCAACAGTTGCAGGCATTCATCGCTGGCTGTTACGAAGGGCTGACGGCGCTGGAGCCGGCGCAGCGGCAAGTGGTGCTGGATGACCTGCACCGCTTTGAAGAGGCTATCCGCCAGACGAATAGCGAAGCCGAACTGGTGCACCTGGTCGCCGAAAAATTGAGCACGCTCAGCAAAACAGTCGTCGGGAAATATGAGCCAGATGAAAGCGGTTTACCAGCCCTGCCGCAAGACCTGCCCGAGCCTGATTCACCGTGTCGCGTCCCCAGCCTGCACAACCTGTTTTTGAGCAACCTGCAGCGCATCCTGCAAGAACTGCCGGGTCAAGAGGAGGAACCGTGATGCAAGCGCTCCTTTCACCTTCCCTGACGGTATATCTCTTCTTTCTGGAACGCCATCTGACCGACCCGTCGGCTGAGCGCGGGCTGGTCAACGCGCTGCGCCTGACTCTCACGAAAGAATTCGAGGAGGGGCGTTGCTACGAAGGGCAGATGGGGGAGGACCTCGCGGCGCGGCTGCAGACGCGCCGGGCGCACGATACGCTGGTCATTCGCCTTGACCTGACGTTGAGCGGGGAACATCCCGTCTCGGACTGGGCACGGCTGTCTCAGGTCTGGGAAGAGACGTTCGCTCGTCAGGACGGGGAGGCAAGCGTGCCCTCCCCGTGGGGGGTGACCTTGCTCTACCACGCTCTTTTGCCCAGAGGCGTTACGCCGCCAACATTGCCAGCGCCGTTGGAATTGTCGTCGGATTGGGCAACGCGGCTGGAGGCTACCCCCTACGGCTGGCTCGCCGTCCTGGGACGCGACAACCAGGCTCTCCCGTCCGGGGCGAGCCGCCGCGTACATTGTTATCTGCTACTCATCCCTGTCGAACGCGCTGAAAAGGTGAAGCAAGTCTTTCTGGAGCCATCCAATCAGGGCATTGCGCGCATCGAACTTTATTACCAGAAAGCCATCTACCACGCGCTGCAACAATCGCTTGCCAGTCAGGCGCTGGGGCGCGCTTCTCTGTCGCTGCGTCAAAGTATGACCAGTGCAGCCGGGACGCTGGATTTCTCTGATTTGTATCGCGAGTTCCGCGAACTGGAAGAGATTTCAAAATTGCTCATGACTGTTCTGAACCAGAAAGCACATGCCGAGATGCTGCTGCAGTCGCTGCGCGTCAATATGCGGAATTTCGAGGAGGCGCTCGAAGAAATGCAGTTCCATCCGGCGATCTACGATGACGAACGTTCCCGCCTGAGGCGGCACGCCGAGCAACTGGAAAGTGACCTGCACTATACCGAGACGATGCTGCAAAGCGCCTATGCTTTTCAGGAGATGCAGCGCGGCATTGAAAACAACCGCCTGCAACGTGCCAGCGTGATGCTGGGCACAGCCGCGGCTTTGCCGGCTGGCATTACTATCTTCAACAGTTTTCTGGACATCTGGGCGCTGATTCTGGAGGGTAGCGGCTGGTCATTGCCGCCGATTGAGCTGCGTATGGGCATTGGGGCGCTAGTGGGCGTCTCCTGGCCGCTGGCGACTTATTGGGCCATTGAGCGGCGGCGGGAGATGGTCCCTGTAGATTTGCCTGGGCATGCTGAGTTTTATTCTGGCTCTGGTCAGCACGTTGTTGGTCAACGGGTGAAAGCGTCTTCTCAGGAGGTTGAACGATGCGTCAAGTCTCTAACTGTTTGAATGCCATCTTTGTCCTTTTGACCCTGCCGTTCTACCTGCTGGCACC
>JAGHYK010000271.1 GCA_017743695.1 Chloroflexota bacterium
CTCCGTATCCTGTGACGGCAGCAGAATGTTGCGCGAGGCGCCGGCCGCCATGAGCGACTTTCTGAACGGCTCCAAAATCGTCTCCTCGAGCTTGTCGCGCGTGCCGGTGCCAACGGTCAACAGAAGAACCTGAGCTGTCTCTGATGATTGAATCGTTCTCATGGTTGTTCCTGGCAAAAGTGCGCTTCCGAGCGCCCCGCGGCTTCAGAGCAGGACCACAGGATGTCGCGCGCGCCGTAAGGCAGACATTCCACATTTGCAAGCAGGATTCGAGCACGGATCAAGCGAGGTCGACGATTTCCACCTTGTTGCCTTCCGCCCGCACCTTCACGGGTCGATTAGGCACAGATTTCCTGCTTTTCAGGATTTCCCTTTCATTCTCAGGCAGCTTGTTTATGAGGTCTTCCGCTTTCTTGTCCCGCAGCGGAGCGGTCTTCTGGCTGCCTAGCGTGGCTGTCAATTCCTTCTTTGAAGGATCCCAGCGCAAAGTGGCCTTTTCCCAGACGGTCTCGTTGCTGGCCGGGGCCGGCGCCCTCTGCTGCTGATCCCTGTCCCTGCCAACTTGAGGTGCAGGCGCGGGGCGGCTATCGAATCTCTTCATGGCCCCATATCCCACGGCAGTCTTTGCGCCGAAGCCGAGCCAGGCAAAGGCGTGCTCGAAGGCCGCCTCCAACAACCGCTTCCACTTCTCGCCTTCTGCCAGCTCCAGCGCGACCTTTCGCAGACGCACTTCGTCGCAAACCACATGAAACGTGAACCTGGAACCAGGTGGGACCGTGAGAAACAGGATCGGGTTGGGCTGACCTGAGTCGTGGGGAGTTGTACTATTGCCGGTCCTGGGCTCCCTCTTTTGCAGGTAGTAGTGCGATTGGTGCGGAGTCATTACCTCGACACGCAATTTGTCGCCTTTGATTTCGGGGATAACATCCCAGAACGACAGTACGCCGCGAAAATGATCGGATTCCCCCGATGGCGTCTCGCGCCCAAACAGGACATCGAGCGCCGTCAGGGGTATCGTCGTCTTCTCTCCCTCCGAGGAGGCGGTGAAAGCTCCAACGTGCTCTTTATGCCACCCATGCGACTCGGCCCACTGCCCCTCGGCCAGCTGCCGGGCCGCTTCGCGCACGACACCTTTCACGCCACTGCCGGCAAGATAGGGCAGGCCATAAGGGTTCAGAAAACTGAATCCGTTCTCCAGTGGATGCTCGTTCCCGAGGCCGGTGGTGAAAGGCGATATAGCTTCGGCATTGCATGACCACAGCCAGGATTGTGGGAGTGTGCGAGAGATCGCCGACATTCGTCCGATCAATCCTTTGATGCATTCTCGGTCGCTCGGCGACAGCGCCTCTATTCCTTTCCAAGCGCGCTGTGCAGCAAAATCATTCTTCTCCCACAGTCGAGGCAACCGTCGACCGTGTTCTTCCCGGAGGAGACGGCCGATTACCCGGTCCATGTTCTCCTCGTTTAGCCCCAACTCTGCCCGTAGTTGTTCACCCTCTCTGCTGTTGGCTGCTGCGCGCTTTGTTACCTCTTCCACTTGATCCCCGCGCGCTGTCCAAATAGACAGCAGCAGTCCAAAACGCAGTGCGGGCGAAGCCTTTGAAAAGTCAGCCTGAGGCATGTAAGCGGGAACTGCGGCAATAGGCATATCAGGCTCCTTTTCGGGCCGCAGACATCAATCGCAGCCATTTCAACCACGCAAGTGCTTCCATACAAGCCTGTTGGTACTCTCGCGGCGGGCACTTCATCAGTTCGCTCATGAATTGCTCGAATTCTTGAGCACGTCTGAGATTCTCAAACCGGCTACGAAGCCATTCGCGAAGATGACCAGAAATCACTTCATATTCTCCTCCCTTGTCATGACAAAAGGCGAGCACCTGCATGAGCCCCGAATTCATGATCAGGGCAGGAAGAGCCTTGGCGGTGTTGATGTGTGATTTCTGGTAATCCTTTGCTTTATCCCAGGCGTGCTTTGCACGGAGTTGCTCCAGCGTCAGTTTTCTCTGAGGATTTTGCGGCTGCACTGCGATTCACCTCCCCTTCACAATACGGGTGACAACGAGACCTCGGCCTGTGGTTGCCTCCCCACCGATTTGCACAAGCGCGCCATCGAGCGCAGGGTGCATCTTCCCGATGACTGCATCAGCATCCAGCCAGCCGTTACTTCCTCGGCGCTTTTGCGGATTGCGAACCTGGCTCGCCATGAGAGGGGCGAGCAGGATGGACTCGGGCGGCAGGTTCTCGGTGTAAAAAAGCCCGCCCGGATCCGCAGCGCCAGTCTCATCGTCGATCCTCACGTGAGGCTCGACCAGCATGGCGTGTTCACAGAAGAAAGCAAAGTCCGTATCGGACAGTACGACCAGATGTTTCTTCAGCTTGTTCCGGAAGAACCCGTAGCCGTTGCCGTCCGGTATCGCCTTATGACCGAGGTCCTCGCCAATTCTTGACAAATCCGGCAATTGGGCGGCTTCGTATTCGTAAGCCTCGAGATGCAGCTTGTTGTTGGTCAGAATCGAGCCGTCGGCCACGATGCACTTTCCTTCTTCCAGGGTTTGCCCGAGTGGCTGCCATTGCGGGGCGGCGCCCACCAGAGTGAGCAGGCGGTGGGCGCGGGCCAATGCCTGAGGGCAGGTCGTGTAGACGTAGCCTTCCTTCAGGCAACGCACCGGCAATACGACGAGTTGGGCATCGCCGAAGCTGACGGCCCCGGCATGC
>JAGHYK010000272.1 GCA_017743695.1 Chloroflexota bacterium
TTTCCAGCCCGTCAGACGATGGACGGTGGACAGATGACAGACTGCAGATCGCAGAGGGCAGATCGCAGTGGAACGGGCTTTCCTGGTTGTCAGATACGATGCGTCAGGGGGTTGGAGTGATGGGGAGAACTTGAATGCTCAGGTAGAGTACATCGCCAAATTGCTGACCCTGGGAATTGAAGGCGTGCCATTCGGTGCGATAGTCCCCCGGCTCCTGGGGCGCGGTGAAGAGGATGCGCAACACGACTTGCGCTCCGGGCATGGCCGGATAGAGCGGCTGCTGTTCTGCCGCTCCCCAGGCACTGCCACCCGTCAGGCGCAGGGTGTATCCGTTCCCCCACGGACAGGTGCCGTTGTTTTCAACCCGCCACTGTTTGTCTATGATCTGGCCGGGAGCAACGGCTACTTTCTCACCGGCGAAGGTCACATCCTCCAGATAGCGCAGGTTATCCTGGCAGGGAGTGGGAGACGGAACAGGCGTAGGGGTGCGGGTGGGGATGGGCCGCGTCGGAGGCAGGGTGGGAGTGAGGGAGGGCGTCGGGCTGGGGGGCTGGAGCGGCGCGTGAAAAAAAGTGGGCGTCGGCGAGCCGGGCAAGGGCGCGCACCCCACCAGGAGAACAATCAAAACAAAACAGCCAGCCCCACTGAGCAGGATCCGCAACACAGCCGGTTAGATTTCTTCCAACCCCTCATCGTCAGCACTGGCCAGCGGAACCACGATCTCACCCCCCAGGGCTTTTTCGCGAATGATGGATTCAATGGCCGCCATCAGATCGGGATTCTGTCGCAGGTATTCTTTGGCGTTTTCACGTCCCTGGCCCAGGCGAATATCGCCATAGGAGAAGAACGCGCCGCGCTTTTCGACAATGCCAAGCTGGGTCGCCAGGTCCAGAACGTCACCGGCTTTGGAGATGCCCTCGTTGTACATGATGTCGAATTCAGCGGTTTTGAAAGGCGGCGCCACCTTGTTTTTGACCACGCGCACACGCGTGCGATTGCCGATGATCTCCGCGCCGAGCTTGATGGCCTGCACGCGGCGCACGTCCAGGCGCACCGAAGCGTAGAACTTCAACGCCTGGCCGCCGGTGGTCGTTTCAGGATTGCCGAACATCACGCCGATTTTCTGACGTAGCTGATTGGTAAAGACGACCGCGGTCTTGGTCTGACTGATGGCCCCGGCGAGTTTGCGCAGCGCCTGCGACATCAGGCGGGCCTGAATGCCCATGGTTGGCTCTCCCATATCGCCTTCGATCTCGGCCCGCGGCACGAGCGCTGCCACCGAGTCAATGACAACCACGTCCACAGCGCCGGAGCGCACCAGGGTTTCGGCGATCTCCAGCGCCTGCTCCCCGGTATCCGGCTGGGAGATGAGCAGATTTTCAATATCCACCCCACATCGCGCCGCGTAGGAGGGGTCAAGCGCGTGCTCCATGTCAATATACGCTGCCACGCCGCCCATGCGTTGCGCCTCAGCCACGATGTGCTGACAGAGGGTTGTCTTCCCCGAAGATTCCGGGCCGAAAATCTCTGTAATGCGGCCGCGCGGGATTCCCCCTACCCCCAGGGCAATATCCAGAGAAAGCGATCCCGTAGGGATGACTTCGGTTTGCATACTATGGGCTTCCCCCAGGCGCATGATGGCGCCATCCCCATAGCGTTTGGTGATCTCGCTCAGCGCCTTCTCCAAAACCGCGCGCCGCGCTTCATCTACAGAAGGCCGCGCCGGCTGGGAGAACAAATCGGAAGAGGTAGATTTTCGTGGCATGAGGAACTCCTGTGTTCAAATGAACTTCGCCCTGGAGTATAGCACAAATGTTCAAAAAGTCAAGCATCGCCTCAGATCAGGCGACCTCCGGCATGTCTTTGCGCTGTTCCCGACGATTGCGCCAGACTTCGATGACCATCGGCAGCACCGAGATCAGGATGATCGCCAGGATGACAAACGAAAAATTGTGCTTGATGACCGGAATGTTGCCGAAGAAATATCCCGCAAAGGTGAACAGGCTCACCCAGACGATACCGCCGAAGACGTTATAGGACAGGAAATATCCATACGACATGCGCCCCACGCCGGCCACAAAGGGGGCAAACGTGCGCACGATGGGAACAAAGCGCGCCAGAAAGATGGTCTTGCCGCCGTGTTTTTCAAAAAAGGCATGGGTGCGATCCAGGTATTCTTTCTTGATCCAGCGGCTATGGTAGGCGCGTTCGCCCAGATGGTGGCCGATCCAGTAATTTGCCGTATCCCCCAGGATGGCCGCAGCCATCAGCAAGCCAGCCACATAGGAAATATTGAGAGACCCCAAAGCGGCGAACGTGCCGGCCGCAAAGAGGAGCGAATCGCCAGGCAGGAAAGGCGTGACGACGAACCCGGTCTCCATGAAGATTACCAGGAAGAGCAGGCCATAGGTCCACGTTCCATACGTAGCGATGATCTCAGCCAGATGTTTATCAAGGTGCAGGAAAAGATCCAGCGCAAAGTTGAACCAAGTCATTAAAGCCTCCATTTGCGAATTTGAAAAAGATTATACCATGAGGGGAGAGGAAGGATGGCGGATGAATGCTTCGGGTAGTGTATCTTTCCTTCAGGAAATTCCGAGAACGAAAGTAACCACCCTCCCCACTCCCATCCTTGTTGCGGTAGAAAATTTTCTACGGTTACATTGCGAGCCGCCGCAGGCGGCGAAGCAATCCCCCTATCGGCCAGGAAAT
>JAGHYK010000273.1 GCA_017743695.1 Chloroflexota bacterium
AGATGTGTATAAGAGACAGGATTTGTACTCGAGCCAGACGAAGCCAAAGCGTTAATTGCCAAAGACCCACGCAATGCCGATTGCCTTTTCCCTTACCTGAACGGCGAAGACCTCAACAGCCATCCCGAGCAACAGCCCAGTCGCTGGGTGATTCAATTTGATGAACGTCCAGAGGAAGATGCACGAAAGTATGCCGACTTGTGGAATATTGTCATGGAACGTGTTTGGCCTGAGCGCCGGGTCAAAGATGCTAAAAAGTATCCCCGAATGGTGCATGAATGGTGGAAACACTGGAATAATCGTCAAGAACTCTACCGCGCCATCGCCCCCCTGCGGCGGGTGTTGGTGCGGAGTCGGGTAAGCGAGTTGCATATGCTGGCTTTTGTTCCAAAAGGCTACGTTTACGGAGATGCCACAATCGTCTTCGCCTTCGACGACGACTACCACTTCGCCCTGCTGCAATCGGGCGTGCATGAGGTGTGGCTGCGCAAGCAGGCCTCCAGCCTGCGCACCGACATTCGCTACACGCCCACCGACTGCTTCGACACCTTCCCGTTTCCGGCGCAGGCGAACCGGAACTTAGCTGCCCACGCACTCTCAACAACAGGTCAACCCGCCCAAACCCCATCCGATTACCTGTACGATGCGGCAGTGCTGTGCCTCTTGCTTGACGAATTGCGTCGGAGACAACGACCTGCCGATGAATTTACCCTTCAAAAGCACGCCTTCGTAGCGAAAGAAAAATTGTCCATTCCGCTCCGTTCGCAGTTCGAGCGCAAGGCTGCCGGTCCTTGGTCTCACGATCTCCGCTACCGTGCGATTCACGCCGGAGAAAAGCGAAGGTGGCTCCGGTGGGAGAACAATCGGTTAGTGCCTGCAGCCTCGTTTTCGAAGGGGGTAGAATATGCCAGGGTGTTTCTGGGCGATAAGGCGGCGCGTTTGGCAGAGCTTGTTCAAGATCTCCAAGGATTTGGGCACGCTGGCTTGGAGCGTTGGACGACGGTCCTCAAAGTCGTTTCCGACCTGCGAAAGCAAGGAAGACCGATCACGCTGGACGCGATTCAAGGTGAAGTGGACGCATGGCATGAAAAGAGGCTTAAGGAACTTTTCACCGAGGAAAGCGTTGAGTACACGGTTCGTCAAATGGTAAGGCAAGGCTGGATTCAGCTCGACGAAACAAAGCCAAGGGTATCGCTGTATGAGCAAGCAGCGAGGCTAGGTGCCGAATACCACGAACACCGCCGCCAGATCATGCTGGCGCGGCGGTTGGGCCTGACCAAGACCTACAACCTCTTCCACAACCCGGCCTGTCAGGACGCCGACATCCTCCGCCTGCGCGAACTGCACGCCGCCATGGACCGCGCCATCCTGGCCTGCTACGGCTGGGAGGACCTGAATCCAGGCCATGATTTTTATCCGAACGACCGCGGGCAAACCCGCTACACCCTTTCGCCTGAGGCGCGGCGCGAGGTACTGGCGAGGTTGGTGGAGTTGAATTTGGAGATAGCAAATCAGGAGAAGCGCCATGGATAAAGTCCAATTGCAGCCAGGCATCTACACCAACATCTTTCCGGTCATCCTGCCCGATGACCCCGTGTTCTTTATGGAAATACAGCGTGCCCAGGCCACGGCCTTGTGCGAGTTGAGGAATGAAATTGAGCAGGCCAATCAGCGCGTAGTTGTATATGCTCACCGAGATCGCGTCTACGGATATGGCGAGGATGCCGAAACTTTTCTCTCTGCCAAAGGGTTTGGTAAGACCGGTATGCTTTTCAAGCAAGTCCCTGCGCTGGCGACACACGTTATGCTGCAAGGCCTCATTGACGCTGCTCTGGCCAAAGGTTTCTGGCAGCGAAGAAAAATGTCTCTCAAAGGTGTGGATGCCAGAACAGAGATATTCCGTCCTACCCCCAAGGGTACAACTGTGCAGGGAAGGGTCAAGGTCTTTGTGGGCTATGACCTGCGCTGTGCCTATTACCCGGCGGTAGAGTCCTTCGGATTGGTGGTGGACGTCACTTGGGCTTATCAAGATGAGCATGGCGCACCGCTCAATACCTCACAAATGCGCGCAAAGAACGCGCTGAACGAGGCCTTGGTGTTTCAAGAAGAGCTTCTGCGCGGGACCAATCGCATCAACTTGCAAATTGCCCAAATCCGTATGCTCAATTATCTACTCCCGTTTGTCCAGGAATTCCAAACCATTGACTTGCCCTGTGGTGGTCGAGCGCGGTTAGAACCCGAACCATTTCCGGTCATCTTGGGAGGTAAAGCATGATGTACTTTGTCGGCGAAAAACTTTCACCCCTAGCCTTGCGTTTTAGCGCATCATCGCTCAGCCAGCGGGATTATTACCCACGTCGCGGCATTCAGAATTATGGTCCTTATGATGCCATGACGTTGGGAAAAGAGCAGGTAAACTGCCTGGTCATTTATCCCGCGCCGCTTCAAAAGGCAAAGCAAATCGTTCTCGGCGGTCTGCAAAATGGGAACGGCTCTTTCGCCGGTTTTCAGAAACTGTTCCGACTTCCATTGGCAATTTGTGGTGAGCGCAGTCTCTCCGCTGAAACTCCGGAGCAGTTGAACACTGTGCTTCCCCCACTTTTGCGAGAACATACTCCTGACATCGTGCTCATTCTCGCTTCAACGCGCAATCCGGCTTATTACGCCAGAGCTAAATCTAT
>JAGHYK010000274.1 GCA_017743695.1 Chloroflexota bacterium
GCTCGGAGATGTGTATAAGAGACAGGCCTTTGCCCAGCGCAGTGCCAGGCCAGGCCCTTCTTTGCCGGTGCCACCCAGAATTGCTACAATAGGCTTTGCTTGATTCATGCCTTACTCCTGGAAAAGGGGGTTATTCCTCGCCGCCGAGGACGTTGGCCTGATAGCGTTGCCAGGCGCGCGGGGCAAAGTCACGGGCGCGGGTCGCAACGGCAGCTTCATCGATCGTTAGTAAACGACGGTCCTTCATCAGGATTTTCCCGTTAACGATGGTGGTCGTGATCATGCTTTCATGGAAGCCAAAGACGATATGCCAGGGCAGGTTATCGGCCGTCAGCGGAGTGTGCGGGTGATAATCGACAAAGATCAGGTCGGCAAACGCGCCTTCTTTAAGGACGCCCAGAGGAGCTTCGTCGAAAAACCTTCCCGCCAAAGCGGCGTTGTTGTGAATTGCCATCTCGGCGATCAGATTAGCCGGCATGCGGCGCGGGTCGCGGTGCCAGACTTTCTGCACCAAATAGGCAAACTTCCATTCTTCCCACATGGTGGAGGAAAAACCATCGGTGCCCAAACAGACCGGCACGCCCATGCGCAACAGGGATTCAACCGGGGCAACGCCCACGGCATTATTCATGTTCGAACGTGGCTGATGGGTAACCCAGGAGCCACTTTCGGCAAGGATTTGCATCTCGCGGGCGTCCACATGCACGCAGTGGGCTAAGATGGTGTTTTTCCCCAGGATGCCATGGCGCTGTAGGCGGTCAACCACGCGCAAACCCGATTTGGCAAGGCTATCGTACTCATCGGCATCCGACTCAGCGGCGTGAATGTGAAAGCCAACCCCCGCGGGCGCCAGCGATCGACACCGCTCTAGAGTCTCATCAGAGAGGGTCAGGCTGGCATGTAAACCAAAAGTCGCCCGCACCAGTGGCCATTTGCCGCCTGCGCAGGCTTTCAAAAAGCGCAGGTTTTCGTCTATCCCCGCCTGAGTTTTCTCTGCCCCATCCCGATCGGTGACCTCGTAGCACAGCACAGCCCGCAGGCCGGCTTTTTCCACCTCCTCGGCGATGACATCCAGGGAGCCTTCAATGGCATTCGGCGAGGCATGGTGGTCGATCAGGGTGGTGGTGCCATGCCGGATTGCATCGGCTAACATGACCTGGGTGGAAAGGCGCACGTCTTCGAGGGTCAGAGAACGATCCAGCGGCCACCATAACTTTTGCAAAATTTCGGGAAAGTCTTTCGGCGCTGCGCCGGGGATCGCCATGCCCCGCGCAAAGGCACCGTAGAAATGCGTGTGGGCGCAGATATTGCCGGGCATGACATACTGTCCGCCGGCATCCAGCGTCTCCTCCTGGGGATAGCGGGCAATCAATTCCGCCTGGGGGGCAATTTCGGCGATGCGCCCATCGACAAGGCGGATTGCCATCTGCTCCAACAGCAGGTTCTCTGCCTGCCAGGTGATCAATTTACCGTTCAGAATAATCATCACAACCTCACTTTCTACCGATATCCTTTGGGTCAGCTTCTGCCAGGCGATGCGGTTTTGAAGATTTTATCATTAAGGGCCGCTGGCCTTGCTCGACACAAGGCGAATACGGCCGCGAGAGCAATCGCTCAGGGCTGTTGTAACGCCGCCTCGATTTCTTCGATACGGAAATTCACAATTACCTTGCCTTTGATGAGGAAGGTGGGTGTGGTTTCGGTGCCATTTGCCCACTGGCGCACCTGGGCTGCCGCAGCGCGGTCGCGCGAGATGTCGATCTCCACAAAGGGGATTTTCTTCTCGTTGAAGTAGGCGCGCGCTCGTCGGCAAGCCGGACACCACGGCGTACAGTACATGACGACTTCCGCGGCGGGAGCTTGCGCTTCGGCTACGGCTGCGGCCTCGGCTTGTTGCTGGCGTTGCAGAAACTGACGATCTTTTGCGGCCAGTTCTGGCTCGAGCTTATACAGCTCGGCAAACAGCACTTCGTTGTCCGGCTGGTCGTCAATCTCATGCACATCGACATAGCGGATCACGCCTTGCTTGTCGATGACAAAGATCGCCCGCTCGCTATACCCTTCCGGGCGCAGCACCCCATACAGTTGGGCGACCCGGCCATGAGGGAAGAAATCGCTCAGCAAGGGGAAGGTAATCCCACCGAGGCTCTCTGCCCAGGCATACAAACAATCTGTGCTGTCCACGCTAATACCCAGAACCTGGGTATCCATCCGTTCAAAGCGGTCCAGCGCCGCTTGATAGGATGGAATCTGGCTACTTCATATCGGCGTCCAGGCAAGCGGAAAGAAAGCCAGGACAACATTCTTGCGCCCACGAAAGTCGCTCAGGGCGACCGGACGTTTGCGATGGTCGAAGAGAGTAAAATCTGGGGCAAGTTGTCCAACGGATAATGCCATAGCAATTCCCTTTCTGAAGATGGTTACGCAGTTCGTTAAACGCCTATAGTATAAATCTTGTCGGATTTTCTGACAACAGGAAACTAAGGCTGTGAAGGGTGCAAGTCATTCGATGGAGTGCGCAAACCTTGGGGGCGTTTGTGTACAGACATATCCAGCCTGAACTATACTTTGATTTCCAGATCAGGGAGGCATATGGCGTACCCTATGCCCAGGCATCCGTAGCCAAAGCCTTGTTTGATGATCTCTATTTGCGGACTCTGCCGGTTGAAGTGGAACCGCAGCGCTATAACCTGGCCGAGGAG
>JAGHYK010000060.1 GCA_017743695.1 Chloroflexota bacterium
CTTGTAGGGCCTGCTATCATGACTCTATTGCAAAAACCTGAAGTTTCACCACGAAAATGTCGAGCGTTCTTTGCGACGAAGCAATCCCAGGCTGTCAATCTGGCCTGATAAATTGGGAGATTGCTTCGCCAGAAAACGGCTCGCAATGACATGGCTGAGTAGTTACCAAAGTTCTTTGTGGTTCGATTTTCACCCTTTTGCAGTAGACTCCTCATTCGTTCACTGCAAAAAACTCACCAAATAGCCTCATAGCGCACTATATTTCGTCTCCGCGCTCTCCATGCTCTCTGTGGCTCTGTGGCGAAAAACCTCCCTTTTGCGGTGAGTCGGGTTTGAGAAAGGCAAACTATCAGGACGCCAGGTCAGCGGGTTTCTGTGGCAGGAAATGATCTCATGGACGAGAAGCGATATTGGGTTGGATTTAATCTTGTAAAAGGGATCGGTGCGGTGCGCATGAAGCAGCTCGTGGAGGCTTTTGGCAGTGCAGAACACGCCTGGCGAGCTTCCTCCCTGGAGCTACAAATGCATGGGCTGCCGGCGCGACTGTGTGAACGCCTGGATGCCGTCCGATCCAGTGACCTGTTGGAGCGCTGCTGGGAACGCATTCAGGAACAGGGTATCCAGGTGCTGACCTGGGAGGATGACGGGTATCCTTCGCGTCTGCGGGAGATCGATCAACCGCCTCCGGTGCTGTATGTGCGCGGAGAGCTTTTGCCGGAGGACGATTTCGCGGTGGCCATCGTCGGGACGCGGCGCATCACTCCTTACGGGCGCCAGGTGACGGAGGAGATCAGCGCGTTCCTGGCCTCGCAGGGGTTGACCATTGTCAGCGGCCTGGCGCGCGGCGTGGATGGGGTCGCCCATCAGGCAGCCCTGCGCGCCGGTGGACGGACGATCGCGGTGTTAGGGAGCGGTGTGGATCAGGTTTATCCGCCGGAACATCGTGGGCTTGCCGAGCAGATCATCGAGCATGGGGCGCTGCTGAGCGATTATCCGCCTGGTACGCCGCCCGAGGCGAGCAATTTCCCTCCTCGCAATCGCATCATCTCCGGCCTTTCGCAGGCGGTGATCGTGACGGAGGCCGGAGAAAACAGCGGCGCTCTCCTGACGGCCGGTTTTGCCGCCCAGCAGGGACGCGAAGTCTTTGCCATTCCGGGGAGCATTTTTGCCAGCCAGAGCCGCGGTTGCAATCGCCTGATCCAGCAGGGAGCGCAGCTTTTGCTGGATGCCGCGGATCTGATCCCTGCCCTTCGTCTGCAGCGGGTGAACGAGCAGAAGACCGCCCGCCGCGCCTTCCCTTCGGATGAGATAGAAGGTGCGATTCTGAATATGTTAACTGAGCCGACGCATATTGACGAAATCTCTCGCAAACTGGGCCTGCCGATTGAAAAAATCTCGGCGACGCTGGTGCTGATGGAACTGAAAGGGATGGTGCGCCAGGCAGGCCAGATGCACTATATTGCCGTGCGCGAGTCGCAAGCCTTTTATGGATAAAGGGATTTGAGGATGCTGGAGCACACCTACGCAGTCATCATGGCAGGAGGAGGAGGTACACGCCTGTGGCCGGTCTCGCGGCGGAAACGGCCCAAGCAACTCCTGCCCCTGGTCGAAAAGCGCTCGTTGTTTCAGTCCACGGTGGATCGGTTACGCGCCATTTTTCCTCCGGAGCGCATTTTTGTCGTGACGGTCGCAGAACAGCTTGAGGCGATCCGGGAGCAGGCGCCGATGCTCCTGCCGCAGAATCTCCTCGTGGAGCCTGTCCCCCGCGGCACTGCTTCGGTGGTCGGGCTGGCGGCCGCAGTCCTGGCGCGACGCGATCCGCAGGCGATGATGGCTATCCTGCCTTCGGATCACTTCATCCGCAATGGCGATCTGTTTGCTCTTTTGCTGCGTGTCGCCTTCGATGTCGCTGAAGCCGGCTATCTGGTGACTTTGGGCATCACCCCTACCTATCCGGCTACCGTCTATGGCTATATTCAGCGTGGGGAGCCGCTTCCGGAGACCTTCTTCTATCCAGCCTATCGCGTGTTGCGCTTTAAAGAGAAGCCATCCGAGGCAGAGGCGCGCCAGATGATCCTTTCCGGGGATTATTCCTGGAATTCCGGGATGTTCATCTGGCGGGCTGACCGGATCCTGGAAGAGATTGCCCGCCACATGCCGGAGTTGAAACGGGTGCTGGATGAAATCCTGGCCGATTGGGATACCTCTCGCCGCCAGGAAACCCTGGAGCGACTCTGGCCAACCCTGGAGACGGAGACCATTGACTACGGTGTGATGGAATATGCCGAAAGGGTAGCGGTGCTTCCGGCCTCCGACCTGGGATGGAGCGACATTGGAAACTGGGATTCGCTTTTCAACGTGCTGTTGCCGGATGAACAGGGGAACATCGTTTTTGGCGGCAACCATTTGCCTCTGGATACTTCCAATTCACTGGTCTATGGCAATCACGATGGCCGTTTGATTGTGACGATTGGCGTGGATGGCCTGATCGTTGTGGATAGTGGAGATGCGCTGCTGATCTGTCGCAAAGATCAGGCGCCGCGCGTGCGACAAGTGGTAGAATATCTTAAACAACACCAAAAGGAAGAGTATCTGTAGCTATGGAGGCCTACTGCTTGAAGTGCAAAACCCATCGCGAAATGAAAGACCCCCAACCTGCCTTTAATGCCCGCGGTACACCGATTACACGGGGTGTGTGCGCCGTCTGTGGTGCCACGATGGTGCGGGCAGGCCTTACGCCAGCCCATGAAGGACTCAAACCCCCGAAGCAGAATGAGGAGCGCCAGGGGAAGCTCGTGATCGTCGAATCGCCGGCCAAGGCGCGGACGGTGGGGCGCTTCCTGGGCAAGGGGTTCACGGTCAAGGCCTCCGTGGGCCATGTGCGCGATCTGTTGCGCTCTCGCCTTTCGGTGGATATAGAAAACGGGTTCACTCCCACTTATACTGTGCCGAAAGAGAAGAAAGAAGTGGTGCGCGAGATCAAGTCGCTGGCGGCGCGCGCCGAAGAAATCTACCTCGCCACCGACCCGGACCGTGAAGGGGAGGCTATCGCCTGGCATCTGATGGAGGCGGCTGCGATTGACCCCCAACGAGCGCGGCGTGTAACCTTCCACGAGATCACAGAACCGGCCATCCAGGAGGCGTTTTCCCATCCGCGCGCCATTGATATGAACCTGGTCAATGCCCAGCAAGCGCGGCGTATCCTGGATCGGCTGGTCGGGTATCAGATCAGCCCGATCCTGTGGGAAAAGGTGCGCAATCGCCTGTCCGCAGGGCGCGTTCAGTCGGTGGCGCTGCGCCTGATCGTCGAGCGTGAGCGCGAGATTCAGGCTTTCGTGCCGGAAGAGTACTGGACGATTGCCGCCGAATTCCTGCCACAGGGGCTGAAAAGTACTTTTATCGCTCGTCTGGTGCGGGTGGATGGAGAGGAACCGAAATTGCCCAATGAGGAGACGGTGCGCCCTCTGTTGCTGGATATGGAGAACGCGACGTTCAGGATCGAGCATATCAGGCGGGGAGAGCGCCGTCGGAAACCGGCTGCGCCCTTTATCACTTCGACCTTACAGCAAGAGGCCTCGCGGCGACTGGGCTTCACCGCCAAACGCACCATGGCGCTGGCTCAGGCCTTGTATGAAGGTGTGGATGTCGGCGAGGGGGGCTCGACCGGCCTGATTACCTACATGCGCACCGATTCTACCAACGTCTCTGAGCTGGCGCAGGCGGAGGCGCGTCGCTATATCGCCTCGCGCTTTGGCAACGATTTCCTGCCTGCGGAACCGCCGCGTTACAAGACGCGCGCGGTCAGCGCCCAGGAGGCCCATGAGGCCATTCGCCCGACCTCGGTGTTCCGTGAGCCGGAAAAGGTTAAGCCCTATCTGGAGCCGGCCATGTATCGGCTCTATCAGCTCATCTGGCAGCGTTTTGTCGCTTCGCAGATGGAGGCGGCGGTTTACGATACGCTCCAGGTGGAGATCAGCGGGAAGGGAACGGCTCATGCTTACTTGCTGCGCGCCTCCGGCTCCTCGGTAAAATTCCCCGGCTTCCTGGTCGTTTACGAAGAAGCGAGGGATGAGGATGCTCAAGAGGAAGAAAACGTGCGCATTCCGCCCCAGATTTATGAGGGACAGCCCCAGCTGTTACAACGCCTGATCCCGGAGCAACATTTCACCCAGCCGCCGCCACGCTATACCGAGGCTTCGCTGGTGCAGGCTCTTGAGGAAAACGGGATTGGTCGTCCTTCCACCTATGCTCCGATCCTTTCGACGATCCAGCAGCGCGGCTATGTCGAACGCGTGGATCGGCGATTGGTGCCCACGGAAACCGGAATGCTGGTGAGCGATCTGCTGGTGCAGCATTTCCCCGATATTATGGACGTAGGCTTTACGGCGCAGATGGAAGAGAACCTGGATCGGATTGCCGGCGGGGAAGCCGATTGGGTACAGGTGCTGCGAGAATTCTATGGCCCCTTTTCCCAGAAAGTGGCTCAAGCCGTGCGCGAAATGCCTGTCACTCGCAGCGAGCCGGAAAAGGTTGGGCGTCTCTGTCCCCGCTGTGGTCATGACCTGGTGATCCGTTACGGGCGCTATGGGAAATTTATCTCCTGTAGTAATTTCCCCACCTGCCGCTACACCGAGCCGCTGCTGGAACGGATCGGGGTGAAGTGTCCAAAAGATGGTGGGGAACTGGTGGAGCGCAAGAGCCGGCGCGGTCGCATCTTCTATGGATGTGAAAATTATCCGGCTTGCGATTTCGTCTCCTGGAAAAAACCGATCCCCTCTCCCTGTCCCAAATGCGGAGGCCTGCTGGTCTTAATCCGAAAATCGGAGGCGCAGTGCACCGTCTGCCAGGAAACTTTTAACCTGGAAGAGCTGATGCCTGTAACAGAATCCGAGTAAACCCATTCCTTCTTGCCGAGGTCCCTATGCGTGACTTGCTCCTTCTCTATCTGAAAAAACCGCAAATCGCTGCTGCCCTGGGGTTGATCCTGGGGATTGTGATCGGTCTGCTCTGGGGATGGGTGATCCAGCCCGTCCAGTGGGTGAATGCCACGCCGGCTGTTTTGCGCCCTGATCTCCAGGAAGATTACCTGCGTATGGCGATTGACTCTTTTCGCCTGAGGCTGGACCCCAATCAGGCAGCGCATCGTTGGGAAGCATTAGGCCCTGTGGCGCCCTCCATTTACCGTCGCCTTCTGGAAAATGCGGCGCCGGAGGAGAGGCTGGCAGTCGAAGCCTATGGCAGTCTGATCCGCAAAGTCTTTGGCGAACAGGCCCTGCAAGAGCGGCCTGCCTCTCAGAAGGGTCTGAATTGGGCAAGGGTGGTGCTTGTGGTGGGCCTGATCCTGGTGCTGGCGGTTGCGGTTGGGGGTGGATTGTACCTTTTCCGCTTGTTGCGCAAGGGACCGAAGGTTGTTACCCCGGCCATGCAGGCGCGCGAATTGAGCCGTCAGGCCGAACGCACGGATTACCAGGCCATGGGCGTCGCTCCGCCGGTGGCGCAGGTGCTGACGACGTATGTCCTGGGAGACAACCTGTACGATGAGTCCTTCAGCATCGAATCGCCGGCCGGAAAATTCCTTGGGGAATATGGCGTAGGCATCTCGAAGGTCATCGGCGTCGGGGATCCCAAACGTGTCACTGCCCTGGAAGTCTGGTTATACGATCAGGGGGATATTAAGACCGCAACCACGGTTTTGATGAGTCGCCATGCCTATCAGGATGCCTCCATTCGCGCCGAGCTGGAGGCAAAAGGTGAGCTTGCGCTGATCCAGCCGGGAGGCGAATACATGCTGGAAACGGCCAATTTGCAGTTACTGGCCAAAGTGGTGGACCTGGAATATGGAGAAGGGCCTCTGCCTCCGGAGAGCTTCTTTGAGCGCGTCACGCTGGAACTGGCTGTCTGGCAGAAAAATGTCTGAGGAGAGCATGGCCTGCGCGCAGGAGTTTCCCTTGCGTTGAGAAGCGCATCTTTCCAGGTAGAACATGGAAAAAAAGCAATCTCCCGGCTGACGGGAGATTGCTTTTTACTTTTTACTTTCCCTGCGCTTCCCCTTTCTCCTGCACCCAACGGCGCGCGCTGGCAAGGACTTGCGGCAATTTTGCGAGCTCGCTGCCGCCTCCCAGTGCCAGATGAGGGGCTCCCCCTCCACCGCCGCCCAGTTGACGGGCCAGGTAGCTGACCAGATCGCCGGCCTTCCAGCCATGTTTGACCAGGTCCGCGGTCATGGCGACCATGATCCGCGCCGATTGATTGCGGCTGGCAACCACACATACCCCACGCTCGCGCACTTCCTGGCGGAACACGTCCGCTAAGGTGCGCAGTGTTTCGTCATCCAGGCCGGGCAATTCGGTGATAAGCAGGTGTACCCCGTTGAGCGTCTCCATGCTGCTCAAACGCTGGCGGAAGAGGAGCGTCGCATGTTCTTTCTGGAGCGCATTCAAGGCCTTGCGAGTGGCCTGGAATTCTTCCTGCAGGCCTGCCACTTTTTGCGCCACCTCTTCAGGGCTGGTTTTGAGCAGGCTGGCGACCTGCTCAAGCACCTGGAAGCGCCGCGCCACAAGCTGATAGGCGCCGCGCCCGGTGACGGCCTCGATGCGCCGCACATTCGTCCCCACCGAGGACTCGCTGAGGATCAGGAACATACCGACATCGGAGGTGCGGCTGAGGTGCGTGCCGCCGCAAAGTTCGTAGGAGATCAGGTGTTCTTCATCACCAATGCGCAAGGTACGCACGATCTCGCCGTATTTTTCTCCGAAGAGAGCGATAGCCCCTTCGGCGATGGCTTCTTCCCGCTTCTTGTAAGCAGGTTGAACAGGCCAGTCGGCGGCGATCATCTCATTCACACGACGCTCGATCTCGGCGAGCTGCTGGGGAGTGAGCGCCTGCGGGTAGCTGAAATCGAAGCGCAGGCGATCCGGCGCCACCAGCGAACCAGCCTGCAACGCCTGCGGCCCCAGCACCTGATGCAGCGCGGCGTGGAGCAGGTGGGTGGCCGTGTGATTGCGCATGATGTCATGGCGGCGCTCCATGTCCACTTCGGCATGTGCCAGATCGCCGCGCCGCGGCCTGCCGAAAATCACCTCGCCGACATGGGTGATCACGCCGGCTGCCGGCTTGCGCATATCCTGCACCTCGATCTCCCAGCTCCCATCCGCTGCGCGCAGGATGCCCGTGTCGCTCACCTGACCGCCCGATTCTATGTAGAAGCCCGTCTCCGGCAGGATGACTTCGACGCGGTCGCCGGCCTCAGCCATTTCGACCTCCTCCCCTTCACGAACCAGTGCCAGCACTTTGCCGCTGACCCGCGTGCGGTTGTAGGGGTCGTAGTGAACGCCCTCTGCCCCCAATTCGCCGCGCTGCTGGAGCTTCTTCAGGATGTTGCTGAAGAACTCGGCATCTTCGCCGCCCAATGGCCCCATGGCTTTACCGGCGCCGGAGGCCTGACGATGCTCCTCCATGGCTTCACGGAAGCCTGCTTCCTCGATGTCCATGCCCTGTTCGCGAGCGATGTCGCGGGCGATCTCGAAGGGCATGCCGCTGGTGGCATAGAGATCGAACGCCAGGCGGCCGCTCAGAATGCGCTCCCCTCTCTGACGAAGCTCGTCTAACAGGATTTGCAGGCGGTTGCTGCCGATCTCCAGGGCACGGGCGAATCGCTTTTCCTCCCGCGTGATCGTGTCCAGGATCAGGCTGCGATGGCGCTGGAGTTCGGGATAGAAATGGCCATAGTGCTCGATGACTGCCTCGGCGACCTCGGCCAGGAAGGGACGTTCGAGGCCGATTTTGGTGCCGAAGCGGGCGGCGCGGCGAATGACCATGCGACAAACGTAGTTGCGCCCGGCGTTGCCGGGGACAACGCCATCGGCGATCAGGAAGGCCGCGGCGCGCCCATGATCGGCGATGACGCGATAGGGGGTGAAATCGGCGTAAACCTCTTCCATGCTGTGACCGGTCATAACGCGCACGCGCTCGATCAGGGGCATGAAGAGATCGGTCTTATAGTTCGAGTTCACGTTCTGGAGCACTGCTACGATGCGTTCCAGCCCCATGCCGGTATCTACATGCCTGGCCGGCAGGGGTTCCAGCGTCTCCGCATCCAGGCGGTTATATTGCATGAAGACCAGATTCCATAGCTCCAGGAAGCGCTTGCAATCTCCATTGACGCGGCAAACATGGCCGAGTTCGTCTTTTTTGTCGCAGTAGGCTTCGCCGAGGTCAATGTGGATTTCGGAGCACGGGCCGCAGGGGCCGGTCTCCGCCATTTCCCAGAAGTTTTCCTTACGCCCGAAGAAGAGCACGTGATCGGGCAGGAAACCCGGCTGGGCGCGCCAGTAATCGGCCGCTTCCTCATCGGTGGGAATGCGTCCCTTTTCGTCCTTGAAGCAGGTCGCCCAGAGCCTTTCTTTGGGCAGTCCCCACACGTCGGTCAACAATTCCCAGGCCCAGGCAATCGCCTCTTTCTTGTAATAATCCCCAAACGACCAGTTGCCGAGCATTTCAAAGAAGGTGTGATGCGTATCATCCCGCCCGACGTCTTCCAGGTCATTGTGTTTCCCGGCCACGCGCATACATTTCTGGGAATTCGTGGCCCGCGTATAGGGGCGCTTATCGGTGCCGAGGAACACGTCCTTGAATTGCACCATACCGGAGTTGGTGAAGAGCAGCGTGGCATCGCCGCCCGGCACCAGCGAGGACGAGGGGACGAAGGTGTGCCCGCGTTGAACGAAGAAGTCAATGAAACTCTGGCGAATTTCTGCACCACTGAGACGTTTCTGGCTCATGCTTTCACTCCGAAACAGGCTTGAGGATAGAGGCTTTTACTCCAGAAAGTGAATGGTTCGAGAGATATGCAGAAGGTTGTCCTTCCTGCAACGTAACTGTTCAGTCTTGCATTAGAACTGTGGTGTATGATTGCGAGGGCGTTCTTTGCCCGAAGCAATCCCCAGGCGGTCAATCTGGCCTGATAAATGGGAGATTGCTTCGCCAGAAAACGGCTCGCAATGACATGGCTGAGTAGTTCTCCTGCCAGTGGAAAGCCGTGCTATCACCGTTCGCTCGCGCAAGGAGGACAGCCTCAATCGCTGGAGCTGGTTTTGGGAAGATAGGGCAGGATCGCTTTGGCGACGTTTTGGGCCGGCATGGTTTGCAGCCAGACCCGACCGGGTCCACGCAGGGTTGCCAGGAAGAGGCCTTCCCCGCCAAAGAGGATGTTGCGGAAACCTTTGACCATTTCAATATCGAAGTGAACGCCTGGCTCATACATGCCTACATGGCCGGTGTCCACTTTGAGCACCTCCCCCGGCGCCAGCGTATATTCAACAATTTCGCCATCCAGCGTCACAAAGGCCACGCCGGGCCCGCTCAGCTTTTGCAGGATGAATCCTTCCCCGCCGAAAAGGCCGGTTACCAGGCGACGTTGAAAGTAAATATCCAGCCCGACGGTCTTTTCGGCGCACAGAAAGGCCTGTTTCTGGCAGATCATTTCCTGCCCCTGCCCCAGGTGAACCGGGATGATTTTGCCCGGAAAATCGGAAGCGAAGGCGACAAAGCCTTTTTGCGCCTGAGCGGTGAATTCTACGAGGAAAAGCGATTCGCCACTCACGGCGCGTTTCAACATGCCTTCCAACCCGCCGCCGCGTGTGCTGGTTTTCATGACGATGTTCCCGCTCATCCAGGCCATGCCGCCGCTCTCGGAGTAGATCGTCTCTCCGGGGTCAAGCTCCAGGATGACGGCCTGCAGGGTAGTCCCGATGATCTTGTACTCCATGCCGCCGATGCCTCGCCCACTTTGGGCAATGTCTGGATCGGGTAAGTCAATTCGTTCGGGCATTATAACCTCCTGAAAAGAGAAACGCATGGCTTATCGGCTGGGGGGAACATGCTTTCCATGTTCGCGGCTTCCGATAAGATTGACAAAGGCGATAGCCTGTTTTCCATCTCGCCGCTGACAACACCATCTCATCCGGTGTTACGGACGGCGAGTTTCACCTTTGATTTTACCATGTGTGAGGTAAACTATAGCCAGTCAAATGGCAAATGCTCGCGCCCAACGGAGACCGTTCGGCGCCTGCCTGTGTTCGGGTGAGCCGCTCGCTCCAGTCGGGAGCGTTTGCGGCGGATGATTTTGCACGCGGAGAAGAGAATGTCGCCTTTTGCTGCTTTCCCCTTTGCAAAGCAAAGTTCCTGGGCGCGCTGGCTATCCTGGGGACTGATCGCCGTGCTGACATGCTGGCTGTTGGGTGAGATGGTGCTTTCCACGCGCTGGCGGATGGCGCACGATCAGGCGCCGTTGTTCTATGAAGCGTATCTCATGCGCGCCCTGGGGCGTATGCCGTACCGCGACTTTTTTGATTTTCAGATGCCTGGCACTTACCTCTTCTATTATCTGCTGGGAAGGGCCAGCAATTTCAACGAATTTCGCATTCGCCTGATCGATCTGGGGCTGCTCCTGGGCTTGATGGCGATGACCGTTCGCCTGATGCGCCCGCTGGGGATGCAGAGCGCCTTTCTGGCTGCCATTCTGTTCGGGTTGAAATATCTGCAAGGGGGGCCTTCGATGGCTTTGCAGCGAGAGTATCTTTTGCTGTTGGGCATCGTGGCCGCACTCTGGCTGGTGGGGGAAGAAAGGCTCCCTGTTCGCTGGCGCATGTTTCTGGCTGGAATGGGGGTGGGGGTGGCGGTGACGATCAAGCCTCAGGCGGGGATTGCGCTGCCGGTGCTTTTGGCATGGCTGCGGTTTAGCGATCCGCTCCTCTTGCGGCGCGCGCTCTTGCCTTTGCTGGGCGGCGTCTCTCTGCCCATCGGGGGGATGCTGATCGGGTTGCTGGTCGGCGGGCTGTGGTCTCCGTTTTGGGAGATCGTGCGTCACTACTGGCCTCTGTATGCGCAGATCAACGGGGAGATGGAGGTCGTCAGCGGCCGGGAGCGCTGGCTGTTCATCCTGCAGCAGTTTCCCCGTCTGGGAGGGCATGGCTTATGGCTGCTGCCGGCCATGCTGGCCCTGGGATTTTCCTGGAAACGCTTGCGCTCCTCCACGGACTTTCGCCTGCTGACCCTGCTGCTGATCTCAGGCATCGTCTGGGGATTCTATCCCTCGTTCTCTGGTCAGTTCTTCGATTACCACTGGCTACCCTTTTTGTACTTTTTGCTGCTGCTGGCCTCGCTGGCGATGGAAGAGCGATTGCTACAACGCGGCTGGCTGATTGGCATGTTCAGTCTGCTGCTGGTGATCGCCTGGAACGTGCGCCCGCCGACGGTCGTGCTTCGCCAGCTTCAGGGGAAGCCGATTGCGCCGCTGGGCGGTCGGGTGGATACCCTGGCAGCCTTTCTGGAAAATCGGCTCCGCGCCGGGGATACCGTTCAGCCGCTGGACTGGACAGGGGGCACCTTGCAGGCAATGCTGATGAGCCGGGCAACGCTGGCGACGCCGTTCGTTTTTGACTTTTACTTTTACCATCACGTCTCACATCCCTATATTCAGGAACTACGCCGTCGCTTCATGGCATCCATGGAGGCCCATCCCCCGCGCTTTGTGATCGCCATTATTTCCGAGGATAAACCCTGGGTTTCCGGCCCGGATACCTCGCGTGAGTTTCCGGAGCTACAGGCCTTCCTGGAGAAAAATTATCTCGTCCGTATGCAGAGAAAGGATTATGTGATCTATGAACATCGCTAAGTCTTCCCCTTTTCCCATCTCTGCAAGCCTCCTTTTTCGCCTCGCATGGCTGTATCTCTTGCTGCCCCTGTTCTTGTTTGCTCTGTGGTGGCTTCGGCTGCAGGTGGGCATTCCCTTGATCCTGCTTCTCGCCCTGGCGATGGTTTCCCTCTGGCGCGCCCCCTCGCATGTACGCCTGGAAATGAGCGCTGGCGGTGTGTTGGGGGGAAGTCTCCTGGGCATCGCCTGGGTCCTTTTGAGCGGTGTGGGCGGCTATGCTTTTCAAAACTGGGATCATCACTGGCGAAACGCCGTCTTCCACGACCTGATTGACTACTCCTGGCCGGTCTGTTATGCGGCCACGGGCAGGGGCTGTGTGCAAATGCTGGTTTACTACATCGGTTACTGGTTGCCGGCGGCCTGGGTAGGGAAGCGTGGCGGGTGGGAGATGGCCAACGCGGCTCTCTTTCTATGGACCTGGGTTGGGGTGTTGCTGGCGGCGGCGCTCGTCGCGCTGCGTCTGCGCTGGCCGCTCTGGAAAGCGATGTTCCTGCTCATCTTCTTCAGCGGCATGGATGCGCTGGGGGTTCTCCTGTTTCCCCAGGCTTATCCCACGCTATGGCCGCCCATTCAGCATCTGGAAATCTGGGCAGGCAGTTTACAGTATTCCTCTTTCACGACTGCGCTTTTCTGGGTTTTCAATCAGGCGCTGCCAGCCTGGATTGGGTTGGGACTCCTTGTGAATGGGGATGAGAAGCTCCCCTTGCTCTTGCTCTGGGCATTGATGTTTTTCTTTGCTCCGTTGCCCGCTCTGGGGATGTTACCCTTCCTGGTCGTTCAATGGCTTGAGGCCGGGCGCTCGGCGCGGGGTTTTTCATGGAAGCGTCTCCTGTTTTCACAGCTCACCCTTCCGAATCTTGTGGGATTTCTGATCGGAATGATCACTTTCAGCTATTTTTCAATAAACACCGCGGCGCAGAATCGCGCCTTTCAGGCGATTCCGCCTCTTCTCCTGCTGCGGTTTTTTCTCCTGGAAGGGGGAGCGCTCTGGATGCTTTTAGGGAAAAGTCGGCTGGGCGATCCTCGCTGGTGGCTGGTGGGCATCCTGTTGTTGCTGCTGCCCTTCTACAAAGTGGGGAGCGCCAACGATTTCGTGATGCGCGCCTCGATCCCGTCCCTGTTCTTTTTGATGATCTGGAGCGGTGAGGAACTCTTTCGCGCCACCGGCTGGCGGCGCGCGCTGCTTGTGCTGATATTAGGGATTGGGATGTTGACGCCCCTCTACGAGATCAACCGTTCTATCTATCGTAGCCTGTCTTTCTATCTTTCTCCCCCGAAGAACGCAACCGCCCAGGACCTGGAGCCGATCCGTCACCTGACGCTGGATATGCTGCCCGAAGCAGACCCGGCCAGCCTGGTCGCGGATCGCATTCGCAGCCTGGTCAATGTGGAGGATAAACTATCCAGGAACTTCCTGGCCAACCCCCAAAAAACCTTTTTCTATCGCTTCTTGATGCGGGAAAAGAGGGTATGGTAGTACCCCTGGGCAGAGTCGAACTGCCGTCTTTGGCTCCGCAGGCCAACGCTCTATCCACTGAGCTACAGGGGCGAGCGGCTATAATTATACTACGATCTGTCGCACGCTGGCGTTAGCCGCCCGATAAGGGTAATGTATCGTTCGTTCGGGAAATTCCGAAAACAATTGAGCGGAAAAAGATTTCCCGCCCCAGGCACTTGAACGAAATTTTGTACGATGTCTATTTCCCACTTTGTTCTCTGAACAGGCAATTACGTGAAAGATTGTTCCCACTTGCTCAGTTTCAGCGAGAAGCGGGTTTCTTTCCATGAATTTCCTGAAGGAACGATACAGTATCGGCGGCCAACCGCTGTACCGCCGACCTGTGGTCGGCCTTGCTGGACCAGGCAGAGCCTGGTGATACGCTGTTTGCTCGTGCCCTGCGCTCGCATTTGAGCCGGGGTAAAAGCCTTTTGGGTCATGGTCAGGCTAAATGAAGTTTAACAAATTATTGCCGTAATCTGGCGAGATGGGGCGGCCAATCGCT
>JAGHYK010000275.1 GCA_017743695.1 Chloroflexota bacterium
CCAGCAGGGGCTGCAGGACGCGGCGGGCTTCCTCCCAGCGGCCGGCCTCCAGGTGGGCCTGCGCCAGGGTCACCAGCGCAAGGCGCAGGTCGGCGTAGGCGGTCTGCGCCTCGGCGAAGGCCTGGGCGGCGTCGGCATCGGCGCGGCGCGGGGCGGAGGGCCGGCCGGTCGGGGTGGCCGGCGCGCCGGCGATGTAGGCCAGGCCGGCCTTTTCCAGCAGGGCGCGGGCGGCGGCTTCCACGGCGTCGGCGGCGGCCTGCAGGCGGCCCAGGCGCTCCTGTTCGGCGCGCAGCACGCTTTCCTCGGCGCGGCGTTCGGCCTCCAGGGCCTGGCGTGCGCGGGTCTCCTCTGCCTGCAGGGCCTCTTCGCGCGCCTGGCGGGCGGCGCGGGCTTCCCCTTCGGCGCGCAGGCGGGTGGCGCGGGCCAGTTCATAGGCGCGCAGCGCCTCCAGCAAAACGGTCTGCAGATCGGAAGGCAGGGGTTGGTCGGGCATGGTTCACCTCCTCGTATTTCGGAACGGATTTTCCTGGTCGTCGGCCCAGCGTTGGGGGTTGGATTGGATGTAATCGCGGATGCGGGCCAGGGCATGGTCATCCCGGATGATGTGTTCGTAATAATTGCGTTGCCAGACGGGTGCGCCCGGCGTGTCCCGCAGGGCGTTGATGCGTTTGGTGGTGGCGGATTTGAACGACCGCACGATGGCGCCTAACGAACCGGGGATGACATTGGTGGGTGTGGCGTCGCCAACGGCGCGTGGGTTGGGTGGATGGTTGGTAGGGGCGCAGCGCCGCTGCGCCCCTACATCATCATCCATACCACCCATATCCACAATCCAAACAATCCCGTGCACGTGGTTGGGCATCACCACGAATTCATCGGGATGCAACACCACATACGGGCGTACGACGGCGGTCTGGAACCATTCGGCATGCACGATTTGGCCGTATTCGTTCAACCGCATTTCCCCATCCACGATTTCGCCGAAGGACGGCATCCGTTCGTGGGTGACGATGGTGATGAAATAGGCACCCGGTTGGGTGTAATCATATCCCGGCAGGCGAATAGACCGCCGATGGTGACGTTGCGGATCATACGGCATTGTGGACCTCTGGCATTCTCATCCGTACCAGGCAACGTTGCGGGCCGCCTCCAGGACGGCGTTCAACTGGTACAGGGCCTGCTGGAAACGTTCGGTCTCCGCCTCCAGCGGGTTCCAGTAATAGGCAAGAAAATGGTCGGCGGTGACGTCGTTCCAATGCTGGCGGGCCTCTTGCCATTCGGAACGCAGGCCCTGCCAGGCGTAATGGGTGGTTTCGTAGGCGCTGGACATGGGAATCCTCCACGTATCGTTTTGGTGGTGTGGGGGCGTGGGGGCGTAGCGGCGCTACGCCCCTACATTACCCGGCATTACCCGGCATTACCCGGCATTACCCGGCGCGTTCGGGGCCGCCAGGGGCACCCTCTTTGAATTCGGGCGGGGTGACCGGCCCCGGTGAGGGCGCCTGTCCCAGGCTGTCCAGGGAGATCGCGCTGCCCAGGGATTGCCAGGCGCCGGCGTCGCTGCGGATGTAGGCCTGGCTCTGGCCGGTCTCCGGGTTGATGACGACGGTGATGGCGGGGACGTTTTCCGGCCCCAGTTCCTGCACCATGCGGCCGATGCGCTCGTTGGCGGGACTCCACTGGGCAGAAGAGCGGTCGGCCATCTGCGCCGCCTCGGCCTCGATCCATTCGGGGGAGCCCTGCTCGCCGGCGCGGGTCTGCCCCAGGGCCAGGTCTCCGGCCGTGCGCACTTTGGATTCGGCCACGATCAGCGGCATCCCCGGCGCCGTGAAGACGCGGTCAAAGCCGTGTTTGGGCTGGTCAAAGGGGAGCGGTTGCAGGCCGAATTTCTCGCTGAGCACCTGGGCGGCGATCTCCTCACCCAGCGCACCCTTGAGGCGCGCCAGTTCCCCGCGGTTGCGACGGATGGCGGCAATCACCCCGCCCATCAACGCCAGCGCGCCGGCCGCGGCGACCCCCACGGCGGTGGCCTGCAGGCGGGTGGCCAGGTAGGCCTCCAGGGCGGTGATGCGGCGGTCCAGGTAACCGGTGGCCTGGGGGAGCAGGCTGGCCAGCGCATCCTGGTAAGCCTGGGCGACGGCGCGGAAGGCCTCGGCCTCCTGGCGGACGCGGTTCTGCCATTCCAGGATGCGCGTCAGGTGTTCCTCGGCCTGGCGCAGGGCGTACTCGTAGTAAGAGCAGTCCACCGATTCGCCCTGTTGGGCGGCCAGCATCGCCTGGAAGAAGCAGGCCTCCAGGGCGGCGCGGGCCTCTTCCACCCGCAGGCGGGCGCGGGCTTCGGCCTCTTCCAGGAGTTGCTGCGTGCGGGCGATCTCCTGCTCGGCCATCTCCATGGCCTCATACTGGCGGCGGGCGAAATCGGGCAGCGCGCCGCGCAGCGCCTTGAGGGCTTCTACTTCCACATCAGCACGGGTCATTGTTTCCTCACCGGTATTCCAGATACTCGCGCAACCGCTCAATCAGCCCGAGCAGATGGGCCTCGTGGCCCTCGGTCGCGCTCAAGTAGCGATTCACGCCCTGGGCGGCCTCCTGGAGCGCCTCGCCGAACTCGTGGTACTTGACATCGGTCCAGACATCGCCCAGGCTGCGCCAGTGCGCTTCCATTGAGGCGAACTCTTCAGCCAGGGT
>JAGHYK010000061.1 GCA_017743695.1 Chloroflexota bacterium
TATGGCCTGAAAAATTGATCAACATGAAAAATAAATTAAGTTTTGCTGACGGATGCATTATCAGGGGGGCAATGTCCCCAAACCGTGACGCCCTCGGCGATTGCATACCGCAAAGCTCCGTTATAATAGCTTCGATGTCTCCCTCTCCTCCCCTCGATCCTGCCGAATGGGCGCGTCAGGTGGGGCTTTCCTTTCGCAATCCCGGATTGCTTCGCCGCGCCCTGACCCATCGTTCTTATTGTAACGAGCACACCGAAAGCCTGGGCGATAACGAACGCCTGGAGTTCCTTGGGGATGCGGTGCTCGATTTCGTCGTCGGTGAATGGGTCTATCATCGCTATCCGGAGCTACGGGAAGGGGAACTGACCCGCTTGCGGGCAGCGCTGGTACGCAACGATCATCTGGCCGGGTTCGCCCGCCTGCTCAAGCTGGGTGATGCCCTGCTCCTGGGAAGCGGCGAAGAGGCCTCCGGCGCCCGTCAGCGCAACAGTCTGCTCGGTTCGGCTTTTGAGGCCCTGATCGGCGCCCTCTACCTGGATGCCGGCCTCGAGGCCGTAAAGCGCTTCATTTACCCCTTGCTACAACAGGCGACCGAATCGCTGGAAGAAAGAGCTTTACTCGATCCCAAATCCCGCTTGCAGGAGTGGGCGCAGGCGCAGCACCTGGGCACACCGCGCTATGTCACCATTGGCCTGCATGGTCCGGAACATGCGCCGAGTTTCGAGGTGGAAGTCTATATCGGGGAGAAAAAATTCGGCTACGGTCGCGGCCCCAGCAAACGCCTGGCTGCGCTCGAAGCCGCCCGCAATGCGCTGCGGAACATCGGCCTTTCCGATTGATCGGCAACCGAACCAGCCAGGCGACCTGCGCCTGCCATCGCCTCCCATCCCTGCAAAAATCGAACCAACCAGGAGTGTACATGCCCCTGAGACTGAAATCGTTGGAGCTATACGGCTACAAAACCTTTGCCTCGCGCACCCTTTTTGAATTTGCCCCTGGCATCACCGCCATCGTCGGGCCAAATGGATCGGGAAAATCCAACATCGCCGATGCCCTGCGCTGGGTGTTGGGGGAGCAATCCTACAGCCTGTTGCGCGCCAAAAAGACGGAGGACATGATCTTCGCCGGCTCCGAATCACGACCGCGCGCCGGCATGGCCTCCGTGACCGTCGTCTTTGACAACAGCGAGGGCTGGCTGCCCGTTGACTTTACCGAGGTCGCCATCACCCGGCGCGCCTATCGCGATGGGCGCAACGAGTACCTGTTGAACGGGCAGGCGGTGCGCCTGCGCGAGATCAACGAGCTGCTGGCCCAGGCCGGCCTCTCCGAGCGCACCTACACCATCATCGGCCAGGGATTGGTGGATGCCTCGCTCGCCCTCAAAGCCGAAGAGCGCCGCCGCCTCTTTGAAGAAGCCGCCGGCATCGGCCTGTATCGGGCGCGGCGCGAGGAGGCCCTGCGCCGCCTGGAAAGCACCCATCACAACCTGGAGCGCCTCCTCGACCTGCTCGCCGAACTTGAACCGCGCCTGAAACACCTGGAACGACAGGCGCGCCGCGCCCAGGAATATGCCCAGGTCCAGGCCGACCTTCAGCTCCTTTTGCGTGACTGGTATGGCTATCACGGGTATCGTCTGGAGCAGGATTTCTTGAAGGCGCGCCAGAAACTGCAGCACCAGGAGCAGCAGACGCAGGAGGCGCGCCGCGCTTACCAGGAGGCTCAGGAGAAACACGCGGCCGCCCGAACGAAGCTCAACACCTTGCGCCAGGAACTTAATGCCCGTCATCATGAACTAAGCGCCTGGCACACCCGACGGGAAGAAATCGGGCGCGCCCTGCTGGTGAACGAAGAGCGTCGCCGGGCTTTGAGCCAGCGTTTGAGCGCCTGGCAGAGCGAAGAAGCGCGCCTGGAGGACGAGCGAAAACGTCTGGAAGCAGAACGCACCCAGGCACAGCAGGAACTGGAGCGCCTGGAAAGCGAATGGCAGGAGGCCGGGCGCAATCTGGCCGAGGCGGAAGCCGAACTTTCCGATCTGCAGGCCGGGCGTGCGGTCGTGGAAGAATCCTTACAGGCGGCGCGCCGCGCCCTGGCGCAACTTCAAACCCGTCAGACGGAAACCGGCGCCCGAGCCGATGAGATCGCCCGCCGTCTGGAGACCCTTCGCCCGCGACTGGAGCAAATCACGCGCGAGCGGCAAAGACTCGAAGCGACGCATCAGAACCTCGACCTGGAGCAAACGCGGCGCGCCCAGGCGCGGCTGCAGGCCGAAGCAGAGGTGCAGCAGGCCGAAGCGGCGCTCCAACAGGCACAGGCGACGTTATTGCAGGCCGAACGCGACTGGCAGACCCGTCAGCAGGCGCTACGCGAAGCGGAGGCCGCGTTCACCCGTCTGCGTGCCCGGCTGGAAATCCTGGAACAGGCGGAGCAATCCCTGAGCGGCTACAGTGAAGGCGCCCGTCTGCTGCTGGAAGCCGCCCGCCACGGCGAGCTGAAAGGGGTGCAAGGCGCGCTGAGCACCCTGCTGGAAACGCCCCCGGAATACGAAAACGCCATCCGCGCCGCATTGGGTGAAAGCCTGGATGCCATCCTGATAGAACAAGAAACCCTGGAGATGGCGCTGGAACTGCTTGAGCAGCGCGAGGCCGAACGCGCAGTCCTGCTGCCGCTCGATTTCTCCTCCCACCCCCCTTCTTTCCCCCCCATCACCGCCGAAGGTTGCCTGGGGTGGGCTGTGGAGTATCTCCGCGCGCCGCAAGAATGGCATCCCCTGCTGGAGCGATTGTTAGAGGGCATCCTGATCGTGCAGGATCGGCGGGCGGCGCAACGCTTATTCCCCCTGGTGAGGCAGGCGCGGGCCCTGGTCACGTTGCAGGGCGAAGTCTTCCGCCGTGAGGGGGTGATCCTGACCGCCGGCAAAGCGCGCCCCTCAGCCCTGGGGCGGGCGCGTCAGCGACGCGAACTCCAGGCCGGGCTGGAGCGCGCCCAGGCAGAAATGGAAGAAGCCCAACAGGCGCTGCAGCAGGCGGAAACTGCGCGTCAGAAAGCCCTGCAGGAGCAACGATCCTGTGAGTCGCGCGAACGTCAGGCGCGTCAGCGACTCGCCGAGGCGCAAGCGGCAGAGCAAAAAGCGCGCCTGGAACTTCAGGCCGCCCAGCGTCAACGGGAGTGGCAGGCAAACCAGGAAGCCCAGTTGCGTGAAGAGATCCAGAAAGCAGAAGCATCACGGGAGGCGCTGATCCGCCTCAGGTCGGAGCTGGAGGCGCAGATTCGCCAGGCGCAGGAACAGGTGAGAGACCTCACGCGCCGCCTGGGCGAGTTCCCCATCGAAGAAGCCCGTCAGAAGCTCACGTACTGGAAGACGCGGCGGGCTGTCATCGAACAGGCTCTGAAAAGCGCACGGCAACGGATCCAGGAACAGGATCAGGCTCTGAATCGCCTGCTGACTCGCCAGAGGGAACTGGAAACAGAGAGGCAACAGGGCGCTCAAGATCAGGCGCGCCTGCTCGAAGAAGCCGGGCAATTGCGCCAGCAGGATCAGGAAATCCAGGCGCGGCTGAATGCGCTGCAAAGCGAGATCGAACCCCAGGAACGTCGCTTACAGGAGCTGGAAAGCGAGGCCGCCCGGCTCCAGGAGGCGGAATTGAACGCCCAGCGCGCCCTGGCTCTGGCGGAACGCCTGCTGGCTCAGGCGCAAATGGAGCTGGGGCAGGCCCAGGAAGCGCTGGAAAACCTGCGCCGCCGCGCCACGGAAGAACTGGGGCTGGTGCGCTTTGAAGCCCAGGTCGCCGGGCCGGTTCCGCTACCCCTGGAGGGCGTGGTGGAGACGCTCCCCCTGTTGCAGGAAATCCCCCCCGATCTGGAAGAGCAGATCGCGCGCCAGCGGGCGCATCTGCGTCGCCTGGGGCCGGTGAATCCCCAGGCGCAGGAGGAATTCGAGGCCGAACAGCAACGCCTGGCCTTCTTGAAAACCCAGGTGGAGGACCTGCGCAAGGCGGAAGCCGATCTGCATCGGGTGATCGCCGAGCTGGATGAGCGCACGCAGCAGGAGTTTCAGAAGACGTTTCAGGCCGTGGATAAACATTTTCGCGAGATTTTCGTACGCCTGTTCGGGGGTGGATCGGCGCGCCTGCTCCTGACCAACCCGGAGAATCTGGTGGAGAGCGGCATTGAAATCGAAGCGCGTCTGCCGGGACGACGCGAGCAGGGGCTGGCGCTGCTTTCCGGCGGTGAGCGTAGCCTGACGGCGATTGCCATGGTCTTTGCCCTGCTCAAGGTCTCGCCCACGCCTCTTTGTGTGATGGACGAAGTAGATGCCATGCTGGACGAGGCGAATGTGGGGCGTTTTCGCGAGCTTCTGCAAGAGTTAAGCCGCGAGACGCAATTTATCATCATCACCCACAACCGCAACACTGTTCAGGCGGCAGAAGTCATCTACGGGGTGACCATGGGGCGCGATTCCACCAGTCAGGTGCTCAGCCTGCGCCTGGACGAGGTGGGAAAGATACAGTAGCCTGCCACAACCATGCCTTGACATGCCTCCCCTCCCGTTCTACAATTGCTTTTGCCGCATAACGTTCCAGGTGCGGAAGCGCTCCCCGCTTTCAGGGAGACCCTGCGGCAAGGCAGGGGCTGAAACGGATGCTTTCGGAAGCCCATTTCACAGGAGTTCCCCATGAAAGATTTTCTTTTCCGAGGTTCGCTGGCGGAATTAGACGCGGCCGTCTATGAGCTAACCCGGCTCGAGGCCGAACGTCAGGCGCGAAAGTTGATTCTGATCCCCTCTGAAAGCCAGGCGCCGCTGGCCGTTCGGGAAGCGCTGGCCTCCGCGTTTCAGAACATCTACGCAGAGGGTTATCCGGACGAAGAGACGCGCTGGATGAGTGAGGACGAAATCCTCGATTATCCTCAGCGCCTGGCGCACTATCGTCGCTATTCCGATCCACGCTACTACAAGGGGGTGGAATACGCCGATCTCATCGAAGCGCTGGCGCGTCGTCGGTGCGCAGAGGCCTTCGCCGCCAATGGCTATTCGGCGGATGAGATTTTTGTCAACGTGCAGGCGCTTTCCGGCGCGCCGGCGAACAATGCGGTGTACCATGCGCTGCTGGAACCGGGGGATACCGTGATGGGGATGAATCTGCTCCACGGCGGGCACCTCACGCACGGTTCCTCGGTCAATCGCTCTGGAAAGTTCTACAAGGCCGTGCACTACACGGTGGATCCGCAGACCGAACGGATTGACTATGAAGCCGTGCGCGCCCTGGCCAGGCAACACCGACCGAAAATGATCATCGCCGGCTACTCTTCCTACCCATGGATACCCGACTGGAAGGCCTTCCGGGAGATTGCCGATGAAGTGGGCGCTTACCTGATGGCAGATATTGCGCACATCGGCGGCCTGGTAGCAGCCGGCGTTGTGCCTTCGCCGCTCGGCTATGCCCATGTCATCACCTCGACAACCCATAAAACGCTCATGGGGCCGCGCGGCGCCATCATCCTGACCACCGATCCCGCCCTGGCGCGCAAAATTGACCGCGCCGTCTTCCCCGGTGAACAGGGCGGCCCGCATGTCAACGTCTTCGCCGCTCTGGCTTTGACGTTTAAGCTGGCACGCACTGAGCAGTTCCGTCGCCTGCAGGCGCAGATTGTACGCAACGCGATCGCCATGGCCGACGAACTGGCCAAACGTGGCCTGCGCATCCCCTTCGGCGGCACAAATTCTCACCTGCTGAATGTGGATGTCACCACCATCAAAGGCCCGGATGGCACCTCGCTCAGCGGGGATCAGGCAGCGCGTATCCTCGACCTGGTGGGAATTGTGGTAAACCGCAACACCATTCCAGGGGATAAAAACTCCCTGGATCCGAGCGGAATTCGCCTGGGAACGCCCTGGATCACGCAGCGCGGTTTCGACGAGGCGCAATCCCGACGGCTGGCAAACATCATCGCCGATGTGCTGCTGGCCTGCGTCCCCCATAGCGTGGATACCCCCCGACAGGGGCGGCAGCGCCGCGCCAAAATTGATTTTGAGGCGCTTGAAACCGCTCGCCTGCAGGTGCGCGAAATGGCCGCACAGGCCGGCCTGGACCTCGAATATGTACCCCACGGCTATCCCCACTTTTATTACCTGGACGATGCGGTCACCAGCGGCGTGTACGATCTTCAGGGGAAGCGCGTGCGTCAGTTCCTGGATTATGCCCTCAGCGCGGATCTCACGGCTCTCAAGGAAGGTCAAAGCGCACCCACGCGCATCCACACGCCCAAAGGAGCCGTGGACGCCACGGTGACCTGCCTGGGAGCGGATCACTATCGTCTCAGCCTGCCCGTAGAGAAGGCCGCGCTGGTCGCTGCCTGGTTGCGCGATCTCTCAGATGGCTATGTCTCCCTGGATCTGGAGGGGAAAGCGGATGGAAGCGAAAAACGCCTGCCGGGGCCGGTTGTGGTGATGGAAAATGCAGCCGCTTCTGCCCTTCGCGCCGAGGGAAGCCTCTACGGGGATAAACCCTGGTACATTGGCATTGAGCGCGATCCGCTTCCTGCGGGCGAGGCCAGACCGCCCTTCAAGTGGCAGAACACGGAAGGGGAGCTGAAGCGCACGCCTCTGTATGAAACACACAAGGCCCTGGGCGCCAAACTTATCCCCTTTGCCGGCTGGGAGATGCCCGTCTGGTATACCTCGGTGCTCGAAGAGCACCTGGCCACGCGTCAGGCCGCCGGCCTCTTTGATGTTTCCCATATGGGAGTCTATGAGATCGCAGGGCGCGATGCGGCTTCCTTCCTGGATGCGATCTGCGCCAACGATTGTGGCAACCTGGAGCCGGGGGAATCCCTCTACACCCATTTCCTGACCCCCGAGGCCGATGTGCTGGATGATACCCTGGTCTATCGTCGCGCCTGGGATCGCTACCTGGTGGTGGTCAATGCCGCCAACGACGATAAGGATCGAACGTGGTTTGAAGCGGTACGCGATGGCCGCGTGCGGATTGATGTCGCGCGTCCCTGGGCGCGGGTGTATGGTTATGAGGCTGAAATTCGCAATCTGCGCGATCCGAAGGCCGGGGACGAGCGGCGCGTGGATATTGCGCTGCAGGGGCCGAAGAGCCGCGACATCCTGCTCGCGCTGGGCTGCGATGATGAAACCCGTAAACGTATCCTCAGACTCCAGCGCACCCAGCTTTGCGATGCCGTCCTTGGAGGCTTCAACCTGATCGTTTCACGCACCGGCTACACGGGCGAAAAGATGGGCTTTGAGTTGTTCGTCCATCCCGATCAGGCGGTGGCGCTCTGGAATGCTTTGCTGGAAGTCGGTCAGGCGTTTGGGTTGAAGCCGGTCGGTCTGGGGGCGCGTGATTCGCTGCGCACCGAGGCTGGCCTGCCGCTTTACGGTCACGAAATGGGCGAGGGATCCGGGAAGATGGGAAGCCGGGATCTGGGAGTGGCCGAAGCGGGCTTTGGCTCATATGTCAAGCTCTATAAGCCCTGGTTCATCGGGCGCGAGGCTTACATTGCGCGCGAAAAAGAGCGGAAAGGGGTGGTGGTGCGCTTCCGCTTCGATGAGCAACGGGTGCGCATGGCCCATAATGGCGACCCGGTCAGCGATGCAAAGGGACGCATCATTGGCTGGGTGACCTCCTGCGCCATTGACAGCCAGCGCTATCTGACCGGACAGGCCTACCTTGAGCTGGAGTACGCCGCGGAAGGCACGCCTGTCTTTGTCCACCAGGGCGGCGCCATGGATCGTCCCCCCTCTCCCGCGCATGTCGTCAGCAGATTCCCGAAATCTTAACGCGCCAGACGCATGTTTGGAGTATAATTCACCTTCGCAAATTACAGATTACTTTAAGGAGAACTTCTATGGAAGTAAACGTCAAAGAATACAAACATTGCGTGCTGGTCACCATCCAGGGGCGCGTGGATAGTGCCACCGCTCCGAAGTTGAATGAGGTCTTTGAAGACCTCTTGAACCGGGGGCGGTTCAAGATCGTGGTGGACATGAGCAACGTGGAATACATGTCCAGCGCCGGCTTTCGCGTCCTGCTCAGTGCGCAGCGTGCCTGTCGCCGATACCATCGCGGGGAAGTGGTCCTGGCGCTTGTTCCCCCGCGCGTGCTTGAGGCGCTGGAGCTGGCCGGATTTACCAAAATTTTCCGCCGTTTTGACAACCTTCTCGACGCCATTGGATATTTCTAAAGTGCAATTCCGATGAGCGTCGGTGGGGACATCTTTTCGCTGCAACGTTCCTGGCCGGCACGTTTCGACTTCCTGGATGAAATCCGTACCTTCGTAGGGCAGGCAGCCGAACGTGCCGGCTTTTCAGAGCAAGCAGTTTACGCAATCCAGATGGCAACGGATGAGGCCTGCTCCAATGTCATTGAACACGCCTATCGTGGGGAAAGTGGGAACATTGAAATCCGCGTGGATTGGGATGGCCTTCAGCTCACCATCACCCTTCAGGATACAGCCCGCTATTCGTTTGACATGAAAAAGATCGCCCAACCGGATGTGAATGCCCCTCTGAGCAAACGAAAGGCCGGAGGGTTGGGCATCTATCTCATGAAAAAGCTTATGGACGAGGTACAGTATCTCCCCTCTCCCCAGGGAAACACCCTCATCTTGAGAAAGCGCAAGGAAAAGGCGGTATGAGGCGCGCCCTCGATCCTTCTCCAGCCGAATGGGAAGAGCTGATCAGGCTGGGGGCAAAACTTGCGCGGCTGAACGGGCTGGAGGAACAGCATCGCCTCCTCCACCAGGCCATCTCGCGCCTGTTAGAGGGGCAGGTCGAAATCTGGCTCAACGAGGCTCTGCTGCGTCCTCCCGCCAGCAGCCCGGCCTTTTTCCCTCCCCGCCCGGAAGCAGCGCCGATGGCGCGTGCCTTTGTCACTTCGCAAACGATCCACGAAAAGCACGAAAACGCATACTGGATATGCACGCCCATCCAGGATCGAGACTCCCTCTTTGGCGTGATTGGGCTGAAACGAAATGCCCCTTTTCGGGAGCAGGAAATTGCCCTTCTGGAGGGCATTGCTCATGTCGCCAGCCTGGGATTGCTGGCCACTCATCGCGAGGTCATTGAGCAATTCCGTCGCCAACAGCTTTCCCTGGTCCGTCGCGTCACTTCCCAGATCGCGCGCATCGGCGATCTGGACGATATGGCGCGGCGCGTCGCCCAGGAGATCCTGGAAACGTTCCGCTATTACTACGTCGCCATTTTCACCCGCGAAGCCGATAGCGATCTTTTGACCTATCGCGCCGGCGCCATCCGTGGAGGGGAACAGCGCCGGCCGCCGGCCCTGCGCGTCCGCCTGGGACAGGGGTTGATCGGATGGGCGGCTGAGAGCGGTGAGCGCATCCTTTGCCAGGACGTGCGCAACGAGCCGCGCTTCCGCTATGTGGATAGCCTGCCGGAAACGCGTGCCGAGGTCGCCATCCCTTTGAAAGTCGAGGGTCGCACGCTGGGCGTGTTAGACATCCAGAGCGATCAGCTCCATGCCTTCCACCCCAACGATTTGCTGGTGCTGGAATCCCTGGCCGATGCGATTGCTCGCGCCATTGAATCGGCGCATCTTTATAGCGACCTGCAGCAGCGCGCTCGCCAGTTGCACTTCGTCGCCGAAGTCAGCAAAGCGGCAACCGCCAGCCTGGACTTGCCCTCGCTGCTGCAGCAGGTTGCCGATCTCATTCATCGCCGTTTCCATTATCCCTACGTCCATTTTTTCACCGTACACCCGAACCGGCGCAAAATCCAGTATGAAGCGGGCAGCGGCAAACGCAAAATCGCCGCCAGGGGATACACGCTTTCGCTGGACGATCCGCAAGGGATCATCCCGTGGGTGGCGCGCCATGGGAAAACGGTGTTGCTCAACGATGTGCGGACCGATGCGCGGTATCGCCCTTCGCCCTGGCCCCCCTCGAATACGCGCTCTGAGCTATGCGTGCCTTTGATCTACGATCAGCGAGTAATCGGAATTCTGGATATTCAATCGAATCGCCTGAATGCTTTTGATGAAGAAGATCGGATCATGTTCGAGGCGGTGGCCGGCAGTATCGCTGCGGCCATCCATAACGCGGATCTGTACCGTTCTGAGCAATGGCGGCGGCGCGTGGCAGACAGTCTGCGAGAAGTAGCCGTCTCCCTCTCCGAGAATACCAGCCTGGATGAAGTGCTTGAGCGCATTCTCAACGAGTTAGAACGTACCCTTCCCTGTCAGGTTTCTGCCATCTGGCTACTCGAAGAGGGGGAGTTGCGCCCTGTTCTTGCCCATGGGATCAGCACGCAGGCGTTGGAAGATGCCATTCATCGTCACCCTGAGGCCTACCGGGCTTTGCTAATGGCGCTCCTTTCCGAGCAACCGATGATCCGTAAAGCGGGAGACCCACTCTGGGTAAGTGGCGTGGCCGCCGGCTTTCCTGCTGATTTCTCCTCTATCGCCGCCCCTTTGCGCATTGGGGAGCGTCCTTTTGGCATCCTGATGCTTGCCCATCCAGAACAGGGGCGCTACGGGCATGAAGCGCTGGCCGTCGTCACCACTTTTGCCGGCTATGCTGCCGTTGCCATCGAAAACGCCCGCCTCTACGATGCCGCCCAGGAGCAGGCCTATGCTTCTGCAGCGCTCCTCCAGGCAGCGCAGGCGGTGGTCAGCCTGAACGATCTGGATGAAATCCTGGCGACCCTGGTGCGCCTTTTGCCCATTCTGCTTGGGATTGAGCGCTGCGCTCTCTATCTCTGGGATGATCTCAGCCGCCATTACCTGCCGGCTCATTCCTACGGCCTGGAGCCTGAAATCGCCAGGGAGCTTTTCTCCCAACCGCTCCCTGAAGGACGATTCCCTTTCCTGGATGAGGTGCGTCAAAGTGGACAGCGAAGAATCGCAACCCTGCCACGTGAGGCACAGGCCTGGCTGAAAATCGCTCCTCCCTGGTATGAGGAAAATTCTCCCGTGCTGCGGGAGAAAGCCCCTTTGCTTTTCGGATTCCCTTTGAGCATCAAACAAGACTTTTTTGGCGTGCTCGTCGCGGAGGAGCAAGCCGGCAGTTTGCGTTTTCGTCGTCGGCGATTCGAGATCCTCAACGGGATCGCCCAGCAGGCTGCGCTTGCGATTCAGAACGACTTGCTCCAGAAGGAAATGAGACGGCGGGAACGCCTGGAAACGGAAGTCTATCTGGCGCGCCAGATTCAAAAGACATTCCTTCCGGAAGCGCTGCCCCAGTATCCGGGGTGGGAGCTGGCAGCCTGCTGGCATACTGCCCGTCAGGTCGGGGGCGATTTCTACGATGTGATCGAGCTACCCGGTGATCGTTTGGGCCTGTTCATCGCCGATATTGCCGACAAGGGTGTTCCGGCTGCCCTTTTCATGGCGCTGACCCGTACCCTGCTTCGCGCCGCCGCCCTGCAAAGCTACTCGCCTGCCGAGGTGCTGCGTCGCGTGAATGAATTGCTCTATCCGGATACCAGCCAGGGTATCTTTGTCACCGCCGTCTATGCGGTGCTTTCCCGTTCAACAGGCATTTTGATCTATGCCAACGCCGGGCATAATCCCCCTCTCTGGTGGCAGGCGCAAAGTGGCGAGATTCAGCTCCTGAAGCCGGGCGGGATCGCCCTGGGCGCGCAAGAAGATGCGACCTATGAGCAACGTATCATCCGCATGGCGAGCGGCGACATCTTGCTCTTCTATACCGATGGCGTGACCGAGGCCTTTTCGCCCCAAAATGAACCCTTCGGGGAGGCGCGGCTGGAATCGCTGCTGCGCCAGGTTCATCAAAATTCGGCGCAGGAAATTGTGCAGGCAGTGGAGCAGGCGGTGCTGGAGTTCAGCCAGCGTCCGCAGCTCAGCGATGATTTAACCCTGCTGGTGCTCAAGCGCTCGGGTCAGGAATCCCGCAGCGGCCCTGTCTTTTCCTGATAAATCTCCATGATCACGCGGGCGAGCTTCTGGGCGTCATGTCGCCAGGGGTGCGCGCGATCCACCAGGTCAGCGCAATAGACACGCCGATCGGCGCGACTGCGCTCATCCACGTTCACCCAGCGCACGCCGGGGGGCAATTCCAGCTCATGGAAGTCGTTACATAAGATGACATCGAAGAAATCTTCCCCCACATGTTCCTCGATGGCCTGCACATGTTCCAGACAGGTATAAAAATCGGTCTCGCCGCTCTGGGTGGCGATATTGCATACATAAATTTTCGGCGCTCTGGCGACCTTCAACGCCTCTAAAATATCCCGCACCAGGAGGTTGGGGAGGATGCTGGTATAGAGGCTGCCGGGGCCGATCACGATCAGGTCGGCGGTGAGGATGGCGCGCAGGGCTGGGGGAAACGCCGGCGGATTGTTCGGCTCCAGCCAGACGCGGCGCACCCGTCCTGCCACCTGTGGGATTTTGCTTTCCCCTTCCACGCGCAGCGGCGCGGCCATTGCTGGCAGCATCACATCCGCCACCAGCCTGACATCATGGGTGGTGGAGGGGTAAACGCGCCCATGGACCGAAAGCACCCGCCCGGATTCAACGATCGCCTGCTCGAACGAGCCGGTCAGATCGGCCAGCGCGGTGAGAAATAAATTTCCAAACGAATGTCCGGCCAGGTCGGGCGCTCCGCTAAAGCGATACTGGAAGAGCTGCGTCAGAAGTCCCTCGTCGTCCGAGAGCGCGGCCAGACAGTTACGGATGTCTCCGGGCGGCAAAATGCCGAAACTCTGACGCAAACGTCCTGAGGAGCCTCCATCATCAGCGACGGTCACAATGGCGCTCAGATTGTGGGTATAGGCTTTCAGGCCGCGCAACAGGGTTGAAAGGCCATGTCCCCCTCCAATGGCTGCGATGCGCGGCCCTTGTTCCTTCTGGCGATAGCGTGTCAGTTCCTCCACCACCCTGGAACCTGGACGGAGGAAGGGACGCAACAGAGCACGGTTTAACCCCCATATTCCATACGAGAAGACGATCAACCCACCCCCGATGAAAATCGTCACTCGCAGCAGGCGAGGCAGGAAGCGAAGGGCTGCCAGAGAAAGCAGGTTCAGGATCAGCGGTTCTGTGTAGGGGGCGCGATATAGATCGAGTACCAGCATGGTCAGGCCTATGCTGACCAGGAGCAGGCCCAGCAGGATGACCAGCATCCAGCGTTTAACGCCCAGCCCTATCTTCAGCCAGCCTGATAGCTCGGTGTAAAGTTTCCGAACGTTCATTCGTCTCACGCTCAGGATAATAGCAGGAAAGCCTGTAAAAGTCAATCACTGATCGTCCGCGATTTGCTCTCCGACAGGACTGGGGTGTGCTGTGGAAAACTTGTCGTATGCCTTTTCCAGGCCGTCTGCAGGCTGGAAAATCTGTGCTACCACCGTCCAACGTCTATCGCCCATCGTCCATTCCGCGGTCTGCCGTCTATCCTCTGCAGTGTATCCCCCGCGAGAACACGCGGTAGTGTATCTTTACTTCAGGAAATTCGAGAACGGAAGTGACCACCCCCCGCGACGGTATCCCCTGGCAGGCGGAAAGCCTGGGGTATGCTGTCGCCGTCCTGTTTGTCCACCGTCCGTCGTCCTCCTTCGCTATCCAGTCATCTGGCAGGCTGGAAAGCCTGCTCTACGGCGGTCTGCCGTCTGCGGTCCGCGGTCGAATTCGTTTATTCGTTCCCCATTCGTTGACGGTTCTCCTTACAGGACCCCAGGGGCTCTTTTTGCCTGACAGGATGTCCCCAACACGATACGC
>JAGHYK010000276.1 GCA_017743695.1 Chloroflexota bacterium
CCAAAGCACATTACGATTCGCCGGTCGCATAAAGCCTCGCAAACAGTAACTCCTCTACCCATCCCCATCGCAGAGAGTTCTTCACGCTTAGGGTGGGCAGTTACTCTATGTCCTGAATTCAAACGATCGGGCAGCCAGACTCGGTAACAGGATTCATCCAGACGAGCCTGCTGATCTGTCCATCCTGAAAGTCCAGCCGCTGCAGTCTCACAGGCTGCCGTCCGGCTGCTGTCTGCTGTCTGCCGTCCGCCGTCTGCGGTCTGTCTGTCGTCGTCCACCGTCTGACAGGCTGGAAAGCCTGTCCCACGGGTCTATCCTGCTTTCACCGCAAGACTGCCCTCCAGTGCCTGGAGCATCGGACGGAATTTCAGCGCGGTCTCTTCCCACTCGGCGCGTGCATTCGATTGAGGCAAGATGCCGGAACCGGCAAAAAGCAGCGCCTCGCGGTCTCGCACCCAGCCACACCGCAAAGCCACAAGGAAATCGCCGCTCCCTTCGGAGTCCACCCATCCCAGGGGTGCACCGTACCAGCCGCGTTCAAAAGGCTCCAGGCGTTCGATCCACTGCAGCGCGGCCTCTCGTGGCTGTCCTCCCAGGGCGGCGGTCGGGTGCAGGGCCTGGATGGCGTCCAGCACATCGTACCCTTCGCGCAACAAGCCCTGAATATGAACCTGTAAATGCTGCACATTAGGCAGGCGAAGCGGCTGCACGTCGGAGAGCGTCAGCGAGCGCGTCAGCGGTTGCAATGCCTGAGCGATATACTCTACCACGATCTGGTGTTCCAGGCGCAGGCGATCATCCTGCAGCAGTTTTTGGGTTAACCGGGCATCTTCTTCGGGCGTCGCACCGCGCGGGAGCGAGCCGGCCAGCGCCATGGTCTGCAAAATGCCGTTTTCCACCCGCGCCAACCGTTCGGGTGTCACACCGAAGAACGCGCTCTGGTCATCGAAACGGAAGAAGAAGGGATAAGCATGAGGGAAGGCGCGCAGCAGGAGCTGAAAAGCCCTCTCGGCGTTCCAGCTTCGCGTGCTGATCAGTCGCAACGTGCGCGCCAGCACCACCTTTCGCACTTCCCCGCGGCGCATCGCCTCCTGCAGGCTCCCAATCTGCGCCTGCCATGCCTCGAACCCTGGCCAGGGGAATACCTGGACTCGTATTTCCCCCTCTGCATCCGTTTCGGACTCCGCATCGGACTGTGGGGTGCTCAACGAATCCGACGCCCCACGCTGTTCAGCCATCCGCAGCGAAAAAACGGCGCTCCCTGCACTGCTTTCCCCCTGCCAGATAGCTCCGTTTCCTCTGTCTGGATGAGCGCCCAGGAGAGCAAATTCGCTCCACTCGCCCTCATGGGGAAAATCGCCTTCGGAGTGCCCAATGGCGGCAGCGCTCTGCCACCCGCTATCCTCCCAGGAGCTACCAGGGGAAGGCGCTGCTGCGGCGCATGGATCCTCGGAAAGCGGCGCTTCCATCCCTGCGAGATTCCCTGAGGCATTTGCCACCAGCCGCTCCAGACACTCCTTTAAACGCCCGGCTTCCAGAACGTCGTCAGCGGTCTGCGCCCAATGGTAAAGCATCACCCATCGGTTGTCGCCTTCCTCCACCCAGAGCAGACGCGGCAGGCCAAAACGGGGGGCAAGCGACGAGGATGGGAAAAACGTGAAGCTCCCGAACAAGCGGAAAGAGGGCGCGGCGGCGCGAGCGATCCTCGCCGGCGAAACATCCTGAAGATGTTCCCTCAAGAAACCGGTCCAGAAACGCAAATCCTGGATGCGGCGCGGGGAAATCTGGAAGCTCCATTCAAGCCCCAGGAAACGCTCGCCTGCAGAGGGGATCGCCAGGTAAAGGCCTTTTCGCCCTCGCAAAAACGATGGATCGGGGAAGGTTCCTTCCCAGGGGAGCACATAGCGTTGCAAGAGATGAAGGCGCACTCCATCCAGGATCGAAGAAGGAGCGACGGAAAAGTTCCTCATGATACCTCCGCAGACAGGCCTACGGTGCGCAGCAGAATCGAATAGAGCGGCTCTACCAGGTTCACCAGTTGAGGGGGATTTTCCTGGTATAACCACCATACCAGGACTTCGTAGATTGCGCCTGTCCACATCAAGGCCAGCAAGGCAAAATTTTGCTGGGATACATTCTCTGCGGAACAAGCGGCGCGCAGCTCTTCCTCGATCAGGGCACTGATGCGTTGGTGCGCCTCCAGGATTTTGCGCTCCAACAGCGGATTGCTCCCCAGGCGCAAAAAGATCAGGCGCGCCAGCGTTCGATACTCCTGGAGCAAGGAAAAAGAGGCCTCGAGGGCGGCATACATGCGCTTGCGGTGACTGGCATGAGGCGTCATTGCCTGGCGCATGGTCGTCAGGAGGAGGTCCACTCCGGCTTCTAACAATGCGGCGAACAACGCCTGCTTGCTGGGGAAATAGAGATATAAGGCGCCCTTCGAGACCTGCGCCTGCCTTGCCACCTCGTCCATGGTGGCCTCGTGGTAGCCTTTTGCTGAAAACACTTCCAGCGCAGCCTGTAGTACCCGATTTCGAGCCGAGGAAGGCGGAAAAAGTTGCATGTGCACCTCTTTGACTGACTGGTCAGTCAGATTATAACCGTTTTGGCGATGATTTGGGTAGACTGCGGACCGCTGTAGGGGGCGCACCGTCA
>JAGHYK010000277.1 GCA_017743695.1 Chloroflexota bacterium
ACCCCACCCTGGGCCGCTTCACCCAGCCCGACAGCCTGATCCCCGAGCAGAGCCAGGGCGCGCAGGCGTGGGATCGGTATGTGCTCCCTCTTCTTTGATGGTCTTCATCCGGCGGCTCAAAAATTCTCTTCTGCCGCCGCCCGCCATCTGCCATCTACGCTCTCTCACTTCCCCCCTGCTTCTTCATTTGCTCCAGCCATTCCTTCAACACGGCAAAGGGCAGGGCCTGGATGTTTGTTTTCCTTCTGCCGTGGTTCCAGGTGATGATCAGTTCCCTGCGGGCGCGGGTAATGGCCACATAGAGCAGGCGCAGCCGCTCACGAACGTAGTCCACGCGGGCACGGCGCGAGGCAACGCCCTCCTCGTACACATGATATTCTTCGGGATGGAGCAGGCAATTTAACTGTTCAAGCATCTCAGCCTGTAAACTTAACCCATCCCGCACAAACCACTCTTCGGATCTGAAAGTATCCCCCTCCTCTCCTGAAGGAAATTCATAGTTGCTGACAGAAGTGACATACACCCGATCCCATTCCAGGCCTTTCGCTTTGTGAATGGTGGCTACGACCACTTTGCCTTTGTAGGCCTCCGGATCGAAGCCATCTTCCATGCCTGGACTGAGAAAACGACGTTCATTCTCGGCGATCAGGCGCAGTTCACGGATCAGATCGGGCAATTGCCAGTCCGGATGTTGCCCGGCGATCTGCGCCAGGGCGCGGGCGATTTTGTGCGCCAGCGCCAGCTCGGCAGCGGTGGTGAAAAGATCCGGCGCCAGGGTCAGGATCAACTGATCCACCGGGAGCAGGGTGAGCGCCTGCCAGCGCCGCGCCACCTGACGGAAGGCGCGCAATTCATCCTGGACTTCCGGCGGCAGGCCGGCGAACTGCTCTTCGAGGGCGCTCTCTGCAGGGAACGGGGAAAGATAGGCGATCACATCACAATGCCTGAGCCACCCGGCCGCCGCTTTTACCCTCTCTTCTTTCTCCTCGCTGCGCCGCCAGACTTTTTGATACACCTCGCTAAAACTTTTTGCATTGGTCGGCTGTTCGAGCCATTCCAGCACCTCGGCCAGCAGGGAGGCGGCGGTGCGGGTCGTTTGAGAGGTGCGCAGCAACTCCACCGCCGGCAATCCCGCCTGACGCAGCGCCTCCATGAAGTGACCCCCGCGCCGGTTATCCGTCACCAGCACTGCCACCGTGCGATCCGGATTTTGCGGTAACCATCGCTTCAGCGATCGCACCACCTCTTTCACTTCCTCTTCCGGAGCATAACGCTTGCTTTGCAGGTAGATCGCCTGAAACCCCCACCCCGTAAACGGGGTCAGGGGTTCCTGCCCCGCAAGTGGGGTCAGAGGTTCCTCACTCAGCGGCCGGATGAAGGGCGGCTGCAGTGCATCCCGCGCCTCCGGGAGGGGGTGCTCCTGCATCACCCACTGGATAAGACGATTGGCGAGCGCAACGATCCCCGGTTGGGAGCGGCCGGATTCGGAGAGCGTCGGGCGCTCATCAGCCTCCTCGGCGATAAAGCGGCGCAGCAGGTAGGGATTGGCAGTGGTGAACGTTTCATAGATCGCCTGATTCGGATCGCCTACCCGTACCCAGCCGCGTCCGGAGGAGGGCGACACATCGCCGACAATCAGGCGCAGCAGCGCTTCCTGCGAGCGACTGGAATCCTGCGCCTCGTCCTCCAGCACAAACGGCCAGCGATCCTGGAGTCGCTTCAGGTACCCCGGATCGCTTTCGAGCAGGTCGAGCGCCAGGCGCACCAGATCGTCGAAATCCACACCTCCCCGATAATTCAAAACGCGCTGATATTCCGCATAGATTTCACACCCCATCTCCACCAGCGGTAGCGATTGGGGTTGATTTTCCAGCCGCTCACGCAGCCGTTCCGGGGTCAGGCGCAGGTCTTTCGCCGTGCGAATGAACGCCAGGGCCAGCTTCTCCACAGCCGCAGGGAAATATTCGCGCCGCGCTTCCCGTTCCCTCTCAGCATTCAGTTCCCCCATATAGTTTTCGATGAACTCGGGATGTTGCATGAGCCACTGCATGGCGACCTCCCGCAGAATGCGCCCGGCCTCGAATTCATCCAGGATGGTAAAACGCTCATCCAGGCCGACTTTTTCGGGCTTTTCGCGCACAATGTCATGCGCCAGGCCGTGCAGGGTGCGCACGCGATAGCCCAATCGGGGCAGCAGGCCGAGCGTTCGCAGGTGCTGGGCAATGCGGGTGGAAAAATTCTCGACGGCGGAGTTGGTGAGGGTGACGATCAGGATTTCCTGATGCGGCTCCAGTCGCTTTTCGGCGATCAGATGCGCCGCCAGGGCCGAAAGCACATAGGTTTTGCCGGCCCCAGGCACTGCGGCAACGCCCATCTTGCCACCGCGAAAGTGCAAGATGGCTTCCTGAGAGGGACGAAGACCAAAAGGGAAACGGTTCATGGTGCGAGGGGTGTTGCAGAAAAGGCTTGATGGATTATACCAGGAGGGCACGACAGTGCGTGCCCTTCTTGAAAGCGGAAAAACCCTCTGCCTTTTGTCATTGCGGAAGTAAAGATACACGGTAGTGTATCTTTACTTCAGGAAATTCCGAGAACGAAAGTAACCACCCTCCACTGCCATCCTTGTTGCGGTAGAAAACTTTCTACCGTT
>JAGHYK010000278.1 GCA_017743695.1 Chloroflexota bacterium
CAGACCGCAGACGGCAGACCGCAGGTGGAGACTGCCGACCGCAGACAGCAGATGGCAAAATGGATAGTGGAAGACCGCAGACGGCGGGCGACAGACCGCCATGGTGGAACAGGCCTGGAGGGTGGCGGATGGTGGAGAAGGGAGACAATACGCATTCGGGCAGGGCTGGGGCCTCCAATGATCTGAACCTTTGACATCGGGGGGAGGCGCGTTTGGGCCGCGCCGGGGTCGGCAGCGATGCCGGGGCGCCGTGCAAATCGCCCCAGGCCGGGTTCGATGGCGCACAGGGAGGCGCTGCGGCCAGAAGGCTGGCGCGCTAAGGAATGCCGGCCAGCACGAGAGGCGCCTTGTCACGATTTCATAATTTAGAGAACTTTTGTCCGGATGTATAATAGGAGTGCACCCTATCCCGCCGGGCTGGAAAGGAGGTGAGACGTATGTTGAACAGCCTGAAAGAGCGCGGGCAGGGGCTGGTCGAATATGGATTGATCCTGGTTCTTGTTGCTGTTGTCGTAGTCGCTGCTTTGACCATTCTCGGTCCGACGGTTGGGAATCTCTTCAGCCGTGTGAACAACTCTTTGCCGAAGTGATCAGCCCCTGAAAGATGAAGCAGGTATCGCGAGGATACCTGCTTCATCTTTGGGGAAGGGGGTCAGCGGATTGCCTGAGGGAGTGGCTGTAGCTCCTGAATTTTGTAGGGGAAGCCGTAATCCGCCATGCGTTCCAGGAAGGGGATGGGGTCGAAGGCCTCCGGGCCGAGCACGCCGGCGCCTTTCCACAGGCCGCGCTCCAGCATTTCCCAGGCGATCACCGGGCCAAATGCCGTCTGGGTGACGACGGCCTGAGTCCCCCAGCGCTGCATGGATTCCTGATTGTCTAAGACCTGGTAGATGTAAACCTGGTAGGGATAGCCATCTTTGAAGCCTTTGACCCAGGTGCCGGCGCAGGTTTTGCCATGCATCTTGTGCCCCAGCTCCGCAGGGTTCGGGAGACAGGCCGCGACCACATCCCGCGGGGCGACCATCACTCCTTTGACGTTGATGGGTTCTTTGCGATCCAGCCCCAGCAGGTGAAGTGTTTTCAAAATTTCTATGAACTGGCGCCCCAACCCATATTTGAAGGTGACGCGCCGGGCGCGAATCCAGCGCGGGATGAGCAGGACTTCCTCATGTTCTACGTTGACCACCTCCACGGGGCCGATCCCCTCCGGGAAGTTGAATACTTCGGGCTCCGAGAAGGGTTCGGTGGTGTACCAGCCTCGGGAGGCTTCCCAGATGAGGGGCGGGTTCAGGCACTCTTCGATGGTAGTCCAGATGGAGAAGGTGGGGGCGAAGGGATAGCCTTCAATGACCAGGTTGTTCCCATCGCGAATGCCGATCTCTTCGATTTCGTCGAAGAGATAATCCTGGGCATAGCGGGCGAAGACATCTACCACGCCGGGTTCTATGCCCATTCCGACCAGCGCCAGCAGGCCCTTACGCTCCCAGAGTTCGGCGCGCTGGAACTGGTAATCTCCCAGTTTGACCCCTGGCAGCTCGTAAGGTCGTTCGGGATGGGGCTGGGAAAGGCTCATGGCCATATCCATGTAGTGGACTCCGGTGCGATAGGCGGCTTCAAAGATCGGGATGTTGAAGACCGGGTCCACTGCGTTCATGATCAGGTCCACCCTGTGCTTGCGTGCCAGGGCTTCGATCATTTCCTGTTTGCGGGCGTCCACAAATTCGACCGGGAAGCGTTGTGCATCGCCCAGTTTCTTTTGAACGCGACGGGCGCGTTCGACGTCGTAATCGGCGAGCACCAGTTTTTCGACCCATGCCTGTTCGCGGGCAATGGCAGCAATGGCTTCGCCAACGCCGCCGACGCCAATCATCAGGACTTTCATAAAATTCTCCTTTCAGAATGGGAGGAAGAAAATTCAGGGTTTAGACGTAGATTTCCTTGAAGATTTTGAGATACATGAATGTTTCGCTTTCGCGTACCCCCTCGATAGCGTATAACTTTTCGCTGATGAAGCGTAGCAGTTCTTCGTGATCACGGCAGAAGACTTCAACGAGCAGGTCATAACGTCCGCTGACCACGACCAGGTAGATCACCTCCTCCAGGGCGGAGATTTTTTGAGCGACTTCCAGCATGCGTGTGCCATCGGTGCGTACACCGATCAGCGCCATGGTTTTCAGGCCGAGCCGTAAGGGGTTGGTCACTGCCACCACTTTCAGTGCCCCCGCTTCCTGTAGCTTTTGATAGCGATGGCGGATCATGCCGGGGGAGACTCCAAGCTGTTGGGCAAGCTGCAGGAACGGCGTGCGGCCATCTTTGCGCAGCGTTTCGATGATGGCTTCGTCTATGGGATCGGGGTTTTCAAGGTTGGCAATTCGTTTGGGCATGGCTACAGTTTACCATGTTTTGCAACCAAAGTCAAGGGTTTGCGAGTATTTTTTAGCTAAAGGCGGATATATAAAAATATTTTCCTGGAATGGCGAGTTTTTGATCATTTTTGATTTTTGCAGGTGAAAGACGGTGGGAGGATGGCAGACCGCCGTAGGATGGGCTTTCCAGCCTGTCGGAGGATGGACGGTGGAGAGGCGCGGACAGCCGTTTTGAGCCGGTCGGGGGAGGGTGAACCGTCAACGAATGGG
>JAGHYK010000279.1 GCA_017743695.1 Chloroflexota bacterium
CCGGCCTCCCAGTCCTCGTGGCGGAAGAGGGCGCGGTTTTCGCCCAGGCGGGCGGCGCTCGGGCTGCCCAGCAGGTCGGTGCTCTCCTTGTCGTTCATCTGCAGCGCCACCCGCAGGTCAAAGTGGGCCAGGCCGCCGCGCTTGAAGACGCGCTCCGCCGTCGCCAGGCTGTCGGCCCAGGCCAGCAGGTGGATGCCCACCTCCGGCCCCTCCTCCGCCAGGCGGGTCAGCCCTTTGGCCGGTTCGCTCTGCTGGGTGCCGTAGGCATCGGTGCTGCGCAGTTCGCGCCAGCGCTGCAGGCCGGGGATGAGCAGGAAGACCTCGGTCGGGGCGGCTTCCCCGCTCAGGCGCTGGTCCAGCAGCGCCAGCAACTGGGTGAGCAGCGCGCCGGCCTGGCGCGGACCGGCCACCTCCAGCGGATGGGGCAGGCCCAGGCCACTCCACAGCCCGTAGCCGACCGTCTCGGGGCGGGCGAAGTCGGTCACGGCCAGGCGCACCTCCTCCGGCGCGTACTGGGCGGCCAGGCTGAGCAGCGCAGCCAGCAGCAGCCCGTAGGCCTGTTCTTCGTTGCCGCCGACGATGAGCAGGTTGGAGCGCGGGTAACGCTCCACCACGGCCGCGGTGGGCGACTTGATCTCCACCGGCTCGCCCAGCCACAGGCGCACGGCCGGCGGACGACGGCGCGGCGACGCCTTGGGCGTGCGGGCGTGCTCCAGCCACTCGGCGTTGGCCTCCAGGCGGGCCGGGGCGCGCCCCTCAAAGGTGACCGGCGGCTGATAGGGCCGGGCCGCTGCCAGCCGCCCGATCTCGTCCAGCATCTGACGGCGCTCCTCCGGCGGCAGGAAGGCGACGCGCACCAGGACGTTCTTCTCCTTGTGCCCCATCTCGTCGTTGTAAATCGCTTCGCCCACCCGTTCCAGCCGGTCGGCGGCAGTGTTGCCCTCGCCCAGGATGGCCTGCGCCTCGTTGGGCTGGGAGCGGAAGGCGATGCGCAGCGCCATCTGGTTGAAGAGCCGACCGCTGTACATCCCTGCGGCGCTGGGGGTCTGGGAACTGAGCAGGATGTGGATGCCGAAACTGCGCCCGCGGCGCACCAGGTCCTCCAGGATGCGGCCGCACTCCCGGCCCAGGGGGTCGTCTTCGGCGAAGAGCACCTGGAACTCGTCCATCACCAGCAGGATGCGCGGCAGGCGCTCGCCGGTGCGCAGACGGTAGGCGACCAGGCTGTCGGCGCCGACCTGCTTGAAGCGGCGGCCGCGCTCCTCCATCTCCCCCTGCAGGTAACGGAGCACGCTGCGGCCAAACTCCCGTTCGCTCTCCAGGCCGACAGCGCGGGCGTGCGGCAGGCGCAGGTAATCCTGAAAGCCCACCCCCTCCTTGAAGTCCACCAGGTACATCTCCAGTTCCTCCGGCGCATAGCGCAGGGCCAGTTGGGTGATGAGGACGTGGAGCAGGTTGGACTTGCCGGAGCCGGTGGCGCCGCCGATCAGCCCGTGGTGGACGATGTTCCCCTCCTGCCCGATGGCGAACTCGTGCACCTCGCCGGTGGCGGCGGTGCCGATGGGAACGCGCAGCCCGTCCAGGCTGCTGGCCTGCCAGCGTTCGGCCGGCGGGATGGCGACGCGGCGGAAGGGCAGCGCGGTGCTCTGGCGCTGCAGCGCCGCGCCGACCGTCTCCAGCAGGCGGTTGATCACGCCGGGGTCGGGGGGCGCATCGGGGATGAACGGCGGGCGGGCCTCCGGGCTGAGGATGTCCGCCACGTCGGGCAGGGACGACGGTTCCAGGCGTCCCTCCTCATCCAGCGTGATGACCGTGCCCGCGCCGAGCAGCGCCTGCGGGTCAAAATCGCGGGGCATTTTTTGCGCATCGTTCCACGTCATCAGGAGATAGACGCCGGCGCGGGGGCCGTTGCGGGCCAGGCGCACCAGTCCGGCGGCGGCGCGCTCGTCGCAGCCGGCCGGAAAGTCGGTCAGGGCGAAGACGTGGTAGGGGACGGCCAGTTCGCCGGCCTGGGCGTTGTAGGCTTCCACGTCCGGGTAGAGGTTCTGCAGGCGGGTCTGCAGGACGGATTCCAGATGCGCCTCCAGCGCCTGCACCTGGCGGGCGATCTCTTCTTGGCGGGTGGCGATGGGGGCAGCAGGGGCAGAGCGGCGCTCTGCCCCTACGTTGCGCACCGCATCGGGCAGGCGCAGGAACGCGGAAAGGTGGACGCCCATCCCCAGCGGGTCGGCCAGGCTGAGGCGCAGGCGGCCCGGCGGCAGGGTCACGACCAGGCGCAGGAGCAGCGCCTGCAGCAGGCGGCGCAGGGCGTCGGGGTCGGGGCCGCGCAGGAAGAGCGACCCGCGGCGCAGGAAGGGGACGAGCAGGGGGAGGGGCGAAAATTTTTTCGCCCCAACCGCCATTTCATCCGTTTCCGCACGCAGTTCGCCGATGCGCAGTCCCTCCGGGATGGGGGCATCCTCCGGCGGCGGGGCGTATTCGGCCCAGAAGGGCGCCTCCCAGGGGGCCAGCAAGGGCGCAAGCGTGCTATGATGTAGCAGCCTCTCTACATTCGCGTTGGCAATCGCGGCTTCGGCGGCCTGCTCGTAAGCCTGACGGGCGGCGGCCAG
>JAGHYK010000280.1 GCA_017743695.1 Chloroflexota bacterium
TTCCACCGCTTCCTGCGTCGCCTGCAGCGCCGCCTCGTGCTGTCCCAGCGAGGCGAGTATCAGACCAAACTCATTCAGGCTTTTTCCTGATATTTGGAGAGCGTCTGGATCGCCATTCTCAGCCAGTTTCCGATACAATGCAACGGCAGCTTCCTGATGGCTCAAAGCCTTCGCGGTTTCCCCCAAGGAGAGAGAGAGAAGGGCCAGTTCATGATGAAGGGATGCCATACGTGCAAGATGAGGAACTGGCTTGCTGCTTTCCTCTCGCAAGCGCCGCTCGTAGGTTTGTTTCCGCTTCTGGCGTTCTTCTGGAGGAAGCTCCTGTACTGCTCTCAAAAGTTCCTGGAGATGGGAGCCATAGAGCATGGATTCCGAACGTTCGGAAATAAAAGGCCTCGGGCCGACGAAAGGGCGCAGGTCAAAAATACCGCTGCGGGCCGAAAACAGGTCAGCAGCCCATTGCGCGATCTGACTTAATGCCTGCTCAGAAACCCAGAATACCAGCGAGACGCCCGGCACTGTTAGCTGGTCTCGTTGTACATTCAAATTACTTAACATTTGCCTTGCATTCTGCGCTTTCTGGCGTAGTTCTACCCCTTCAGGATAGTTTTCTGGATTAAATTTTGCATATTCAACACCCCGAACATCCACAAAAACAATGGTGGATGGGCGGAGGGGGAGCCGGGAAAGCATTGTAAGCAAGTCGGGAGATGCGAGGTCAAATCGAACTTTGTGAACCGGTCTTCCCTGAGCCTCCAGAGCCTGTTGCAGGTTTTGCATTTGCAAATCCCGCGCAATACCCTCCTCATGCAGAACGAAGAAAAAAGCAGCTCCCTGAGCAAGCGAGAGAGCCTCTTCCAGGAAGTCCCGGTCAGAGGCGATGATTTCAGTCACCATATCGGTTTACCCATTCTTCTACCAGTGAACGTACGATGGGATGGATGCCCCACCAGGCTTTTTCGCCATTATAAGCCAGCAAACTCAGGTTATGGATTAGCTCCCAGGCGACCGGGCTGTTGACGAAGGGCTCTCCTCTCAGAATACGCGCCAGCTCCCGATAATGCTCTTCCATGAGCATCGCACGAAAAGTATTGCGCACTCGCTGCGCCGCCTCTTCTACATCTTCTTTTCGGACAGGCCCCTGATCGCCCCGCCGTCTCCGAGCGATAATGACGCTGTTGCGAGCCAGGGCGATCAGCTCTCTGGTCAATCCGGCTGAATATTCCACCAACTGGTTCACAGCCTCTGGCTCCAACAAAGACGGATGAACGCGACGGTAGATGACTTTCTGAAGCATCTCTCTGCCAGGAGCATAAGGTTCTCCGTTGGCCCGCTGAGTTTTCACGTTGGGCAGCGGGTAAAAGCGCGTGAAGCTCAGGCGCACTTGTTGAAAATCAACGGTGTAGGAAAGTGCAAAAGGAACAGTGTAGAGAATACGACAAGCCGGTTCCAGCAGAGCGTTGGCCCCTTGCAGAAATAAGTCCTGTACCTGCTTCAGGTTATACACCTTATCCAGTCCATCTATGATGACCAGAATCCGTTTTCCGGCCTTCCTGCGTAATTCCTGGAGCAGATCGTTGAGTCGTTCCAGCAAATCGGACAATCGAGCCTGAGCCGTAGCGCGCACGGATTGACGGCGTGGCGCATCACTCTTGACCTGCCCACTGATGCGGGCGATCACGGCATTCAATTCAGCTCCAACTTCCACTTCCAGGTTAGCCGTCCCTTTTTCCACCACATATTCTTCATACCAGAAACGTAGATGCGAGGCTTTTTGATCGTCTGCTCGAAGGCCGGCTTCTCGCGCCACTTTGAACACCTGCAAACCCATGAGTACCAGCAGGTCTGTATACTGGATGTCCCCCAGGTTTAGCGATTCAGATGCATCCATAAATACGACGAAGTGATCGCGAGAGAACTGAGCTGCCAGGCGATATAACTCGGTTGTTTTACCGCTCCCGTGAGTTCCGGTGAGCAGGGTCTTATCATCATCGCTTGGATCCAACCCCAGCTCTTCCTGGAGGCCCATCATACTGCTTTCCTCTGGTCTGTCCACGTAGAATTCCATCCATTCTCCATACAGAGGGCGTATTGGGTCCAGGACCTCATAGGCTTCACGCAGGGTTTTGGCTTGTTTGGGTTTTTCCATAGGGCAGCTCTCCATCACAAAGCATTGTAAGACTCATTTCTGACTACCCAGCTACATTGCAAGCCGTTTTTGGGCAAAGCAATCTCCTATGAGCAGGCCAGATGGACCGCCTGGGGATTGACTGGTCGCAAAGAACGCTCCTCCCATGAGATGCACAACGTCTTGATCCTGGGCTGAGCAGTCACCTCTTATTTTACTACTTCTGGACAGCAGTTGACCTCCTTTCTCCGCCCGCCTCGAAAGCCCATCCTCCGCCATCCGCCGTCTGCGGTCCGCCGTCCACATTCGTTCATTCGTTCCCCATTCGTTGACGGTCTGCCCCGCCGTCCGCGGTCCGCCGTCCACCGTCCACATTCGTTCATTCGTTCCCCATTCGTTGACGGTCTGCCCTGCCGTCCGCGGTCCGCCGTCCATTCATCCCCGCTTCATGATAAAATAAAAACCACATCGCCCC
>JAGHYK010000281.1 GCA_017743695.1 Chloroflexota bacterium
AAAAAACCTCTGTCTCCTGTCATTGCGAGCGCAGCAAAGCAATCTCCTGCCGATAGGGGGATTGCTTCGCCGCCTGCGGCGGCTCGCAATGTAACGGTAGAAAATTTTCTACCGCAATAAGGATGGCAGTGGAGAGTGGTTACTTTCGTTCTCGGAATTTCCTGAAGGAAAGATACACTACAGGCAAAAGACCATGCTACAGGGTGGGAAGCCGGTGCTTTCGCTTCGGGGGGCAGGGAGATCGGGGTGCAGCAGGTCGTTCGGGTCGGGGGAGCAGGCGCACCCGAAGACCGGCCCGGGTAGAGCCCGGCAAACCAGGGGAAGCCCGAATGCCGAAAGCACTCGCGTGTCCCTTTTTCCAAAAATCTTATTCTACTGTGACCGATTTGGCCAGATTGCGCGGTTGATCAACATCCAGGCCACGGATCACGGCGATATGGTAGGCCAGCAGTTGTAAGGGGATGACGGTCAGAACCGGGGCCAGCATCCAGGGCACGGAGGGCACCGAGAGTACGTAATCTGCCATCGGGGGTATCTGCGTATCCCCTTCCGTAGCCACCGCTATTACAAGACCGCCGCGGGCTTTGGCCTGCTGAATCTGGCTGAGCATTTTTTCATACCAGGGGTCTTGCGGCGCCAGGCAGACGACCGGCATGTGTTCGTCAATCAAGGCGATGGGGCCATGTTTCATCTCGCCGGCGGGGTAGCCTTCCGCATGGATATACGAAATCTCTTTGAGCTTCAAGGCGCCTTCGTAGGCGATGGGCATCTGGATACCACGACCAAGGTAGAGGGCATTGTGGGTGTCTTTGATGGCACGCGCCACTTTTTGGATTTCGGCTTCGCGCTCCAGCACCTGCCCCACCCGTTGCGGGATCAGACGCAGGTCAGCGATGAGTTTGCGCCGTGTGCTCTCATCGATCGTGCCACGCAGATCGGCGAGCAGAATGGCGAGCATGTATTGATCCAGAATCGGGGCGGTGAAGGCTTTGGTCGAAGCAACGCTGATCTCCGGCCCGACTTGCATGGCGATATAACCATCCGCAATGCGCATGGCCTGGGAGCCAATGGCGTTGACGATGGACCAGAGCACTGCGCCTTTGCGACGCCCCTCTTCCATGGCGGCCAGGGTGTCCGCAGTCTCACCGGACTGGCTGATCGCCAGGACAACGGTATCGGAGTCAATGAGTGGATCACGGTAGCGAAATTCAGAGGCGATCTCGACTTCGACCGGGATGCGGGCGATCTTTTCAATGAGATATTTTCCCACCATGCCGGCGTAGGCTGCGGTGCCACAGGCGGTGATGTAAATTTTACGGATGCGCTGTGCCAGTTCAGGGGTCAGATTCAGGTCGGGGAGGCGGATTTTGCCACGTTCAAAGTCCACGCGGCCGGCCAGGGTATCGGCCAGGGAACGGGGTTGCTCGTGGATTTCTTTTTGCATGAAGTGCCGGTATTCTCCCTTTTCGGCGGCCACTGCGTCCCAGGCGATATGGTGAATGCGCGGGGAGATTTTTTTGCCATCCAGCGTTTCCAGGTGGACGCTCTGAGCCTGGATCACCGCCATCTGACGGGATTCGAGGAAAGCGACCTTGCGGGTGTATTCCAGAATGGCAGGAATATCTGAGGCGGCGAACATTTCCCCTTCCCCATAGCCGATCACAACGCCCCCGGCATTGCCCAGACGGGCGGCGATGAGCTTATCCGGCTCCCAGGCGGACATGAGCACGACGACATTGGCTCCTTCCAGGCGCTGAAAGGCAGCGCGCGCAGCTTCGACGAGCGATTTGCCGCTCGCCATGTAGCGCTCCACCAGGTGGACGATGGTCTCGGTGTCGGTTTCGGAGCGAAAGGTCACGCCCTCAGCGCTCAGCTCTTCGCGCAGTTCAAGGAAATTTTCGATGATGCCGTTGTGCACGGCGACGACTTTGCCGCTGGCGCTGGTGTGGGGATGGGCATTGCGGGCATTGGGGGCGCCGTGCGTGGCCCATCGAGTATGCCCGATGCCAGGGCTGCCAGCCAGCGGCTGCGCCTCTACCAGGTCAAACAGACGTGAAATTTTGCCAGCATCCCTGCGCACTTCGATCCTGCCATCCTGGATGACCGCAATGCCAGCCGAATCATAGCCGCGATATTCCAGCCGTTTCAGGCCGTTGAGCAGGATCGGCGTCGCGTTGCGCGGGCCGATATAACCAACAATCCCACACATTGTTCCCTCCAAATCTCAAAGATTGACCCATCGCTTCGTGGGAAGCGAGGGGGAAGAGGCCACTTCACATGCTTTTGTCGGCGCAGTTGCCTGTACCGTCTTGGGCATGTGATTCTTCTGGAGGGAAAGAGACGGGTGGTGGCAGCACCCGGAGGGCTTCCGCTGATCGTTCGATTTTCCCGGTGTAGAGCGGGCACCGGTTAGTCCTGCCTCGCGGCAGGAAACCCTCTTCCTCGTCACCCTCATCACGAGGGCCATGCGCTGTCTTTCCCTCGAAGCAGGGGGGATTATACACTAAAAACAGACGGCGGACCGCGGACTGCAGACCGCGTTACTGTATCATTCGTTCAGGAAATTCGCAGCGAGTCGCCCGAAAGCCATG
>JAGHYK010000282.1 GCA_017743695.1 Chloroflexota bacterium
AATGGAGCGAGACCTGGAGCTTCACCATCCAGGAAGTACAGCCCACTGCGCCACCTGCGCCCAGCCAGCCAACGCTGGTCAGTCCGGCGAACGGTTCAAGCTGGCCCCAAAGCACCGAGATTACGCTGGTGTGGAATGCGGTTTCCAACGCCACGCAGTACAAAGTCGAATTATGGGGTGGACCGTATGACAGGATGACGCCCTGTAACTGGCAAAACGCCACCTCCTGCCGTATCGGCACCATGTGGCCAGGCACAATGTACTGGCGCGTCAAAGCACGCAACGCCAGCGGTCAGGAGAGCGAATGGAGCGAGACCTGGAGCTTCACCATCCAGGAAGTACAGCCCACTGCGCCACCCTTTACTGGCAATATTGCCCCTTTGGCCAATCGTTCACCAGATGGGATTGGCTCCAACAATGCTTTTGACGGTAACCTGTCTACCTTTTGGGTAGATGGTCTAGGACATGCATTTACGCTCACCTTGACTTTACCTGGCGCATTCGATGTAAGCCGTATTCTGGTATGGGATCGTCCTCAGAACTCTCCGGATAATCAGCAGATCAACAAGTTAATCATTACTCTAAGCAACGGCTGGAGCAAACGCTTTGATATGGTGAGCGGCGGCCCGCGTTGTATTGACGTAACACTCTCTTCGCCGCAGACCATCACATCTATCACGCTAAAAGCCGATGATGCATCGGGCAACAATGGCCTGAGTGAAGTAGAAATTTGGGTTGGACCGAAAACGGGTGGACCATCGTGCTCAAACAAAGGAACAATGCCATAGTTCACTTTGCGTAAGGAGGAAACCCATGAACGAAGAATGGTGGGAACAGCCGGTATGCTGGCTGTGTGACTTCTGGTGGCTGCTGCTGATTCTGCTTGTCGCGGCTCTGGCAATGTTCTTTACCCGTGGTTACTGGATGCCAGCCCTTTTTCCAGTACCATCTCCAACGCCCACTCGCGTGGAAACCCTCGGCACAGGCGACGTGCAGATCACCCTGATCTGGAATTCTACCAATGATCTGGATTTATGGGTGACTGACCCCCAGGGAACACTGATTTTCTACAGGAACCCCACCTCAGCCTCCGGTGGGAGGCTGGATGTAGACGCCAACGCTGGTTGTCGGAATCTTACTTCTCAGCCGGTCGAAAACATCTACTGGCCGAGCGGCGGTGCTCCGAGGGGTAGCTATGTTGTTGCAGTCAATTATTTTCAGCAGTGTAATGATGTGGCAGCAACCCCGTTTACTGTACGCGTCCTGGTGGACGGTCGCGTACAGACTTTTTCCGGCTCCGTCAGCACGGTTGGGGAGACTCAGGAAATCTACCGTTTTGAACGATGAGAGCAGACCTGATGCGTAGATACTATCTGCCAGTCCTCCTCCTGACAGTTGCTTTTCTGCTGACGGCTTGCCGTGAGCAAAGTGACTATTACTTTTATGATGACGGATCATGGCGCTTCAAAGACATGCTTACCATAGATAAAGCGTTGATTGACCTGGGCCTGAGCATCGGCAGCCAGGCATTTGGCGAAGAATTTGGCATCGAGATTCCTGATTCAGCGCTTGAGTCTGGGAATTGGATTGAATTAGCTTATAGTATGATGACCAATGAGCTTAACCGTCAGGGATACAAGGCGCACTGGGCCAACAGGGGCAAAACCTACATCATCCAGGTTGAAGGCCATAATCATGCCCAGTTCCGCTCGCTGGGTAGGAATTCTGTTGTTCTGGAAATCCTTGACAACGGAAGTTATCATCTGAGTATCAATGTCAGTGGTCTGATGACACAATTTGATATTCCCGAATTCAGCGAGCAGGGTGGACTGTTCACCTATGAGCGGGAGGTCACCTTACACACCCGCAAAATCATTTCCAGCAATGCCGATGAAGTGCACGGCGGCATAGCCACCTGGCGCGGCATGAAAAATGTGGATGCTGTTTTCCTCCCGCTCTCGCCATTTTCCGCAAGCGGCTTGGTGTATGCTGCAGGCGGCCTGCTTGTCGTGGTAGTGGTCATTTCGATTGCCGTCTCCCTTGCCCGCCGGGGTTCTCTCTGTCCCGAATGCGGCAAACGCCTTCGTAAAGGCCAGGAAATTTGCCCTCATTGCGGCGCTTATGCGGCCTCGTACGGAACGCCAGATACTCCATGGGATGTTTGAGGTTGTAACTATGTCTGTTTGCCCTCTCTGCGCCTCAGCTCTTCCTGATTCGGCTACTGAATGCCCCAATTGTGGAGCAGTGGTCGCATCAAACCCATCCTCCTCGTTGCCTTTGGTATGCCCTGCATGTGGTGCTATCAACTCTAACCGGGCAAAATTTTGCGATCAGTGTGGTATCAGAATTGAGGGCGAAGCCGCCAATAAAATAGCCTTATCAGATGAGAAGAATTTTTCCCTTGAGGATGTTCGACCTGCGCCAAAAGGAACTCATCTCTCTCAATCTGCACCTCCTGTCAGGCGATCTATTGGATCATTGCCTGTCTGGTTTTGGGTGGTCGTTGCGGTCGTGATTGTGTTTTTAGTGTGTATCGGTTTCTTGTTGCTTTTTGGAGTGGTGTATTGGGTTTTGATGGGTAATGG
>JAGHYK010000283.1 GCA_017743695.1 Chloroflexota bacterium
AACGGTAGAAAATTTTCTACCGCAACAAGGATGGCAGTGGGGGGTGGTTACTTTCGTTCTCGAATTTCCTGAAGTAAAGATACACTATCCTAATTATCACAACAACTTGACCCGCTACCGCACTCATGTTATCATATCATCAACGAATGATACGACAAGCGAGAAACCCATGCTCCTCCCCTCCGAAACCACTTCCCTGAACGTCAAAGCGCGGCTCTTTCGCGGCTTCAGCGACCCCTCGCGCCTGAAAATCCTGGAAGCCTTGCGGGCGGGCGAACGGACCGTCGGCGCCATCGTCGAACGGACGGGGCTTTCCCAGTCCAATGTTTCCAATCATCTCGCCTGCCTGCGCGATTGCGGCCTGGTAACGGCGGAAGCGCGCGGCAAGTTCGTCGCCTACCGCCTGAGCGACCCGCGCGTGGAGGAATTGCTCCGCCTGGCAGAGACCCTCCTTGCCGATGTGGCGCGCGGCGTGTACGAATGCACCCGCTACAGCGTGGAGGAACGCTCATGACGAAACTTCAAACCCTCGAAATCCCCATCTCTGGCATGGATTGCGCCGAATGCACGCAGCACGTTCAACATGCCATCGAAAAACTGCCCGGTGTGCACTCGGTGCAGGTCTTTCTCGCCACCGAAAAAGCGATTGTGCGCCTCGACCCCGACCAGACAGGGCTCCCCGACTTGCGCGCCGCCGTCCGCGCGGCAGGATACGACGTTCCCGCTTCGGTCTCCCCTCCGCCTGCTCCCGTTTCGATGGACGGCTTCAACCGCCGATTGACTTTCCTGCTGGTCGGCGTGTTCGCCCTCATCTTGAGCGCGGTGGTCTTTGGCGAGTTTCTGGGATGGTTCGACTTCCTGAACGAGCGCGTCCCCTTCGCGCTGGGGCTGGCGCTGGTTCTCGCGGGCGGCTATCCCGTTTTCCTGAACGTCCTGCGCGCCGCTCTCAGGCGGCAGGTCATTTCCCATACCCTGATGACGCTGGGGGTTATCGCCGCCCTGGCCATCGGTCAATGGGCAACTGCCGCGCTGGTCGTCCTGTTCATGCGCATCGGTGACTACGTCGAAAACTTCACTGCCGAATCCGCCCGCCGCGCCGTCAGGGAACTGACCGCGCTTGCCCCGCAAACCGCCCGCGTGGAACGGGACGGGGTGGAAGTCGAGGTCCCCATCCATCAGGTCCAGGTGGGCGAGACCGTCATCGTCCGCCCCGGCGAGAAGATTCCGGTGGATGGCGAGGTCATCGCCGGACAGGCGACCGTTGACCAATCTGCCATCACCGGCGAGGCCATGCCTGTCGAAGCGGCCCGCGGTGCGCGCGTCTATGCCGCCACGATTGCCAGGCTCGGCAGTCTGCGCATCCGCGCCGAACGGATTGGCGCAGATACAACCTTTGGGCGGGTCATCAAAATGGTCGAGGAGGCAGAAGCGCATCGCGCCGATGTTCAACGCCTCGCCGATACATTCAGTGCCTGGTATTTGCCCGTCGTCGCCGCCATCGCCGCGTTGACCTTCCTGCTCACGCGCAATCCGTTGTCCACGGCGGCGGTGCTGGTGGTGGCTTGTTCGTGTTCCTTTGCGCTGGCTACGCCGGTAGCCATGCTGGCATCCATTGGGGCGAGCGCCCGGCGTGGACTGCTCATCAAGGGCGGCAAATATCTCGAACTGCTCGCCCGCGCCGATGTGCTGCTGGTGGATAAGACCGGCACGCTCACCCTGGGGCAGCCCCAGGTGACGGATGTTATCGCGCTCAACGGGCTGACGCGCGCTGAAATCCTGACCCTGGCGGCTTCGGCGGAACGCTATTCCGAACATCCGCTGGCTGCGGCCGTCCGCGCGCTGGCGCAACAGGAAAACATTCCCCTGCTCGAACCGCAGGATTTTGAAGCCGTGCCGGGCCTGGGCGTGCGCGCCGGGATTCAGGGACGGCAGATTGCGGTGGGCAACCGCCGCCTGATTCCCGCTGCAGAGGCATCTCCCCTTGCCACCGAACTCGAAGCGCAGGGAAAGACGCTTCTGTTTCTGGAAATGGACGGTCAACTGGCTGGCATCCTTGCCGCGCAGGACACGCTGCGTCCCGAAGTCCCGCCTGCGCTGGAAGCCGTGCGCGCGCTGGGCATTCGCCACATCGAACTGCTCACCGGCGATAACGAAAGAACCGCCGCCGCGCTGGCAGAAGCGCTGGGTATTGCCTGCCGCGCCAACCTTCTGCCTGAACACAAAATCGAGGTCGTCCAGGACTATCAAGCGCGCGGACATACCGTCGTCATGGTCGGTGACGGGGTGAACGACGCTCCGGCGCTTGCTCAGGCAGATGTGGGAATTGCCATGGGCGCCGCCGGGAGCGATATCGCCATCGAAGCCGCCCACATTGCGCTGATGCGCGAGGACTGGAATCTGGTGCCGCAGGCGTTGCGCGTTGCGCGGCGCACGATGCGGGTGGTCAAGATGAATCTGGCGTTTACAACGCTCTACAACCTGGTGGGGCTATCGCTGGCGGCGTTTGGAATCCTGCCCCCTGTCCTGGCTGCGGCGGCGCAGTCTCTGCCCGATATTGGCATCCTGGGAAATTCCGCCCGGTTG
>JAGHYK010000284.1 GCA_017743695.1 Chloroflexota bacterium
CGCAGACGGCGTAGGACAGGCTTTCCAGCCTGTCAGAGACCGCCAACGAATGGGGGAACGAATCCACGAATGAAGACGGCAGACCGCGGACCGCAGACGGCGTAGGACAGGCTTTCCAGCCTGTCAGAGACCGCCAACGAATGGGGAACGAATCCACGAATGAAGACGGCAGACCGCGGACCGCGGACGGCGGGAGGGAACGATGGACGATGAACGGTGAACCGTGGAGGGAAGAGAGGAGAAAGTGCGGGACGGGGTGGCGGCCAGGGGGTTCAGAGAGTTATCGCCAGGGGATGGCAGGGATATGCCGGGTGAAGGGAAATGCCCAGGGTACGGCCGACAGCTCCAGGTCCCGGCAGGAAGGCGCAGAGGGAGCCCCGCGGTTGTTCAGCCAGGTCAGCTATGCAAAGCCCGCTCCCCGATCCCTCAAGACAGGAATATCCCCATCCAGCGTATTCCCCAGGCGACAATCCAGGCAATCAGGACGGTCAGGGCAGAAACCTGCAACATCCTGCGCGTCCCCAGCTCCCGTTTCAGGGCGCCCAGCGTGGCCAGACAGGGCAGATAGAACATGACAAAGGCAGTGAAGGTGAGCATCTGACCAGGCGAGAGGAGACGCTCAAACTGCGTGCTGCCCAACGCCTGCCCCAACATGACCAGCGTTAGCTCTTTGCGCAGAATGCCAAAAATGAGGGGCACACCCGTCGCCTGCGGCAGCCCCAGTGACCAGGTCAGAGGCCGAAGGAGAAGGTTCAGGCCGCGTTCGATGCCCAACACTTGCAGCAGGCTGAGCACCAGGCTGCCCACGATCAGCAAGGGCCAGGCTTCCACGATGAATTCTTTGACACGAAACCAGACTTTCTGACTGATAACCCGCAGGGTCGGGATACGGAAGGGGGGCATTTCCAGGATCAGCCCAGGGGTGGGTTCCGGGAGTAACCGCAGCAGGAGCCGGCCGGTCAGGGCGATGATCAGCAGATTGAGCAGATACAAGCCCAAAGCAGCCAGGGGGCCAAGATAGAAAGCGACCAGGCCAAAGATGACCGTGACGCGCGCCGCACAGGGCACCAGCACAGCCAGCGCAGACGCGACCAGACGATCGCGTTCGTTTTCCAGTACCCGCGTGGCCATGACCGCCGGCACGTTGCAGCCATAGCCGAGGATGAAGGGGATGATCGCTTTCCCATGCAGCCCGATGCGATGCAGCAGGCCATCCATCAAAAACGCCACCCGCGGCAGGTAGCCAATATCTTCCAGCAGGCTCAGGCCGATCAGGAAGGGAACAAGGTAGGGCAGGACGATGGCCGCCCCGGCGGCGATGCCCTGGACGAGGCTATCCACGAGATGGAAAAGCAGACCCTCTCCCCCCATCCAGGCGCGCAGCCCGAGGCTCAACGATTCAAAAAAGGCCAGCAGCGGCAGTTCAAGGAGCTTTCCCGTCGCATAGGTGGCCTGGAAAAATGCCGCCAGGATGAGAAAAAGAAACAGGTATCCGTAAAGCGGGTGCAGCAGGAGGTTATCCAGGCGATCCCGCAGCGTGACTCGACGCTCGCCCTGGCGCAAAACCTGGGCGACGATGGCGCGCGCCTGACGAAAGCGCTGCTCGAGGGTGTTCTCCCAGGTCGAGGGAAAAGGCGCGCCTGCGGGCGCGGCCGCGGAGATGGCCGGCGCTGGCGCTGCGAAGGGGAGGGCTGGCTGCGGCGACTCTCGCTCCTGTGCGACCCGGAGCGCAGTCAGGAAGAGTTCGCGCACGCCGCGCCCTTTGCTGGCGACAAGCGACAAGACCGGCACGCCAAGCAGACGAGAGAGCGCCGGCAAATCTATTTCCAGGCCCTGGGCGGCGGCCTCGTCCATCATGTTCAACGCCACCACCAGGGGAAGCCCAAGCAGGAGGAGTTCCAGCGTCAGCTCAAGCCCGGAGGCGAGACGCGTGGCATCCAGGACGTTGACAATGACATCCACGGAATGGGAGGCGAGGTAACGCCTGACTTCCTGCTCGGCAGGGCTGCCGGCTTCCAGGGTGTATAACCCGGGCAAATCCACGATCTCCACGATCTGCCCTCCCAATCGCAGGCGACTTTCCAGGTAGGTGACGGTGGTGCCGTGGAAGTTTCCGGTCTCTGCCTTGTAGCCGGCCACCTGGTTGAAAAGGGTGCTCTTGCCACAATTGGGCGGGCCGATCAGGGCGATGCGCATGGCTCCACCTCGATCTTCTCGGCAATGCCATGCCCGATGGCGATTTCCCTGCCCCCTGCTTCCAGCAAAAGCGGGCCTTTCCAGGGGGCCATACGCTTCAGGCGGACAACGTCGCCTTCCAGTAAACCATGCATCGCCAGACGCTGGCGGACGCCCTGCCGCTGGACGCGCAGGATGCGCACTTGCATACCGGGTTTGACCTGTGTGAGTTTCATCGAAGGGAAGTATACCCTTTTCCCCTCTGGCTGGCAACGTGGAACGTCGTCAAGAAGGTGTGATTTTTGTCATAAAATTGATAAAAAAGACGGCAGACCGCGGACCGCAGACGGCGTAGGACAGGCTTTCGATGCTGTCAGAGGGACCGTCAACGAATGGGGAACGAAT
>JAGHYK010000062.1 GCA_017743695.1 Chloroflexota bacterium
GCGGTCCGCGGTCTATATCCCATTCGTTGATGGTACAATACAATCTGATGAAATCCATCGAGAACGTTCAGACGATTGAACAGCTCATGGAAAATCTCCCGCCGAACTATACCGAAGCGGACCGGGAGCTGATCTTGCGCGCCTATCGCGTGGCGGAGGAGGCGCACCGCCAGCAGAAGCGGGCTTCAGGAGAGCCATATATCACCCATTGCCTGGCGGTAGCAGGCATCCTGGCAGAATTGCGCGTTCCGGCGGAGGTAGTGGCCGCCGGATTGCTTCATGATACCGCCGAAGATACTTATGTCACCCTGGACGACTTGAGACGAGATTTCGGCGAGACGATTGCTCACCTGGTAGATGGTGTGACCAAGATGAGCGCGCTGCCACGCGTCTCGCGCGATGAAACACCCATCAGCGACAACGATACAAACGAGGCCGGCGAAACGCCATCGGAAGAATCCCCATTCCTGAGCCGTAGAAAACCCGATCTGGTCGCCGAAACCCTGCGCAAAACGCTCATGTACATCGGCGAAGATGTGCGCGTCGTGCTGATCAAGCTCGCCGACCGCCTGCACAACATGCGCACGTTGGGCTATATGCCGGAAGAGAAGCGCCGCCGCATCGCACAGCAAACCCTGGACATCTTCGCACCGCTGGCCAACCGCCTGGGCATCTGGCAGATCAAATGGGAGCTGGAAGACCTCTCCTTCCGCTACCTGGAGCCGGAAAAATATCGCGACATCGCAGCCAGACTCGCTGCACGGCGCGAAGACCGTCAGGCCGAGATTGACCGCATCATCGCCCGCATGCGCAAGGTGCTCGAAGAGCACGGCATTCAGGCTGAGATCAGCGGCCGCCCCAAGCACATCTACTCCATCTACCGCAAAATGGTTGACAAAGGCAAGAGCTTTGACGAAGTGATGGATGTGCGCGGCGTGCGCCTGATCGTCGCCGACAAAGAGACCTGCTACCTGGCGCTGGGCGTGGTCCATGCCCACTGGCGTCCGATCCCGAAAGAATTCGACGATTACATCGCCGCCCCCAAAGATAACGGCTACCAGTCGCTTCATACCGCCGTCGTCTGGGAAGATGGTCGTCCCCTCGAGGTACAGATCCGCAGCGTAGAGATGCACCAGAAGGCCGAATACGGGATCGCAGCCCACTGGCGGTACAAGGAAGGGCGCGGTCACGACGAAGAGTTTGAAAAACACATCGCCGAGCTGCGGCGCATGATGGACTGGAAACAGGAGGTCACGGATGCCCAGGAGTTCGTGGAGGCGGTCAAGAACGATGTACTGCCCGAACGCGTCTATGTGCTCACCCCCAAAGGCGACATCATAGACCTGCCAGCCGGCTCCACGCCGATTGACTTCGCCTACCACATTCACACCGACATTGGTCATCGCTGCCGCGGGGCAAAGGTGAACGGCAAACCGGTGCCCCTCAACTACAAGCTCAAAAGCGGCGATCGCGTGGAAATTTTGACCACCCGCCAGGGAGGCCCCAGTCGCTTCTGGCTCAGCGAGGGCCTGGGCTATGTCAAAACCAGTCGCGCCCGAAGCAAAATCCGCCTCTGGTTCAAAAAGCAGGATCGGCAGCAAAACATTTCCCAGGGGCGCCTGCTCCTGGAGCGCGAACTGAACCGCCTCGGCCTGCGCAACGTCAACATTGAAAATCTGGCCCATAACCTGGGCTACAAAACCACCGATGACCTGTATATCGCCATCGGCTGCGGCGACATCACCGTCTCGCGGGTGGTGCGTCAAATCTCCGAATCCCAACCGCCCGCCGAGGTCTTCAACATCACCCCCAGCACCCCCCGGCCGCAACAGGATAGTGGCATCCGCGTCGTGGGGTTAAAAGGTCTCCTGACCAATCTGGCCCGTTGCTGCAACCCCACCCCTCCTGATCCAATCATCGGCTACGTCACGCGCGGGCGCGGGGTGAGCATCCATCGCCAGGACTGCGCCAACATCCTGCGAGCGCGCGAACGGGAACGCGAACGCCTGATCCGCGTCGAGTGGGGAAGTTCAGAACAACGCTATCCCGTGCCGATCCGCATCAAAGCCTACGACCGGAAGGGGTTGATGGGTGAAATTTCCACCATGCTCGCCGAGCTTGATGTCAATATCCTCAACGTGCGCGTGAACGTGAACGACCACAACAACCTGGCCAACCTCTTCCTGGTCGTGGAGGTGCGCGATCTCACACACCTCAGCCAGATCCTTCATCAGTTAGAGACCATCGAAAACGTAATCGAAGCCTATCGCGAAAACAGCCCAAGAGGAGATGGATCATCGTGACGCTGATTACGCTGACCACCGATTTCGGGGAGCGGGATGGCTTTGTGGGGATCATGAAAGGGGTGATCCTGAGCATTTTCCCGCAGGCGCAGTTGATAGACCTCAGCCACGAGGTGGAACCGCAGAATGTGCGGCAGGCGGCGTATATCCTGCAGCGCGCCGTACCTTTCTTCCCTGCCGGCAGCATCCACCTGACCGTTGTGGATCCCGGCGTGGGTACCACGCGTCGCCCGCTCGCCGCCCGCCTGGGAGAACAGTTTTTCGTCGGGCCAGATAATGGGGTGATCAGCCTGTGGCTGGCACAGGCAGAGGCGCAGGCCGCGCCGGTGGAAATCGTCCATCTCGACCGCCCGGAATACTGGCGGTTGCCCCTCAGTAACACATTCCACGGGCGCGATCTGTTCGCCCCGGTGGCCGCACACCTGGCACGCGGCGTGCCCTTGCAGGAGCTGGGCACCCCCATCGCCGACCCGGTGCGCCTGGAGCTGCCACAGCCGCAGCGCCAGGGGAAGGTCTGGAAGGCGGTGATCGTATATGTGGACCGCTTTGGCAATTTGATGACCAACCTTTCGGCGGAGCTACTCGGTGAGCCTCTGCCCCAGGTGCGCATCCGCGCCGGCGGCTACCGTGTGGAGGGAATTGTGCCCTCCTATGGCCACCGGCCAGCGGGTAGCCTGGTCGCAGTGATAGATAGCGATGGTTTCCTGGAGATCGCCATGGTCAATGGGAACGCCGCCCATCGCCTGAACCTGCAGGAAGGGGATATGGTGGAGGTGGAATGCCTGTAACACCCCCTGCGCTGGAAGTCGAGAACCTTACCTTCCGTTACCTGCGACGCGAGCGCCCCTCGATTGAGCATATTTCCTTTCGCGTGGAGCCCGGGGAAATCCTGCTCCTGGCCGGCGCCAGCGGCTGCGGCAAGACCACGCTCCTCCGTTGCATCAACGGATTGATCCCGCATACCTATCGGGGTGAAATGCAGGGGGAAATCCGCATCTTTGGGGAATCCGTTCGCGGCAAAAGTCTGGGAGAGATCGCGCAGAGGGTGGGAACGCTTTTACAGGACCCGGAACGGCAGATCCTCGGTAGCTATGTGATCCAGGAAGTGGCCTTTGGGCTGGAAAACCTGGGGTTGCCGCGCCAGGAAATTCTGCGCCGCGCCGAACAGGCCCTGGAGCGATTGGGCATCCTCCATCTGCGGGATCGGGAGACTTTTCTCACCTCCGGCGGCGAAAAGCAGAAGATCGCCCTGGCCGGCGTGCTGGCGCTGGGGCCGCGCCTGCTCCTGCTGGATGAACCGCTCGCCAGCCTGGACCCGATGTCGGCCTGGGAGGCGCTGCAACTCTTCCGTGAGCTGGCAGCAGAGGGCATTGCCATCGTGATCGTGGAGCATCGGGTAGAAGATGTGCTGGCCATCCAGCCGCACAGGGTGCTCTACCTGGAAAACGGGCGCATGGCCTATTACGGGGATACCGATGGCCTGCTTCAGGTCGTAGATGCGCGGGAGATCAAGCTACCGGCCCCGGAGATCGTGCGGCGCGTCGCTCGGGAAAAGACGAAGCCCCAGGCGCCGGTACACCGCCCCAGGTCACGCGGGGAGGCGCTGGTGGAGTTCCACGATGTGCATTTCCGCTATAGCAACGACGGGCGCGCTGCATTGCGCAACATCCGCCTGACGATCCATCGCGGAGAAGTGATCGCTTTGCTCGGCCATAACGGCAGCGGAAAGACCACCCTCACCAAACATGCGTTGGGATTGTTGAAGCCAACCGCCGGAAAGGTGCTGCTGGAAGGCCAGGATACGCGCCATCTGACCGTCGCTCAGGCGGCGCACACCGTCGGTTACGTATTCCAAAGCCCCTCCCATATGCTCTTCGCCCCTACCGTGCGCCAGGAGCTGGAATTTGGGCCGAAAAACCTGGGATTTTCTCCGCCAAGGATCGCTGAAAACGTACAGTGGGCGATTCGGACGGTTCGCCTGGAGAGTGAGCTGGAAACGCCACCGCTGGCGCTTTCGTTTGGGCAGCAAAAACGCGTGAGCATCGCTGCCATTCTCTCCATGCGCTCACAGTTACTGGTGCTGGACGAGCCGACCGCCGGCCAGGATTACAGTACCTATCGCGCGGTGATGGATGCCATAATGCAGATGGAAGAGGTGGAGACGATCCTGTTCGTGACGCATGATCTCGACCTGGCGCTTTGCTATGCGGATCGGGTGTTGCTGATGTATGACGGTCAGATCGTGGCCGATGGCCGGCCCGAAGAGGTGCTGGCTGACGAGGAACGGCTGCGCGCCTGCCGCATTCTGCCGACCTCGCTGCTGCGGTTGAACCTGGAGTATCTGCCACGCACCGGACGCTTTCTTTGCGCCGAAGCACTGGCGCAGGTGATCGGAGAATGAAGGGCAGGGTCAGAGGGTACGCCTGGATGGGGCTGCTGCTGATGGGCTGGGCATGGATGGGTGTCTCCGCTGTCCTGGCGCAGGAGGAGATCGCCCTCTGGGCGCCCCGGAGCTACGAAACGCTCCAGGGACAGGTGGTCATTCAGGGGCGAATACCGCCCCTGGAGGGCTTTGCCTGGGCGGAGATCGCCTTCGCCTCCGCCGACTCGCCTCAGACCTGGTTCCTGATCCAGCGCCTGGAGCAGCCGACCGAGGGGCCTCTCACCGTTTGGGATACCCGTCAGGTGCGGGATGGCGTCTACCATCTGCGGTTGCTGGTCGTGTTCCAGGATGGAAGGCAGCAGGAGGTACGCGTGGAGGCTTTGCGCCTGCAGAATTACCTGCCTACGGCCACACCGACGCCTTTCCCGACGCCGGTGCCGCTGCAGCCGCTCGCTCCGCCGGGCATTCTCTCACCGACCCCCACCGCGACCTTCTGGCCTACGCCCACCCCTTTGCCTGCCAATCCGCTTTCGACCTCGCAAGAAGCGCTGGCGCGCATCTGGGGATGGGGGCTTGCAACCGGCCTCTTGACAGTTACCATACTCATTCTGGGAATCCGAAGGAGGAGCTTATGAAAATTGCTGTCGCCTGTGATCATGCGGGCTTTCCGCTCAAGGAGATCGTGCTGGAGGCAGTGCGCCAGGAGGGGCACGAGCCGATAGACCTGGGCACTTTCAGCACGGAAAGCGTAGATTATCCAGATTACGCCGAGAAGGTGGGGCGGGCCATCCAGAGCGGCCAGGCAGAGCGCGGCATCCTGCTCTGCGGCTCCGGAGTAGGAGCCTCCATCGCGGCAAACAAGATGAAAGGCGTGTATGCCGCCATCTGCCATGATACCTACACCGCGCATCAGGGCGTGGAACACGATGATATGAACGTGCTCTGCCTGGGGGGGCGCGTCATCGGGCCGGAGCTGGCGCGCGAAATCGTGCAGGCCTTCCTGCGGGCGCGCTTCACCGGCCACGATCCCGGCGGCGAACGTCACGCCCGTCGAGTGGGGAAAATACGCCGCCTGGAAGAATTATGAACGTCAGCATCATCATCCCAACCCTGAACGAGAGCGCGTATTTGCCGCGCCTGCTGCGCGCCCTGAAAGAACAACGTTTGCCACCGCAGGAGGTGATCGTGGCAGACGCCGGTTCCACCGATAACACGGTAGCCATCGCGCAGGAGTGGGGCGCCAGGGTGGTGGCGGGAGGGTTGCCGGCAGTCGGACGCAATGCCGGGGCGCGCCATGCAGGAGGGGAATATCTGCTCTTCCTGGATGCCGATGTCGTGCCAGGGCCTTTTTTCCTCGAGCGCACGCTGGCTGAAATGGAAGCGCGCCGCCTGGATGTCGCCACCCCGCTCTACCAGCCGCTGGAAGAAGAGCCTCTCTACGCACTCCTGACCGAACTGGCCAACCTCTACCTGCTGATCATGGCGCCGATCTCCCCCCATGCGCCGGGCTTTTGCATCTTTATCCGCCGCTCCCTGCATGAACAGATCGGCGGCTTCGATGAGAGCCTGGTGATGTCCGAGGATCATGATTACGTGCGTCGGGCTGCGCGTTGGGGACGTTTTGGGGTGCTGCGCCAGGAGCGCTTGAAGGTCTCCATGCGCCGCCTGGAGAAAGAGGGGCTGATCGGGCTGGGGTTGAAATACCTGTGGTGCGAAATTCACGTCCTGGCCGGCCGTCCGATCCACACCATCCCCTTCCGCTACGAATTCGGCGCCTTCTCGGCGCAGGCCCAGCAGCGCATGATGGACGAAGCCTATGCCCTCTCGCGCCGCTTTCTCAGGCTGGAGAACCCTCTCTTCGCGCTCAGCCAGCGTGCCCAGGAGATCGTGCGTGAGTTGGTGGAGGAGGAGCAGCCGGAACGTCTGCTGGAGCGCCTGCGAGATGTGTTTACCCTGGAGGAGCTTGGCGCGCTCCAACGCTATGTCCAGCGGCGCCTGATAATGAGGCTTCACCCACGCTTCTGGCGCCGTCGCTGGCCTGCACTTTCACACCGTTTGCGTCGCCCCTTCCGTGAGCTGAAAACATTCTGGAAGAGATTTTCCTCGTGACCCCTTGCACATACCCCGCCGCCAGGCAACCGCGTAGACTCTCTCTCATTCGGAGTGACCATGGGACGCTACATTCTTGCGATTGATCAGGGGACGACCAGCACCCGCTGCATCCTGTTCGATGCCCAGGGGATGCCGGTCGCGATGGCGCAGCAGGAGCATCGTCAGATCTACCCGCGTCCCGGCTGGGTGGAGCACGATGCGTTGGAAATCTGGGAGAATACCGAAGGCGTTGTGCGTCAGGCGCTGGCAAAGGCCGGGGCAAGACCGGCAGAGATCCTCGCCATTGGGATCACAAATCAGCGCGAGACCACCGTGATCTGGGAACGCGAAACAGGCCGCCCGATCTATAACGCCATCGTCTGGCAGGATACACGCACCGACGCGCTCTGCGCCGCGCTGGCACAGGAGGGTGGGCAGGATCGTTTCCGCCCCCAGACCGGGCTGCCGCTGGCAACATATTTCTCCGGCCCCAAGATCGCCTGGCTGTTGGAGCACATCCCCGGCGCTCGCGCTCGCGCCGAACGCGGGGAACTGCTCTTCGGGAACATAGATACCTGGCTGATCTGGAACCTGTGCGGCGAACACGTCACCGATGTCACCAACGCCAGCCGCACCCTGTTGATGAACCTGCACACCCTGGATTGGGACGATCACATCCTGAGCGTGCTGGGCATCCCGCGCGCCATGCTGCCGCGCATTCGCCCTTCGGTGGAGATCTACGGCACAGCCAGGGGCGTGTTAGAAGGGGTGCCGGTGGCCGGCGATCTGGGCGATCAGCAGGCAGCGCTCTTCGGGCAAACGTGTTTTGCTCCAGGGGAGGCCAAGAATACCTATGGCACAGGCTGTTTCATGCTCTTGAACACGGGCGAAACCCCCATCCCCTCCCAGGCCGGGCTGCTGACCACGCTCGCCTATCAGATCGCCGGGCAACCCGCCATCTATGCGCTGGAAGGCTCTATCGCCATCAGCGGCGCGCTGGTACAGTGGTTGCGTGACAACCTCGGGCTGATCAGCAAGTCGGCGGAGATCGAGGCCCTGGCCCGAAGCGTGGAAGACAACGGCGGTATCTATTTCGTGCCGGCTTTTTCCGGGCTTTTCGCCCCCTACTGGCGCTCTGATGCGCGCGGGGTGATCGTTGGCCTGACGCGCTATGTCAACAAGGGACATCTGGCGCGGGCAGCGCTCGAAGCCACTGCATATCAGACGCGGGAAGTGCTGGAAGCGATGGAAGCCGATTCCGGGGTGAAGTTGAGCGTGCTGAAGGTGGATGGGGGAATGGTGGTGAATGAACTGCTGATGCAGTTCCAGGCGGATATGTTGGGCGTGCCGGTGGTGCGGCCCAAAGTGATCGAGACGACGGCGCTGGGCGCAGCCTATGCCGCCGGCCTGGCCACTGGCTTCTGGCGCGATCTGGAATCCCTGCGCCAGCAATGGCAGGTGGACCGTCGCTGGCAGCCCCAGATGGACGCCGAACGACGCGAACAGCTCTACGCCGGCTGGAAAAAGGCGGTCACCCGCACCTTCGACTGGGTGTGAACGATGAAACGCTGGATGCGCATCATACTGGCTTTGCACCTGATCGCCCTGTTCCTCGGCATCGGGCTGTTTGCGTATATGGGATATTTCTCACGATTCATCGCCGATGACTATTGCTTTTCAATAGCACTCCGAAAGGGGCCGTTCTTAAACTCTCTCATTTTCCGCTACTCGAATAGCGCCGGTGGGGATCGTTACACAAACATTCTCCTCTTCGACCTGGCCGAAAGGCTCGGCGGGATGAGCGGAATGCGTTTTTTCCCGGCTGCATTGATCGGGCTATGGACGCTTGGCCTGATTGCCTGGCTGCTCATTCTGCGCCTGCCCTGGGACCCCTGGATCAGCGTCTTTCTGGCCGCCTGGCTGAGCTTCTACGCGCTCTGGCAGGCGCCTCAGCGTTATCAAACCCTGTACTGGCACTCCTCTTCGGTCACGCATTTTGCGCCGCTGGCTTTTGCTCCGTCCATCCTGGCGTTTCTGAGCTGGCAGATCCAAAGCCGACGCTCCAGTTTCTGGCTGGATGGGCTGAACGCTTTGCTCTTCTTCCTCCTGGGCGGGTTCTCGGAACCCCCGACCGCCATGCTGATCACCGCGTTGATGCTGCTATGGGGGAGCACATACCTCCCCGCCGGGATGCCACCCGCCTGGCGCCGCTGGCTTTTCTGGCCGCTGCTGGGGCTGCTCGTGTCAATGGGCGTGATGATCCTTTCGCCAGCCAATTCGATACGCATGGACGCGCCGCCACCGCTGCCGTTGTTTCTCTGGCGCGTGGCGATCTATCCGGCGCTCTTCATCCTGGATACGCTACGCACGCAGCCGCTCCCGACGCTACTCACCTTCCTGGGGCCGATGCTGCTTTTCAGCCTCACAGCGAACCAGGAACTGCGCCTGCCAGCGCAGCGACATCGGGCATGGGTGCTGACCCTGCTGCTCCTCGCGCTCACCTATCTGCTGATCGCCGCCAGCTTTGCCCCCAGTGCCTATGGTCAATCCTATCCGGTCGCGCGGGCGCGCTTTACCGGCCAGGTGTTGATGACAGCAGCACTCACTGCAGGGGGACTCTGGTTGGGTCTGCGGCTCCGGCCGCGCCCGCGCCTGCAGTCGCTCATGGCGCTGGCGCTGATCCTGATGGCCTTGTATCCCCTGCGCGCCGCCTGGAAGATGTGGCAGAGTGAGCTACCGCTTTACCAGCAACGAGCGGCGGCCTGGGATGCCCGTCAGGCGCGGATTTTGAGCCAGATCGCGGAGGGGCGCAAGGAGATCATCGTGGAGCAGATTTTCAATTTCCAGCAAGTCAAAGAGCTGGATAGCGACCCGAGCCACTGGGTGAATCGCTGCGCCGCCCGCTATTACGGCGTGGAGTCCATCCGGGCAATCCCCGCCAGCGCCCCATGATTGCCCGCTTTTCGAGATGGCAAACGCTCACCCACACCGCTTCAGAGATTCAGACGACGTCGCTGCTGACGGATCGCCTCCATCCATCCTTCCAGCGCGGCCTCCTGCCCCTCTTCCAGCCGGGTCTGTAACAGAGAGAGAGCCTGCTGAAAGGAGCGGAGCGCCTCTAACACCGGCTCACGATTGGTCATCAAAATATCCAGCATCATGCGGGGATGGCTGGCAGCCAGGCGAGAAGTATCCCGAAACCCACTGGCAGCGACCTGGAAAAGGCGCTCCTGCATCTTCTCGTTTTCCAGCGCCACCTGCATCAGACAAGCCGCAAGCAGGTACGGGAGATGGCTGGTCACCGCCAGGAGCTGGTCATGCTCTTCCGCGCTCATGATCAGGGGAGTCATTTCGAGCCGACGCAGCAGAGCCTCGACAAAGTCCAGGGCCTGGGGAGAGGTGCGCGCCAGCGGAATCAACACGAAGCGCGCCCCGCGGAATAAATCGGGGGTCGCTGCAGCAAAACCCGATTGCTCCCGCCCACAGAGCGGATGACCGCCGATGGGTTGGAGGTGCTCTGGAAGTCGGCGCATGGCCTCCAGGATGGCGCGCTTGGTAGAGCCAAAATCCAGCAGGATGGCGCCGGGCGCAGCATACCGCTCGATCCCCTGCAGCAGCCGCAGGATGGCGCGCACCGGCGCAGCCAGTACAACCAGATGCGCCTGGCGGATCGGCTCCAGATCGGCAGCGACCACATCGAAATAGGGCGCGGCCTGGGTACGTGCGCCTTCGTCGAGATCGATCCCGATGAGCTTTCTTCCCAGCCCGGCCTGGCGCAATGCCAGCGCAAAGGAGCCGCCCATCAGCCCAAGTCCCACGATGGCGATGTGGCTCTCCTCGAGAGAGGGAAACCCCACGTCCATTACAGCCTCCGCCCCAACACCTCCGCCAGGCGCCGCGTTTCCTCGACGAGCGAAGCGAAACGATCCGGGCGCAGGGATTGCGCCCCGTCGCTCAGGGCCTGCTCCGGGTGGGGGTGGACTTCGATGATCAGGCCATCGGCGCCGGCCGCGATGGCCGCCCGCGAGACAGGGATCACCAGGTCCCACCGTCCTGTGCCATGCGAAGGATCGGCGATCACCGGTAGATGGCTGAGCTGTTTGATCAGCGGGATGGCATTGATGTCAAAAGTGTTGCGGGTGGCAGTTTCAAAGGTGCGGATGCCACGCTCACACAGGATCACGCGGGAATTGCCCTGCGCCAGGATGTATTCCGCAGCCATCAGCCACTCCTCGATGGTGGCCATCATGCCGCGTTTGAGCAAAACCGGCTTTTGGACTTCCCCAACGGCGCGCAGCAGGGCAAAGTTTTGCATGTTGCGGGCGCCAATTTGCAGAATATCGGCATACTGGGCAACCAGGCTCACGTCCTGCGGGGCAAGCACTTCGGTCACGATGGGCAGATGGAATTTTTCGCGCGCCTCGCGGAGCAGTTCCAGGCCTTTCAGTCCCAATCCCTGGAAAGCGTAGGGGGAAGTTCGGGGTTTGAAAGCGCCCCCGCGGAGGATATGCGCGCCCGCCTCCTTGACGGCTGCAGCCGTCTCGAAGAGCTGTTCGCGGGATTCGACCGAGCACGGCCCGGCCATCAGGACGAGCTGATCGCCGCCGATCTCAATGCCATTGACGCGGACCACCGAATTTTCGGGATGGAACTCGCGCGAGGCCAGCTTGAAGGGATGGAGCACGCGTACCACACGTTCCACGCCTTCAAAAGCCTCCAGGTTCTCCGTATCCAGGGGACGCTCATCACCGATGATCCCCAGGATGGTGCGCTCCGTGCCATCCGAACGATGGACCCGGTAGCCCAGCGATTCGACATGGTTGATGACAGTCTGGATTTGTTCAGGGGTTGCTCGATGGTTCATAATCACGATCATTTTGCCTCCTTTCATGGATTCGAATTCCTGCCCGCGGCCGCATAAGAGCCCAGCAGTCGCAGGAAAGTGGTGTGCTGTTGAAGGGCCTGGAGGGCTTCCTGCATGGGCGGATCGGCAAGATGGCCCTCCACGTCCACATAGAAAAGATAATGCCAGGGATGCTGACGATCGGGGCGTGACTCGATGCGCGTCAGGTTCAGGTTGCGGGTGGCAAATTCGCCCAGGCAGCGATAGAGAGCACCCGGCACATGGGCGGTGGCGAAAACCAGAGTCGTCTTGGCCTGGGGTGTATAGGGCGCCGGATGTGTTCCGAGCAGGAAGAAGCGGGTGTAGTTTTCTTTCAAGTCCTGGATAGAACGCGCCAGGATTTGAAGCCCGTAGATCTGGGCCGCGATCTCGCTGGCGATGACGGCAGTCTGCATATCTGCGGATTGGGCAAGCTCTTGCGCTGCGCCGGCGGTATCGTAGGCGGTGATCGCCTCCCAACCATGCTGGCGGATGTACCCTTCGCATTGCGCCAACGCCTGGGGATGGGAGGTAACGCGGCGGATATGCTCCAGGCGGGCGCCCTGGATGCCTAACAGCGCGTGTTCAATGCGCAGGATGATCTCGCGCTGGATCACCAACTCGTATTTCAAGAGCAGATCGTAGGAGGGATGGACGCTGCCGGTCGTCGAATTTTCAACCGGTAGCAGGGCATGTGTGGCTTCCCCCTTGAGCACGCGCTGAAAAAGCTCCTCAAACGTCTCGCAAGGCAGACATTCGGTCTGTGGGCCGAGATATTGCCAGATGGCGGCCTGAGAATAGGCGCCGGGCGCGCCCTGGAAAGCCACGCGCATCATAACACCCCTCCGGCCCATTCGGGGCGCAATTGCCGCGCCTGACGCAGGTAAACATGACGCAATGCCTGGGCAGGCAATGTGGTTTCAACATGGAGCAGGACGCGAATGCAACGCGGCACGTCATGGGGAACAGAGGGGGCCTGCATATCGAGCAGCGGGATGGCATCCCAACCCAGACGACGGGCGGCGGTGGCGGGAAATGCGGCCGTCAGGTCAGGCGTGACCGTGAAAATGGCACTGACAACCGCCTCCTGCGACAATTGATTGGCCTCTAACAGGGTGGTGAGCAGTTCCTGGGTGGCCTCCCAGATCGCTTCGGGGGAATTTTCGCTGGCCGTTGTGGCCCCTCGAATGGCACGAACAGGCATAACAACCTCCTTCCGAAAAACAAATCAGGCGTGGGGTCTATCCCACGCCTGACATTCGATACGGTATAAGAAGGACTTACGGCGTGATGACCCGACCCCGCGCGCGGTGGGAGGCGTAAAAGAAATAATAGCCATAAAACCATGCGGGAGTCGAGGGCATCTTGAAATGCATGGAGATATGTTATCACAGAGGAGGAATTTTGACAAGGTTTTTGGACTGGGGATACTGTATCATTCGTTCAGGAAACCGGCGGCCAACCGCTGTACCGCCGACCTGCGGTCGGCCTTGCTGGACCAGGCA
>JAGHYK010000286.1 GCA_017743695.1 Chloroflexota bacterium
CTTAAAAACAAAGAGGGTCTGACGGAGCCGTCAAACCCTCTCCCATGTGCTTTCAGGCAATCAGCGCAGGCTCTGGCGCAGGCCTTCCAGTTTCCCGGCCACTGAGCCGTCCAGCACCTTATCGCCAACTTTGATAACCAGCCCACCCAACAGCGCCGGATCGACGCGGAAGGTCACCGCCTGGGCGCCGACCTGAGCCAGCACTTCTTTCTTGATCAGATTTTGTTCTTCTTCGGTCAGCGGCAGGGCGCTGATGACCTCTGCCGAGGCGCCTTTGAGATCGGCGCCTTCGAGCACGGTCACTTTTCCACCCTTTACCCCAGCGAAAAACTCCTCTATCAGCGCGTGCTGGCGCTTCTCATCGAGGGCTTCACCCAGTAACTTCTGGGTCGCGGCGATGGCCAGGGCCGCGATCTGGCCGCGCAGATCGCCGAGGATGCGGTTGCGTTCCGCTTCCGCATCCGCCTTTGCGCTCTCGATGATACGAGCGGCTTCCGCTTCGGCTGCGGCGCGCACATCTTTGGTCGCCACCTGGGCGCGTTCCGTCGCCTCGCGCACGATGCGATTGGCTTCTGCCTGGGCCTCCGCGAGGATCTTAGCAGCTTCCTTCTCCGCATTGGCGCGCGCCTCTGCGGCAACGCGAGCGTTTTCGATCCCCTCCGCGATCACTTTGCGACGCTTTTCCAGCAATCCGAGGATAGGTTTGTATACCCAGGCGCGCAAGACGATGAACAGGATCAAGAAGTTGAAAATCTGTACAAAGATATAACCGAGGTTCAGGCCTAACTTTTCCAAGGCGACCTCCTCTATGATTAGAACACGAACAGGATCAGAAGAGCCACTACCAGACAGTAAATAGCAATCGCCTCAGCGAAAGCGATGCCCAGGATCATGTTTGTCTGGATAGTGCCGGTCGCATCTGGGTTGCGCGCCATTGCCTGCACCGCGCCGCCGGTCAAAATACCAATGCCTGCACCGGCGCCAATCGCTCCGATCATGGCCAGACCGGCTCCAATCAGTTTACCAAGAATCGTGGCAGCAGCTATATCCATTGTGAGAACCTCCGTTCGTTGAAGTTTCGGGCGGAAAATCCGCCGCTAAAAAGGTGGAAACCGGGCGATACCGCCCGAAAACTACGCGTGCGCCTCTTCGTGATGCTCACCGTGTCCCTGGGTGGCCTGAGTCATGAAGATCATGGTCAGGAGACCAAAGACCACCGCCTGGATCAAACCAACGAAGAACTCAAGCATCAGGAAGATAGATTGGGCAAAGACCGGCACGAGAGAGCCGATCACAAACAGAAGGACGGAACCGGCAAAGATGTTCCCAAATAGACGGAAAGCGAAAGAAAGGATTTTCGAGAACTCCGAAATCAGCTCCAGCAAGCCGACAGCGAAATCAATGACGCCAAAGATCGGACGGCTAAACAGGGTTTTCGTGTTGAAAAACTTCGTGAAATAGCTCAATCCCTGCGCCTTGATGCCGATCACCTGTACCATGAAGACCGCAATCAGCGCCAGTGCGACGGTGAAATTCAAATCCGTGGAGACGACGCGCACAAAGGGGACCAGTTTGTACGTCGCTTCTCCATGCCCTGCATGTTCCACCGCCGATTTGACGATGGTCGCCGCCCAACCCAGGTCCTGGACTGCGTAGCCATGCCCTTCCGCCGGCTCAAGCAATCCAACGCTATCCACCCCTGGGATCAGCTCCATCCAGTTGGAAACCAGAACCAGCAGGGTAATGGTAGCAAACCAGGGGAAAATAAACCGGGCCCACTTCCCCGCCGTGCTCTCGGTGAGATTGTAGATCACCTCCAGCAAAGCCTCCACGGCCCCCGGTAAACCGCGAGTCACCAGCGAACCATCGCTTTCTGCACGCTTCACGGCTCGCGAGACCCCAAAGGCAATCAGCAACAGGAGCACATCCGCAATGAGCAGCGCCACAAACGTATTGGTGAGATAGAACTCCCCGAAGACAGGAAGGGTAAAGAGCGGCTCATGCGAAAGCGCCTCCGCCGGTAACTGTACATGGGGCTGAATCGGGGGATAGAAACGCGCCGCAATGGCGCCCGCGATGATGAACAAAAGGACAAACCAGCGATTTACGCCCCAACGCCAACCTTTCTTTGCTTCGCTCACGATGACATACCTCCTGAAGAATTTTCCTGTTCCGGCCGAGATGCAGGTAAAACGGGCTTGATGCGCGCAGTTGCCGCCCGTACCACCTGAACCATCAAGAAAATCGTCACCGGCACGCTTGCTGCCAGAGCCAGGATGGTAAAAAGCGGGCGCGTCCCCATCTGCTTATCAAGCCACAAACCACCAAACAACGCAACAAAGATAACCAGCAGGGTCAAACACCCCACCTGTCCGGCCACACTGGCCAGAGTCAGGTTGAACGCACGCTGCAGGCGGGGATCCGGTGAGGGCGAAGTCACAGTTGCGAATTATATCACAAAATCATGCAGATACCGACGGCGGAGCGCAAGGGGTAGTGTATCTTTCCTTCAGGAAATTCCGAGGACGAAAGTAACCACATCGGCAGGAGATTGCTT
>JAGHYK010000287.1 GCA_017743695.1 Chloroflexota bacterium
CGCGCTTCTGCGCCAGGGTGCTCATCTCTTTTTGCGGGCGGGTGGGGCGCGTTTTGACCAGGCAGTTTTTCACCGGTTTGCCGACCGCCTGCGCCAACGCCTGACAATAGGCCTCCAGCGGCTGAAAGGGACGCGGCGTAGAGGGCGGCACCGGCACGATGACATCGAATTCCGTCATCTGCGGGTGCGCCGCGAAGAGAGCACGCGTGTGTTCCACCAGCAAGGGCAGCACGGAGCGGTCCTCTTCGTACTTGAGCCGATAGACCAGCTCGCCGATGGCGCTGCGCTCCCAATCCGCGCCGCGGAAACTGCTGTGGAAGTCCAGCGCAAAGCCGACCTGCCAGAGTCCCTTCAGCGGGCGGGGATGAGGGGAAGACAGGAACGCCGCGACAGGGTCGGCAGGCGGTGCAACAGGATGGGTAGGCGCTTTACCCAAAATCAAATAACCGTTTTCGGCTTGCTGCAATTGCCCGTTTTCGAGCAGTTTGTCCACGCGTTCTATCACCCGGGAACGCGATTCTCCTTCGAGGACGTTGTAAAGCGGATGCGATTGGTACGCTTCCACCCGCCTGGATAACGAGCCAACCAGCAATTTGGCGACGCCGCTGCGGGGCAGTTGGGCGGGCAAAGACTTCACGCAGTCCAGAATAGCGCGGTCAATTTCCGCATCGCTGCGCCCATCCCTCTGCTCCGCCTTCGATGGGGCAAAAATTTCTCCCCGCGCCGCCAGCGCGCAGCGGATCATGCCATACTCGATGGTCTCCGGCAGCAGTGCCTTGATATCCGAGAGCGAATTCACAACCCCGGCGCGCTGGATGGCAGTCTGAATCTGCGCCTGCACCTCCGCCGGGATGACGCGCTCCACTTCCAGCAGGCCGCGCTCGATCAACTGCGCGCAGTGACCGTAAATCGTGCCGACCGTCAACCCACGCCGCTGCGCAATCTCTTCGACGCTCAGACCCTCTGCCAGCAACTTCGCCGTATACGCCACCGTGCCGCCGGCTTGCAGTTTCCCTTTGGCACGCTGAACGGTTTCAGGCGCAAAGGATTTGGGTAACCGCAAGGGAATCGCCTCCTTTTGTCGAAGCGCCTGTTCGCCGCGCGGGGTGAGCGCCAGCACCGGATACTCGCCGCCAATCGTCTTCAGGTAGCCCTTCTCGACCAGCTGCGCGATGACCGCTTCGATGTCCCCTTGCAGCACCGCCGCCAGTTTGCCGTAATACGGATTGCGGTCGTGGTGGAAGCGCCGGATGTCTTGAGCCTTCGAGCCATGCAGGATTTGCGCCAGTTTTTCGCGCCCAACCGGAACGCGGGCGCGGCGGACGCAATCCAGGACGATGAGCGCGGCGCGTTCCCCTGGCGTCATCTCCCCCGCTTCTTTCTGGACCTCGGGCCGGGTGGCCGTTCCCAGGCAGTTGTCGCAGCAGCGAGGCGCTTCCGCTGCCCCCGTATCCCCAAAGTGCTGCAGGATAACACGGCGGCGGCAGGCGTTGCTCTCGGCATAGCGGACGATGCCCTCTAACTGGCGGTAGCGGTGCTTGAGATGTTCGCGGTTGCGGGCGAGGGCTTGGGCAATGGCATTCGGCTGCCACTCCCCTTTGCGGTACAACATGCGCAAGCCCTCGTCCCCCAGATGTTCCAGCACGCTTGCCTGCTCCAGCATGGCCAGGCCGACGCGAATTTGCACCGGATGCAGGTCGGTGCGGCGCGAAAGGTCGTCTTCGGTCAGCCAGACCTCCCTGCCAGCCGGAATGGCCTGATAGAGCGCTCGCAAATGCGCCTCGTTCAGGGCGCTGCTGGCAATGAAAAACTCTTGCAGGGCGCGGTCTTGAGGGTCATAGAGCAGGGTGACCTGGGCAGGTTGACCATCGCGCCCGGCGCGTCCGGCCTCCTGGTAGTAAGCCTCCAGCGAGCCGGGCAGGGAGTAGTGAATCACCTGGCGCACGTCGGCGCGGTCAATGCCCATGCCGAAGGCATTGGTGGCGCAGATAACATTCAGGCGGCCGGCGATGAACTCGTTCTGGATGCGCTCCCGTTCCTCGGCGGGCAGGCCGGCGTGGTAAAACCCGGCATGGAGATGCATCACCTGCTGAAGGAAGAGGGTCACCTCTTCGGCATCGCGGCGCGTGCCGGTGTAGATGATGGCGGCGCCCGTTTGGGGCGGAGACAAAAGTTCGCTCAGGGCACGCAGTTTCGGGTCCGGACCCGAAGCGGAACGCACCTCGAAGTACAGGTTGGGGCGATTGAAGCCGGTCACGATGCGCCTGGCCTCCCCCAGTTCCAGCAGCCGGATAATGTCGTCCTGCACCTGTGGCGTGGCGGTGGCAGTCAGGGCGACGGTGAGCGGATTTCCCAGGCGGCGGCGCGCTTCCGCCAGGTGCAGGTAATCGGGGCGGAAGTCGTGACCCCATTCCGAGATGCAGTGGGCCTCGTCCACCGCCAGCAGGCCGATCTTCTGGCCCTGGAGCGCGTTCAGGAACGGCACACTGCGCAACCGCTCCGGAGCGACATAGACCAGGCGATAGGCTCCCTGCGCCAGCCGCTGCAAACGGGC
>JAGHYK010000288.1 GCA_017743695.1 Chloroflexota bacterium
ATTGATACATTTTCTCCACTTCAGGGTTCATATTTCCCCTCCTGCACATAATCAAAACTGAGATCAAAGACTCTGACGGAATGCGTGAGCGCCCCGCAGGAGATAAAATCCACGCCGGTTTCAGCGACGGCGCGCACGTTTTCGAGGGTGATATTGCCTGAGGCCTCCAGTTTGACGCGTCCGGCAACCAGACGCACCGCTTCACGCATCATTTCCAGAGACATGTTATCCAGCAAGATGCGATCAATTCCCAATTCAAGCGCTTCACGCACATCCTCCAGGGTGCGCGCTTCAACTTCGACAGGCAACCCCGGCGCCCCCGCGCGAGCGCGGGTAACCGCTTCGGTGATCGAGCCGACGAAGTCAATGTGGTTATCCTTAATCAAGATCATATCATAAAGACCGAAACGGTGATTTTGCCCACCTCCGCGACGCACAGCCAGTTTGTCAAAAATACGAAGACCGGGGGCCGTTTTACGGGTATCCAGAATGACGGCTTTGGTGCCGGAAACTGCCTCTACAAATCGCCTCGTCAATGTGGCGATCCCGGACATGCGACCCAGGAAGTTGAGGGCAGTACGCTCCGCCGTCAAGAGACTACGGGCGCGCCCGTGGACAATGGCCAGTATCTGGCCACGCCGAACCCAGGCGGACTCTTCCACCTGCGGATAGAACTTCACTTCAGGGTCTATGGCATGATAAACAGCCTGAGCCACATCCAGGCCGGCGATTACCCCCTCCTGTTTAGCCAGAATGTGCCCGCGCATCATTGCTTCAGGCGGAACGATACTGTTCGTGGTGACATCACCCGGACCAATGTCTTCTGCCAGAGCACGCTGAATCGCTTCCAGCCATTCAGGGGGCACAGAAAGAGAATCTTCGCTCATTCTTTCTCTTTACGAGGACAGGCAATTGCGAGAATTGGTCAAGAGGTGGGGATGGTTACGACAAACTTCCAAAATGTCCTACGAGGCGGAGCACTTCAAAGCCTTCGGCATATGGACGTTCGGCAATGGCTCCGTTTCTCAGAAGTGTGCTTTTAATGATCTCCGGCGAAAAATAATGTTTATCCGCATATGTTTTATAGCAGGCCAGCGCTTCTAATTTCGCCTGCACATCTGCTTCGGAGACCTCTACCAGGAACTGAGGGAAAAAGCCGTGGCTGGAGCGCAGGATTTCAAATCCAAGCAGCGTGACGCCGCGAAAGGCGCGCAGAGCCTCCTCCGTAACCACGTTGTGATCCTGATGGACATCCTGCCGGCTGTGGACGAAGACGATTTCAGGGCGAAAATCACGACGCAGGCGCAACAGGTAATCGAGGATGTCCTGACGCGCCTCGGCGAAATGGCGGGTCGTGAAGGGGCCGAGGAGCACCCGCTCTCGCGGCACTCCCAGGCGCTCCATGCTGGCATACATCTCCTCAAGGAGGCCGCTGAGCGCGGGATTTTTCTGATTATCCGAAAGTGTGACGCACAACACCTCGCTCTGATGGGCTACCTGATGCAGCAACGCGCCGCATCCCAGCTCGATGTCATCCGGATGGCACCCCAGGAAGAGAAGGCGTCTGGCAGCAAAGAACATGGGAGCTCCTATTTCGTGGCGATGAAGCCGCCAACCACTTTGGTCATGACGATTTTGCCTTCACGGGCGATCCAGGCGCGCGCTTCGCGCTCAATGGCCTGCATCAGATTTTCAAATTCCTGCTTGCTCTGGAAGAGAGGTTTCCAGAGCTTGCGGTCCTCAGAGAGGGAAGCACGGGTATATTCCAGGAACGGTTCGACGGTTTCAAAGGTGAGAGGGTTTTCAAAGATGTGCACCTCTACCTGTCGGAAGAGGTCGCGCATGGTGTTCAGGATCAGGGAAGCATAGCGCGAGGAACCCGGCATGGGAGGAATGGGTTTGCCAGAAGCCGCTCGAATGATGTCATAGAATACTTTTTTGTTTTCTGGCATGGGGCCGGTGGTGAACAGGCGCCCCCCTGTCTTGAGCACCCGGTGCATCTCGCGCAGCGTGAAGGGGATGTCCCCGGCGTAGTAGATGGCAAAGGAGCAGGAGACCAGGTCGAATTGTTCGGCAGCAAACGGGAAGGGCTGATTGAAATCCAGTTCCATGAAGCGAATAGACGCACCCCGTCGGGCATTTTCGGCACGCGCTTTTTCCAGAAGCTCCTGAGAAATATCTCCGCCGGTGATCGAGGCTTTGCCAGCGGTTTTTTCCCAGTAAAGGAAACACTGCTTTCCGGCGCCACAGCCCACATCCAGGATGACATCGCCAGGAGAGGGCTGAAGCAATTCGATCATCCATTGATCAATATCCCGCGCACCGTATTTCTGGTGAATGTCAATGCGCGTCAGCAAATCCTTAGCAGTTTCCTGGTATTCAATCGTCATTTGTATTCTCCTGTATTCTGTTTTTGTGTGTCACTACGAGTTACCACACGATTTTATCATGTGTTTCTGGTGGACGGGCCTGTGGGGGCAAAAGGTTACTGTATCATTCGTTCAGGAAATTCGCAGCGAGTCGCCCGAAAGCCATG
>JAGHYK010000002.1 GCA_017743695.1 Chloroflexota bacterium
CGGCGAAGCAATCCCCCTATCGGCCAGGAGATTGCTTCGCTACGCTCGCAATGACGGGATGCGGAGGTTTTTTTATGGCTTGTGGTAGCCAAACCCCATTCCCCGCAAGCGGGGTTAGAGGTTCCTGCCCCGCAAGCGGGGTTGGCGACCCCCGCCCCGTGAACGGGGTTGGGCTACTTACTGCGAATTTCCTGAACGAATGATACAGTATCCTCGCCGATTTTTGGGCTTTATGCTCCGTTTACCCTGGTATAATCGAGCAACCCTGTTTTTGGGAGGTAACGACATGTCAGAATGGAACATCTTACTTCTTCCGGGTGATGGGATCGGGGTGGAGGTCGTAGAGGCGGCTGTGCAGGTGCTGGATGCGATAGGGGCGCGCTATGATCAGCATTTTCGCTTCGAGCGGCGCCTGATCGGTGGCGCTTCGCTGGACGCGTTCGGCGCTTCGCTGACCGATGAAACCCTGAGCGATGCGCTGGAGGCCGATGCCGTCCTGCTCGGAGCGGTCGGCGGGCCAAAGTGGGAGCATCCAGATGCCAGCGACCGACCGGAACGTGGATTGCTGCGTCTGCGCAAGGGGATGGAAGTATTTGCCAATCTGCGCCCGGTGAAAGTCTATCCCTCCTTGCGGGATGCCTCCCCGCTCAAGCCGCAGAAGCTCGAGGGCGTGGATTTCATCGTGGTTCGTGAGTTGACCGGGGGATTGTATTTCGGTGAACCGCGGCGCCGCGAGATACGCAACGGGCAGGAATACGCCGTGGACACGCTGGAATATTATGAGTTCGAGATCGCTCGGGTGATACAGGTCGCTTTTGAACTGGCGCAACAGCGCCGTCGCAAGGTCGCCTCGGTGGATAAGGCGAATGTGCTGGAAAGCTCGCGTCTCTGGCGCAAAGTGGCGCTGCGACTTGCGCAATCTTATCCTGACGTGACGCTGGAACACGTCCTGGTAGATACCGCGGCGATGAAACTGATCAGCTCGCCTGCGAGCTTCGATGTTATGGTCACCGAAAACATGTTTGGGGATATTCTTACCGACGAAGCCTCGGTGCTGGCCGGCTCGATGGGGATGCTCCCTTCTGCCAGCCTGGGCGTGGAATTCCCGAAACCGCATGTGCGCCGCCGCGGGTTGTACGAACCGGTGCATGGGTCTGCTCCCGATATTGCCGGCAAAGGCATCGCCAACCCGATTGGAGCGATTCTCTCTGCGGCGCTGATGTTACGGTATTCCTTTGGGTTGGAGAAAGAGGCCCAGGCCATCGAAAGGGCTGTCGAGCGGGCGCTCGAAGATGGCGCGCGCACCCCCGACCTGGGAGGTGCGCTTGGCACACAGCAGATGACCCAGGCCATCCTGGAGCGGCTTCAGTGAGCCATGGTCAGCCCATATTCCAGACCGTCCGCCAGCGCCTGCCAGGAAGCCTCAATGATGTTGGCGCTGGCGCCGACGGTGCTCCAGCGGGAGGTCGAATTGCGCATTTCGACTAAGACGCGCGTGGTCGCCTCGGTGCCGTTGTCGGGGTCAAGGATGCGCACCTTGTAATCGGAGAGCTGAAAATGTTGCAGTTGGGGATAGAACGGTAACAGGGCTTTGCGCAGCGCCTGATCCAGGGCGTGAACCGGCCCCACCCCTTCGGCTGCTGTGTGCATCACCTGGTCGCCAATGCGGATCTTCACCGTAGCCTCGGCGAAGATACCGCGCCCGTGGCGATGTTCGACGTTGACAAAGAAGTCTACCAGTTCAAACGGACGGCGATAGTGCGGCTCCTGACGCTTGAGCATGAGGGCCACGGAGGCCTCCGCCGCTTCAAAGGAGAAGCCGCGCGCCTCCAGCTCCTTCACCTGTTTCAACACCGGTACCACCTCTTCCCCTTCCACTTCCACGCCGTGTTCCTCTGCCTTGCTGAGCAAATTTCCTCGCCCGGAAAGATCAGAAACGACCACGCGCGATTGATTCCCGACCCGCTCCGGTTCGATGTGCTGATAAGAACGCGGATTCCTGCGCATGGCGGCCACATGTACCCCGCCTTTATGGGCAAACGCCGAGCGCCCCACATAGGGCAGGTGTTCGTCAGGCGTAATGTTGGCTACCTCAAAGACAAAGTGGGAGAGGGCGTATAACTGCTTCAGATTCTCCTCCGGGACACAGGAATATCCCATCTTGAGCTGCAGGTCAGGGATGATGGAGCATAAATTGGCATTGCCGCAACGCTCTCCCACGCCGTTGATGGTTCCCTGTACCTGGATGGCGCCCTCACGCACCGCGATCAGGGAGTTGATCACGGCGCATTCGCTGTCGTTGTGCGCATGGATGCCGAAAGGCACCCCAATTTGCCCCTTGACGGCGCGCAGGATGTCTTCCACTTCCCAGGGGAGCGTACCGCCATTCGTATCACAGAGCACTACCATCTCCGCGCCGCCGCGAATGGCCGCCTGCAAGGTCTCTACTGCATAGACGGGGTCTTGTTTATAGCCATCAAAGAAGTGCTCGGCATCGTAGATCACCCGTCGTCCCTGCTGGCGCAGATAGGCGACGCTTTCTTCGATAATGCGCAGATTGTCGCTCAGGGTGGTTTGCAGGACATCGGTGACATGAAGCGTCCAGGATTTTCCGAAAATGGTGCACCATGTGGTACCCGCTTCCAGCAGGGCCTGAATGTTGGCATCGTCCTCCGGGGTAGAGCGGGCGCGGCAGGTGGAGCCGAAGGCGGTGATCTGCGCATGTTTCCACTCTATATCCCTGGCGCGCTGGAAAAACTCGACATCTTTCGGGTTAGAACCTGGCCAGCCCCCCTCGATGAAGTGGACGCCGAACTCATCCAGCCGTTGTGCAATGCGTATCTTATCGCGCGCCGAAAGGTTGAATCCTTCGGATTGTGTGCCATCTCGGAGCGTGGTATCGTAGATTTGCACCATTTTCGCAAGTGACATCATTCCCTCCAGAGAACGTGAGAAGTTTCAAAGGCTTCAATTTGAGGCAGGAAGCGGAGCAGATAGCCCAGCTCGTCAACCCCTTCCAGCAGGCAGGTTTTGCTGAAAGGATCTATCGGGAATTCGGTCTGCCCCCCTGGATAGGACAAAGTCTGGGAGGCCAGGTCAATGGTGAACTCGGCCTGGGGTTGCTCTTTGAGCAGGTTAAAAAGCGTGTTCAGGATGGCTGGTTCCACCTTGACCGGCAGCAGGCCATTTTTCAAGGCGTTGTTGCGGAAAATATCGGCAAACGAGGACGAAATCACGGCGCGGAATCCCCATGCGATCAGCGCCCATGGGGCATGTTCGCGGCTGGAGCCGCAGCCGAAGTTATCGCCGGCAAGCAGGATCTGCGCTCCCTGCGCCTGGGGCTGGTTCAGCACGAAAGCCTCGTTGGGACGCCCATCCGGGTGATAGCGCCAGGAGTAGAACAGGGCTTCTGCCAGCCCGCTTTTATCAGTGATTTTAAGGAATTGCGCCGGAATGATCTGATCGGTATCAATATTATCAACTGGCAGTGCCACAACGCGTGAGGTCAGGCGGGTGAACGGGGGCATGGTGACTCCTTTAACTCAGCAGGGTGCGCGGGTCAACGATGAAACCGTGGAGGGCGGCTGCGGCGGCGGTCAGGGGACTGGCGAGGAACGTGCGCCCTCCCTTTCCCTGGCGCCCCTCGAAGTTGCGGTTGGTGGTGGAGACCGCATACTCGCCCGGCTGTAACTGATCGCCGTTCATGGCGATACACATACTGCATCCGGCATGACGCCATTCCGCGCCGGCCTCTTTGAAAATGCGATCCAGCCCCTCGGCTTCGGCCTGGCGACGCACGCCCTCCGAACCGGGCGTGACGATCATCCGTACCCCTGGGGCGACCTTCCGCCCTTTGAGCACCATGGCGGCCTGGCGCAGATCGGAAAGTCGCCCGTTGGTGCAGGAGCCGATGAAGACCACATTCACTTTTTGCCCCAAAAGGGATTGCCCCGGCTGCAATTGCATATACTGGAGCGCTTTTTCCAGCGTGGCGCGCTGGGTGCTATCCGCGGCGGTTTCCGGCGCGGGGATACGTCCACTGATGGGGATCGCCATGGCCGGCGTCGTGCCATAGGTGATCATCGGCTCCAGGCGCGAGACATCGAGCATCACGCTTCTATCGAAGTGGGCGCCCTCGTCCGTGGGAAGTGTGCGCCACCAGGCCACTGCTTTCTCCCAGGCCTTCCCCTGAGGTGCGAAGGGGCGCCCGTAGAGATATTCAAACGTTGTCTCATCGGGTGCGATCATCCCGGCGCGTGCGCCGGCTTCGATGGACATGTTGCAAATGGTCATGCGTTCTTCCATGGAAAGCCTGGAGATTGCGCTCCCGCGATACTCGAACACATGCCCCGTGCCGCCTCCGACGCCGATCTGCGCGATCAGGGCCAGGATGATGTCTTTCGCCGTCACCCCTTTCGCCAGCCTGCCCTCCAGGCGCACTTCAAAGGTTTTGGGGCGCGATTGGAGCAGGCATTGGGTGGCCAGCACATGCTCCACCTCTGAAGTGCCGATGCCGAAGGCCAGCGCGCCGAAAGCGCCATGGGTGGAGGTGTGACTATCGCCGCAGACGATGGTCATGCCTGGTTGGGTCAGCCCGAGTTCCGGGCCGATGACGTGAACGATGCCGCGCTGCGGATGATCCAGGTCCAGCAATTGGATGCCGAATTCCTTCGCGTTTTGTTGAAGCTGGCGGATTTGCCTGGCTGCCAGCGGATCCGCCAGGCTGAGATCAGGGCGAATGGTGGGAACCGAGTGATCAATGGTGGCGAAGGTGCGATCCGGCCGGCGCACCTTCAGCCCGCGGCGACGTAGCCCGTCAAAGGCTTGAGGCGAGGTGACCTCGTGTACCAGGTGGAGGTCAATATAGAGCACGGCTGGCGCCCCAGGCTCTTGCGCCACCACATGGGATTCCCAGACTTTCTCAAAGAGCGTTTTCGGCATTCTTCCTCCTACAGGATCACTCCGTAATCACTGCTCACCCCGGTCTTTTGCTCCAGGGAGGAGACGATCATCATGTTCAGGGCGTTGAGATAGGCTTTGGCGCTGGCGACGACGATGTCCGTATCTGCGCCGTGGCCGCCATAAATGCGCGTGTATTCTTCCTCGGTCTGGGCATCCAGGATGGTCTTCTTCTGGCCGTTGCGCGGGCGAATGCGCACGGTCACCTCTCCGATGGCATCTATCCCTTCGGTGACCGCGTGCACGTTGTATTCCACCAGTTCGCAGGGCACGTTGACGATGGCATCAATGGCTTTGTAGGTCGCATCCACCGGGCCGGTACCCTGGGCGGTAAAGGATTGCAGACTGCCATCGGGGGTGCGAAGCTGGACGCGGGCGGTAGGGGTGCCGACGGTGCCGCAGGTGACTTCCATGCTGCTCAGGGCATACAGCTCACGCACCTGATAGCGTTCCTCGTTGACCAGCGCCTCCAGGTCAGCATCCGTGATGACCTTCTTGCGGTCGGCCAGGCGTTTGAAGTCTTCAAAGATGGCATCCAGTTGCGCCTCGCTCAGTGCGTAGCCCATCTCCTCCAGGCGCTTGCGCAGCGCATGACGTCCGGAATGTTTGCCCAGCACCAGGCGACTCTGGCGCACGCCCACATCCTCGGGGCGCATGATTTCGTAGGTCAGGCTGTGCTTGAGCATTCCATCCTGATGGATGCCGGCCTCGTGCGCAAAGGCGTTGGCTCCCACAATCGCCTTATTGGGCTGAACGACGATGCCGGTATAGGTGCTGACCAGTTTGCTGACGCGGGCGATCTGGGTGGTGTCAATATCCGTCTTCAGTCCGAGTACTGGATACCGCGTTTTCAGGAGCATGACCAGCTCTTCCAGCGAGGCATTTCCGGCGCGCTCACCGATGCCGTTGATAGTGACCTCTGCCTGGCGAGCGCCGGCCAGGATGCCGGCCAGCGTGTTGGCGGTGGCCAGACCGAGATCGTCGTGGCAGTGGACGGAGATGGTGATCCCCTCGTGCATGCCCGGCGTGTTCTCGATAATGCCCTTGATCAGGCGATAGAATTCGCTGGGAATGGTGTAGCCCACCGTGTCGGGGATGTTCAGCGTGGTGGCGCCGGCCTTGATCGCCTCCCCCAGGACGATGTACAGGAATTCGGGATCGGAGCGGCCGGCGTCTTCCGGGGAGAATTCGACATCCGGACAGAGCGAGCGGGCATAGGCGACCATCTCGCCCACGCGGGCGATCACTTCTTCCGGTTCCATGCGCAGCTTGTACTTCATGTGGATCGGGGAAGTGGCCAGGAAGGTGTGAATGCGTGGCTTCTGCGCCTCGCGCACGGCTTCCCAGGCTTTGTCAATATCCTGTTTGTTGGCGCGCGCCAGGGCGGCGATGGTCGGCACCTTTTGCCCTGCTTCCACATGTTTCGGGTTTCCGACTTCGATGGCGATGCGCCGCACCGCCTCCAGATCATCGGGCGAGGCAGCCGGGAAGCCGGCCTCGATGATGTCCACGCGCAGTTGGGCCAGGGCGCGTGCCACCTCCAGCTTTTCCGCCGAGGTCATCGAGGCGCCGGGAGATTGTTCCCCATCCCGCAGGGTGGTGTCAAAAATTTTTACCATGTCGCTGCGAATTGCTTCATTTTTCTCCAGAATCATAAAGACCTCCTTATAGAAAGAATCACTGTCCTTGTTTACTCCAGTTTTCGGGGCGCAGGGCGCGCACCATGGCGCCGGCCTGCCACATTTCCGAATTGCGCATGGCGGCGAGTTCTTTTTCCAGTTGCTGGCGATAGTCGGGGCGACTGTTGGCCTCCAGCACGATGCGAGCCTCCTCACCGCTCACCACGCTTTCGTATAGTTTTTCAAAGACCGGCATCACCGCATCGCGGAAACGGTCTTTCCAGTCCAGGGCGCCCCGTTGGGCGGTGGTGGAGCAGTTCGCATACATCCAGTCCATGCCGTTCTCGCCGACCAGGCGGATCAGGGATTGGGTGAGTTCCTCAACGGTTTCGTTGAAGGCCTCCGAGGGGGAATGGCCATGGCGACGGAGCAGGGTATACTGGGCTTCCATGATCCCGGCCAGAGCGCCCATCAACACGCCGCGCTCTCCCGTCAGGTCGGAATAGACTTCGTGCTCAAAAGTGGTGGGGAAAAGATAGCCGGCGCCGATGGCAATCCCCAGTGCAATCACGCGTTCACGGGCGCGGCCGGTATAGTCCTGGTAAACGGCAAAGCTTGCATTGATCCCGGAGCCGGCCAGGAAGTTGGCGCGCACGCTGCGCCCGGAACCTTTCGGCGCGACCAGTCCAACATCCACATAGGCCGGTGGAACAACACCGGTCAGGTGCTTAAAGGTGATCGAAAAGCCATGGGAGAAGTAGAGCAGATCGCCCTCTTTCAGATGGCGGAGGATATTGGGCCACTGCTCTCGTTGCCCGGCATCCGAAAGCAGATACTGGATGACCGTCCCACGCTGTGCGGCTTCTTCGACCGGGAAGAGCGTTTTGCCGGGTTCCCAGCCATCGGCGAGGGCGCGCTCCCAGCTTTTTGTGCCCTCCCGCTGCCCGACGATCACGTTCAGCCCGTTGTCTCGCATGTTCAGCGCCTGGGCTGGCCCCTGGACTCCATAGCCAATGACGGCGACAACCTCGTCTTTGAGCACTTCACGCGCCTTCTCGAGGGGAAATTCCTCGCGGGTGATCACTTCTTCTTCCACACCGCCGAAATTGATCTTTGCCATAGTCATTCTCCTTGTGAATCAGAATGCGACTTCGCTCATGTCGAGCGTCGTCTCGTAGTAATTGCTCAAACCGGGCATTCGTCGAATCCCGCTCTGCGTGCCGCGGGTGATAGCGATTTGCCCGGTGCGCGCCATTTCAATAATGCCGATGGGACGCAACAGTTCGATCATGCTCTCGATCTTGTCCTCGGTGCCGGTGATCTCAATCGTCAGCGAGTCTGGGGCAACATCCACGATGCGCGCCCGAAAGATGGAGGCCAGGTTGTTGACCTCGGCGCGCCGTTCTGGCCCGGCCTTGACTTTGATCAACGCCAGATCACGCGTCACGGTGGGGAGATGGGTGACATCCTGCACGTCAATCACGTTGACCAGCTTATACAGGTTGGCCTCCAGACGATGCGCATCGGTATCGCCATTCGGGCATTCCACCACGATTGTCATGCGGGAGATTTCGGGATTCTCTGTGGGGCCTACTGCCAGGGATTCGATGTTGAAATTGCGCCGTCTGAACAGGGAAGCGACTCGATTGAGCACACCGGGTTTGTTTTCGACCAGTACAACGAATGTGTAGCGCATAAGAACCTCCTGAGACTCATGCACGCTGGCGGGGTGGGCGCTGGATCATTTCATGGAGGGCTGCGCCCTGGGGCACCATAGGATAGACGGCATCCTCGCGCTCGACGACGAACTCGATCACCGCCGGGCCCTGGGTCTGTCGTGCCCATTGCAGCGCCTCTTGAACTTCTTCGGGGCGCGTGACGCGTCGAGCCGGTACGTGATGCGCCTCGGCGAGTTTGACGAAGTCTGGGGTGAGCATATCCACCGCTGAATAGCGTTTTTCAAAGAAGAATTCCTGCCACTGACGCACCATGCCCAGGAAATGATTGTTCATGATCGCCACTTTGACGTTGGCGCCCTCCTGAACGGCGGTTGTCAGCTCGGCAGCGGTCATCTGAAAGCCGCCATCTCCGACGATTGCCCACACTTCGCGGTCTTTGTTGGCAAACCAGGCGCCGATGGCTGCCGGCAGGCCGAAACCCATCGCTCCCAGGCCGCCGGAGGTGATCAGCCGATTCGGCTTCTCGAAGGCGTAGTACTGGGCGGCCCACATCTGATGCTGTCCGACATCGGTGGAAATGATGGCGTCGCCGCCGGTCGCGTTCCAGATTTCGCGCACCAGATGCGGCACATGCAGCTTGCCGTCCGGCTCCCAGTTCATGATGCTGCGCTGATCGGCCTCTTCTTTCCAGGCCAGGATTTGCGCCATCCATTCCGAATGATCGTTCTCTTCGACGAGCGGGATTAAATCCTGAAGCACGAGTTTCAGGTCGCCCACCAGGGGGACATCGGCATATACGTTTTTGTGGATTTCGGCCGGGTCAATTTCGATGTGAATTTTGGTCGCTTTGGGAGCATAGGCCTTGAGCACGCCAGTCACGCGGTCGTCGAAGCGCATGCCCAGGGCGATCAGCAGGTCGGAGTTCTGGATGGCGAGGTTCGTATGCACTTCCCCGTGCATCCCCATCATGCCCAGGCTCAAAGGATGCGAGGCCGGGAAGGCGCTCAGGCCGAGTAAGGTGCTGGCGACCGGAATCTGAGCTTTGGTCGCGAGATAGAGCAACTCCTGTTCGGCTCCGGCCATCAAGACGCCGTGACCACACAGGATGACCGGCTGTTTTGCCTGGTTGATCAGGCGAGCGGCCTTTTGCAGCAGGTGCAGCGGGGCGCGCGTGACCGGCTGATACCCTGGCAGGCGAATGGGCGGCGGATAGTGATCGAATTCGGCCTCTTCAAACTGAGCGTTTTTGCAAAGGTCAATCAAGACCGGTCCCGGTCGGCCACTGCGCGCAATGTGAAAGGCTTCGTGTACCACGCGGGCAATCTCATCCGCACGCGTCACCAGGTAATTGTGCTTGGTGATCGGCAGCGTGATGCCGGTGACATCCGTCTCCTGGAAGGCGTCACTGCCGACCAGATGGGCCGGCACCTGCCCGGTGATGCAGACGATGGGGACGGAATCCATCATCGCGTTGGCGATTCCGGTGACCAGGTTGGTTGCGCCAGGGCCGGAAGTGGCCATGGCTACCCCCACCTTGCCCGAGGCGCGCGCGTAACCATCGGCCATGTGCGCCGCCCCCTGCTCATGACGCACCAGGACATGATGGATTGGATAGTCCAGCATGGCATCGTAGACCGGCATGATGGCTCCCCCTGGATACCCGAAGACCACCTCCACACCCTCCCGTACCAGTGCTTCCCAGAGAATTTGTGCTCCTTTTTTCTTCATCTTCTTCCTCCTACATCAGGGTTTCTCTCAGCACAGCGCCGCTGTCTGCGCTGGTGACGAAATACGAATACCTTCGCAGCCATTTGGATTGCACGCGGGGTTCAAAGGGGGGCAGCGCCGCCAGGCGACTTTCGATCTCGGCCTGGGTCAGGTCTACCTCTAAGCGGCGGGCGTGCAGATCAATGCGGATGCGATCCCCGTTGCGCAGGGCGGCGATCGGGCCGCGGGCTGCCGCTTCCGGGGAGACGTGCCCAATGCAGGCGCCGCGGGTGCCGCCGCTGAAGCGTCCATCCGTGATCAATGCGACTTTGTCTCCCAGCCCCATCCCCATAATGGCCGAGGTCGGGGAGAGCATCTCTTGCATCCCCGGCCCCCCTTTCGGGCCTTCGTAGCGAATGACGACGCAATCTCCCGGTTTGACTTTTCCACCCAGAATCCCCTCCATGGCCTCTTCCTGCGATTCAAAGATAACAGCCGGGCCTTCAAAGCGCATCATCTCTGGGGAGACGCCTGCCGTCTTGACCACTGCGCCGCGTGGCGCCAGATTCCCGAACAGGATGGCCAATCCGCCGCGTGGAGAGTGCGCATGCTCATACGGGCGGATCACCTCTGGATCCAGAATCTCGTGACCGCGGATGTTTTCTCCCAGGGTTTTCCCGCTCACCGTGGGACGATCAAGGTGCAGGATGCCGCTGGCGCGCTGAATTTCATGGAGGATGGCCGGGATGCCGCCGGCGCGGTGCACATCCTCCATATGCCAGGGGCCGGAAGGGCTGACCTTGCACAGGTGCGGCACGCGTTCAGCGATCTGGTTGATTCGCTCCAGCGGATAGGGGATGTTTCCTTCGTGCGCAATGGCTAGCAGGTGCAGGACGGTGTTCGTCGAACCGCCCATGGCCATATCCAGCGCGAAGGCGTCGTCAATCGCTTCGGCGGTGACGATCTGCCGCGGACGCAGATCGCGCCGGATCAGCTCCATGATCTGATGGGCGGCCTGGATCGCCAGCGCTTCGCGCTCTTCGGTCAGGGCCAGCGCGCTCCCGTTGAAGGGTAACGCCAGTCCCAGGGCTTCGCTCAGGCAATTCATGGAATTCGCCGTGAACAGGCCGGAACAGGAGCCGCAGCTCGGGCAGGCGTAGCGCTCCAGGGTCAGCAGGCGATCTTCGTCTATTCGCTTTGCGGCGTAAGCCCCCACCCCCTCGAAGACGGAAATGAGATCGATCACCTCTCCCTGAGGGGTTTTACCGGCTGCCATCGGCCCGCCGGAAACGACGATGGTCGGGATGTTCAGACGCATGGCTGCCATGAGCATCCCCGGCACGATCTTGTCGCAATTCGGAATGCAGATCATGCCGTCGAACTGATGCGCCTCGATCATGGTCTCGACGGAATCGGCAATCAGTTCGCGTGAGGGGAGAGAATATTTCATCCCGAAATGTCCCATGGCGATCCCATCATCTACGCCGATGGTGTTGAACTCGAAGGGGACTCCGCCCGCTTCGCGCACCGCCTCTTTGACGAGCTTCCCGAATTCCTGTAGATGCACATGGCCAGGGACAATGTCCACATAGGAGTTCACGATGGCGATGAACGGTTTCTCGAAATCCTCCTCGCGAACGATGCCGGTAGCCCGCAGCAGCGCCCGATGTGGCGCCTTCTCAAAGCCTTTTTTGATGGTGTCGGAACGCATAACTCCTCACTGTACAAAGGGATCAAAAAAGGCCACCCTGTGTGGTTAGGGTGGCCCTGGTGTGCGGGGAGAATGTGTTGTGCGTTATGGTTCGACTCTCACCTCAGCCATCCTAACCACAAACAGGCCCTCAATAAGGATGAGGACCGCAAGCGCCAGGATAAGGCTAAGGGAGAGTGACAGGGAGCACATAATTGGGCGCAATTATATGCAGGATGCGTTATTTGTCAAGGTTTTTGGCGCTCGAAATCGCCCAAATCGCGCCCGTCCTGTCCATTTACCGGGCGCAATTCTTCTTGTAGAATCCAGAAGAAGGCAGTAAAATCAAAGCATCCCACTTCAGGAGAGAGGTTATGTTTCACACGTTGATCCTCATCGGTCGCCTGGGACGAGATCCGGAAATGCGTTTTACGCCTTCGGGACAGCCGGTGACCAGTTTTTCTGTGGCCACCAACCGGCAGTACCCGAATGCCAGCGGGGAACTGGTCAAAGAGACGCTGTGGTTCCGCGTTACAACCTGGGGAAAGCTCGCCGAAACCTGCAATCAGTATCTCAAGAAGGGGTCTAAGGTGTTCATTGAAGGACGGCTGACCGCCGATCCGCGCACGGGAGGCCCACGCATCTGGAATGGGCAGGATGGGCAGCCGCGCGCTTCTTTCGAGGTGACCGCGCACACGGTACGCTTCCTGAGCGATCGCGGCGAGGAAGAAGCCACCCCAGAGGTGGCGGGCGTAGAGGCGCTGGGGGATGAGGATATTCCCTTCTGAGAGTCCATGCGATGAATCAGAACACCCCTGAAATGCGACCGGCGCCGCAGATGGTGACCGCCTATAGCAACCTGGCGCGTATTGCGCATTCCCCTGCCGATTTTGTGATTGATTTCGCTCACTGGCTGCCGGGTGAAGCGCAGGCCTGGATTCAGGCGCGCATCCTCCTTTCCCCGCTTTCAGCCAAGCTACTTTTGCGTGCTCTGAGCGAGAACCTGGCACGCTACGAAGCAGCATTTGGCGAAATTTCGATCCCAGGCGGCGGCCCCTCGCTGGCTGATTTGCTCTTCCATCCCTCCCCCGATGACAATCCTTGAGAGGCGCCGTGCACAATCTGGAATCCATTGCCGAGCGCATTCGAGAAGCACTCAACAGGCAGATCGCAGCCCGCGAGCGCGCCTTGAATGATGCCCGCGAGCTGACGCGCGCCTGCGCCCTGGCGATCCGGGCGGCGCATCGCCAGGAAACTGACTCCATGAATGCCCACCTGGAGCAGGCGCAGCGACTGGTGCACTCATTGATCGAAGCGTTGCGCCCTTTCCCGGATCTGTTTTACGCGGGCTATACCCAGGACGCACTGAAGGAATTTGCGGAGGCCAGCATCGCCTGCGCTTTGATCTACAACCAGCCCCTGCCGGGTCCAGAGTCCTTAGGCATCCCCGAGGCGACCTATCTGAATGGCCTGGCGGAGAGCGTCGGGGAATTGCGACGGCGGATCATGGACATCTTGCGCCATGGCTATTCCGAAGAAGCCGAGCGCCTTTTGGGGTATATGGATGAGATTTATGCGGTGCTGGTGACGATGGATTATCCGGACGGCCTGACCAATAACCTGCGTCGCCAGACTGATCTGGTGCGGGGCATTGTTGAGAAAACTCGCGGCGATGTCACGCTTGCGCTGCGCAGTCAACATCTGGAACAGGCCATGGTCGAGCTTCAAAAACGTCTCCTATGAAGCGCGAAGGGAATCGCTATCCTCTGCTCATCTATACCCGTATGTTAGACCGCTGGTGGCCGGCTACGCTGTTCCTGGCCGTGGCGCTTTTTGTCCTGGCCTGGGGGATTTCTGATCACCCGGCTTTCAAGAACGAGACCCTTGGACGAATGGCATTGTGGTTTGCCGGGGGCCTGGCTTTGCTGGTGACCTTGATCCTGTGGGGACTGCGCTCTGCGGCGTATGTGCAGCCCCGCGCGGAGAGTGTGCGCATTGCCACTCCTTTTCTGCGTTTCGATATCTCTTACAAACGGGTGCGTCGGGTGATCAGCAGTGAAATGCACGTGATCTTCCCTTTGGGGCGTCTTTCCGCGTGGAATCGTGAGATTCTGGAACCCCTGATGCACAAGACAGCGATCATCCTGGAGCTAAACAGCTGGCCTCTTTCCCCCCGGCTTTTGCGCCTTTTTCTTTCGCCCTTTTTCTTTCGCGATCAAACCCCCCATTTTGTTCTGCTGGTAGAGAACTGGATGCGGCTCAGCACCGAACTGGAGAGCTTTCGTTCGCTTCGCGTTTCGGCTCGCCAGTAGTGCCTGGCCAGCCTGGCCTCGTGCAGGGCCGAAAAAGAGCGTTCCTTGCCATGACATGCCCAACGGTTTTGAGGCAGGGCTGAATGGTTACTCTTCTTCGATGATGCCTTCTTGCAAAGCGAATTTCACCAGGGCGGCTCGTGTACGTAATCCAAGCTTTTCCATACCCCGTGCGCGATATGTCTCCACTGTCTTCGGGCTGAGATTGAGCTTCTCGGCAATCTCTGTGCCGGTATATCCCCGCGCAACCAGTCGCAGCACCTCTTGTTCGCGTTCACTCAAGGTGTTCCAGGCACCGACGTTTTGCTCCGCCTTTGATTCTGAGAGCATATCATCCAGCAGCACGCGCGTCATCGAGGAGTGGATATACATTTCCCCTCGCAATACAGCTCGAATCGCGGAGAACAGGTCGGAATCGGCTGCTTTTTTCAGGATATAGCCATGCGCCCCTCGCTTGAGCGCCTGGCGCAGGTATTGAGGTTCGTCATACATGGTGAGAATCAGGATGCGGCTTTGTGGGGCCAGTTTGCGCAGGGTGGGAATTGCATCCAGGCCTCCCAACGAGGGCATACTCAGGTCAAGCAGGATCAGATCGGGTTGAAGGGTTTCAGCCAGGTTGAGGGTTTCGATACCGCTGGAGGCTTCACCTACGATTTCAAATTCGCCCGTGCTGCTGAGGAGTAGCCTCAATCCTGAGCGCAATACTGCATGATCATCGGCGATCAGGATGCGATATTTCATGGTGGGTTCTCCTCTCGATTTCATTCGCTGGAAAGGGTGGAGAGCGGAATCTCGATCAGCAAACTGGTGCCGGCGCCAGGCGCCGACTCAATGACCAGCTTACCTCCCAGGAGCTCTGCCCGTTCTCGCATACCTAACAATCCCAGATGATGTTCCCCAAATCTGGTTTGCGGATCGAAGCCGATTCCGTCATCCTCGATGATCGCTCGCAGCATATTGCCCCGTCGTTCGATGAGGATGCTTGCAGAATGGGCCTGCGCATGGCGGACAATGTTGGTCAACGCTTCCTGGACGATGCGATAGATGGCCGTTTCAACCGCTCCAGGCAGGCGTTCGTTTAATCGAATGGCCACATCTATCGGAATTTTATAACGCGCTTCCCATTCTGCTGCCAGGCGCTCCAGGGCGGCGGCCAGGCCTAAATCATCGAGGATGCGCGGGCGAAGGCGCAGCGAAAGCTCGTGCACCTCCTCCAGCGTGCGTGAGGCGACGGCTCGTAGTTCCAGGGCCTTGGGTTGCGCCGGGCACTGCCGACAGTTTTCCTCAATCATTCGCAGACCAACGATCAGCGAGGTAAGATTTTGCGAGGTGGAATCATGAAGCTCACGAGCAATGCGCCGACGCTCCTCTTCCTGGGAAGCAATCACTTTTTCCAGGAGCTGACGGCGCAGCCATTCGCGTTCGCGTCGCAGATTTTCGGTCAGCGCAAGCTGTTCGCTCATTTGGTTGAAAGCATCCGCCAGATCGCCCAGCTCATCGTCTGCCCAACGTTTTACTCGAACGGTAAAGTTGCCCTTTGCCACCTCCCGCGTAGCCTGTAACAATTCCTGGATGGGGCGGGTCAGGATCAGGGTGAGAAGCACAGCCACCAGAATTCCTGCGGCTGAGACGACCAGCATAGTCAGTCCCAGTTGTAGCGTCAATTCAGAGAGAACGCGTTGGACAGAGAGGTCGGTAACGCCGACCCGTGCAATCCCGACCTTTCCGTTCAGAATCGGCACCGCTGTATCCCAGACGAGTCCTTCATTGGTGCGGATCAAAACGGTATGGTGATGAGAGGTGGCTGCGACTGTGTTGAGCGACAAGAGGGCCAGGGGAAAACCGCCGTGAAATGTGTGGGCGATGATCTGACCCTGGGGATCGAGCAGGAAGGCATATCGCACGTTTGGACTGTTTTTGACCGTTTCGTCCAGCAAATCCTGGAGATACACGAGATCGTTGAGCAGAATGGGATCGGTGGCACGTGCCGCCAGATCGCGGGCTGCGGAAATACTTTGCTCCTCCAGCAGGCGCATCATCGTGGCCTGAAACGCAGCGCGCGCCTGAAAAATGACCCCCGTTCCAAGCAGCAGGGTTGAGCCGAGCACAATGCCGAGGATTTTTGTGCGAACACTCACTGCCCCGGCAATGGACCAGAATTTTTCAAAAATTTTTTTCATCATGGTTGATTGAATAGCAAGAGGGTGCGCATTAATTCGCGTGCGCTCTGGTAAATTTCGTCACTGATGGGAACAAAACGTTCTACGCCGATACTCTTGAGCGCCTCCTGAGCCGCGGCATCGTTTGCCATTTCCAGCAAAATAGATTTCAGCTCGTGTTTGATTTGGGGACGGATAGCCGGGTTGACCACAACCGGTGGAATGCCAAAATCGGGCGAAGTGTGGATCACTTTGAGTTTTTCTCGTAAGGCAGGATCGCGTTCCAGCATGAAAGCGTAAACCAGCGAATCAACGGCTGCGCCATCTGCCAGACCACTGGCTACGGCGCGAATTGCTTCGTCGTGGCTGTACGTGTAGAACGTGCGTGAGAAGAATTCTTCAGGGGTGGATCCCAATTGCTGTACCAGATAGGTGGGGTAAACCCGCCCGCTCAGAGAGATGGGATCGGTAAAGGCAAAAACTTTGCCGCGTAGATCCGCCATGCTCCTGGCAGGGCTGTTGGCAGGTACGATCAAAAGGGAGTTGTAAGTGGTCTTTCCGTTTACCTGTGGGGCAACCAGTAGCTCCATGCCAAATGTATCATGTCCCTGAATATAAGCACTGGTACAGACAAACGCCATATCCACCTGCCCGTGGGCGATCAGATCGTTGATCTCCATGTAGGTGCGACGCTGGATCAGCTCTACAGGACGGTTGAGCTTTTCTTCCAGGTAGCGAAGCAGGGGGGCATAGGATTCCACCGTGCCCTTGGGTGAAATCACCGCCGCGATGGCCACGCGCAACGCCGATGTCTGCCGGTTGGCAGGCGTTGCCAGGGGTTGAAGATCGTTCAAGTCCACGTTGCCTGCAATCTCAGGCTCCTGCGTAGGGACGCAGGCGATCACGAGCAACGTGATAAACGTCAGCAAGCCGAGCAACCTCTTCATGCTTTCAGTTATAACATGCAAGGTGGCATTTCGGGAATGTTCCTGGCACTGAAATCGGAGAGGGTTTTCAATGCCCCGTGTCATTGCAAGCGAAGCGAAGCAATCTCCCATTCGCTCATGGGGGATTGCTTCGGGAAAAATGCTCTCGGAATGACAGGCTGAGCAGTTGTGAGAAGATTCCCTTTTTGCAGTCAACTCAAAGTTTAAACCAGTAGGTGCTGACGGCCAGGGCCAGAATGATCCCCAGGGCGCGGCGCACGCCAGCACTCGACCAGTTGATTGCGCCCAAATGTCCACCGAGCAGTGCGCCGGCCAGCCCGGCAATCAGCATGGGGATCTGCGCTGCGCCGAAAGCAAAGGTCCCGCCCTGGAAGCGTCCGATGAGTCCGCTGAGCGAGTTGATGGCGATAAATGCCCCCGCCGAGGCAGCAGCCTGTTTGGAATTGCCCCAGCCTGTCAGAATGATGAGCGGTGAAAGGAAAATCCCGCCGCCGATGCCGATCATGCCAGAAAGCAAGCCGATAACAGCCCCGCTGACGAGGGCGGCCCAGCGTGGCACGGGGCGCGGCGACCAATCGCTTTTATCTGAAAGCACCGGGAAGAAGATCATGCGCAATGCAAGATAGGTGAGCACTCCGTAAAGCAGGGAGGTATAAGCCTGCTGACTCAGTTTGAACATCCCACCGAGGAACGCCGCTGGGATAGAAGTGATCAAAAAGGGGAAGAGCAGATTGGGGCGGAAATGCCCGGCGCGGTAGTAATTGAGAAATGAAATGGTAGAGACAAAGATGTTCAACACCAGTGCCGTGCTGGACATGACGTTCGCAGGGATGCCGAAGAAACTCATCACCAGCAGGTAGCCAGAAGCGCCGCCAAAGCCTGCACTGGAGTATAAAACGGCTATAACAAAGATGAGGGTTAAGAGAAGCATGGGATGGTTTCGTCTCCTGACAGGAGGTTCATGGGGTGATGTAGCTGGCCGATTCAGCGAAGCACTCCAGGGAGAGGGAGAGCGTGGCAGGAGTGGGCTGATAATAGGCATCTCCAGCGCAGGCACGGCAAAGTGTGAGACCATTCTGTTTGATCTCGCGCTCATTGATGATCTCTTCGCCACATACGTCACAGTTGACGCGCACGCCGGGGCGAGAGATGATCGCCTCGATGGATGTCTTCAATTGTACCTCAACGACCGTAAACATCTCCTCATCGGGCATGATCTGATACGCCTGCATCTGTGCAAAGTAACGACGCGGCTCGCCGGGGGCGTAGGCATGGGCCTTCTGACGAATATCCAGCGCAGGCGCAATGCGTATGGCGCGCCCGCTGACCGTGTCCACGAAGGTGGCTGCAATCTTGCCATAGTCTTCCACGCGCAGAGTACGATGGCCGACCGTGCAGTCCGTGGCGGCAGTGATGCCATCAGCGAAGCAACCATCCGATTCAACGATGACCAGCAGGCGCTTTTTGGGCGGCGGAGCATCGAAACCGAGGCTTTTCATTCCGAGCAGCCCCATGCGCACGCCGAGGATCTGGCGCGGGCAAAGGTGAGAGTGCTGCGAGGCGGATTTTTGGAGATAGCTGGATAGATTCGGATTCATAGCATTTTCACCAGACATGAGGTTGTGAGGTCGGATAGCTTGCAGACAGGAAGCACAAAAACAGAAACGCCATCTCCGGAAAGGAGATGGCGCGCATGGACGGATTGCGTGGGGTCTCCTTTCCAGAACGGGAGGCAAAAGCGTTTCCGCTTTTACCCGGTACTGCGGGGTGTGCAGTACTGTCCTGCCGCCGTGGCAGCGCAACCTCATGCGCTACGGTAGGCAGACAGGCTTCGGAGAGACACTTTTAGTGTAGCAGAAAAGTGAAAACAGGGAAGTGTGGAAGGTCACATTCCCTGTCACATGGGATGTAGGGAATTCCCTGACAGGTACGGCTTTCAGGGTGAGGAGCTGGCTTTGAGATAGGCGATGATGGCGCGAATTTCGCTATCCGAGAGGTGCAGATTGGGCATGGCCGTGTTGGGGCGCATGGCGCGAGGGTTCGCCAGCCAGCGATAGAGCGTTTCTTCGGTTTCCTGTTTTACAGCCTCATCCAGGTTGGGAGCCTTGAGTGCACCCTCGCCATGCAGGACATGACACTTGCGACACCCGTATTTCTCCACCAGCATTGCACCCGTGGCCGGGGAGGCATCCACCTGTTTGATGCGGTTGAGCATCCAACGGGGCGGAAAGAGTAGCAGGTAAAGACCGATGGCAAGGAAAATGAACAGGGAGATAGAAATCTTGTTGCGCATAGTGAACCTGAGCAGTGGGAGCAATTCAGCAAAATTATACTCTTTTTCTCTCGATTCGCTCATTTTTTCGTTGACGGTATCCTTCGGCAGGCGGAAAGTCTGGGTGTGCTGTCGCCGTCCACGGTCTATTTGTCCACCGTCCATCGTTCTCCTGCGCTATCCGGTCATCTGCAGGCTGGAAAGCCTGCCCTACGGCGGTCTGCCGTCTGTGGTCCGCGGTCTGAATTCGTTGATTCGTTCTCCATTCGTTGACGGTTCTCCTTACCGGAATCCAGGGACTCTTTTGCCTGACAGGATGTCCCTAATGCAATACGCTCTCAAACTCTCGGTTACTGAAAAGGGGGGACGAACAGTTACGCTTTATAATTGCCCCTCGTGCGGGCAATCGAGGGAAACTTCGTTGCGAGCAGACTCTGGTATCATTGGAGCATGAACATGAAAGGACAGGTAAAAGTGACTTCTCCCTCTCCAACGTTTACGGATCGGTTGCGCATCTGGTTCCGCTGGTTTCTGGAGCCGACGGCGCGTTTCCTGCTGCGCCTGGGTTTGACGCCCAGCACGATGACGATAGCCGGTCTGGCCGGGAATGTGCTGGCCGCGTTTCTGGTTGCGCAGGGGAAAATTTCCCTGGGCGGGCTGCTGATGTTGATCTTCACCCCCTTTGATGCCCTGGATGGGGCGATGGCGCGTCAGGCTGGCGAGGATAGCGAATGGGGTGCTTTCGTGGATTCGGTCACCGATCGCTATTCGGAACTGTTTGTTTTGGGTGGAATTACGTACTATTTTGCCATGCACGGCGAACCGTTCTGGGCAGTGGCTACGTTTGCCGCAGCCGCCGGCACGGTGCTGGTCTCATATATCAAAGCGCGGGCTGAGGCTGTCGGCTATGAAGCGAAGGTGGGATTGCTCACACGGGTCGAGCGCTACCTGGTGTTGGCGCCTTCGCTGCTGCTCAATGTTCCCCATGTGGGGATTTCTATCCTGGCACTGTTTGCCAATTACACGGCGCTGCAGCGCATTTTCCACGTGCGGCGCCAGGCGCAAGCAGCGCTGAAGTCAAAATCGCGCTGAGGCATAATCTCGGAACTTCAAGGAGGTCTCGTGTTCGGTCATTTCGTTCCCCCCGAAGGGTTTTCTCTCCCCGTTCTTGTCTTTCAGATCGTGTTGGGATTGATGGCGATTTCCGGAATCGTGCAAGGCACGCGTTCGGCGCGTTTTGGTACGCAGGAGCTCTTCTCTATTCTGCTATGGATAGCACTGGGCGCTTTTGGCTTAGCCATGCCGATCTTTTTGCAGACCGATCGGATAGGGGTACGCTTTTACGGGCTGATTATAATGTTGGGCGTGCTGGCTGGAGGCTGGCTGGCCTCGCTGGAGTTGCGCCGACGGGGTGAGAATCCACAGGAGGTCTGGGATTTGCTGGTTTATCTCGTCATTGGCGGTGTGGTTGGGGCGCGTTTGTGGCATGTTTTCACCCCTTCGGCCTCCGCGGTGAACAGCGGGATCACCACATCGTACTATTTGCAGGATCCGCTGCAGATACTGAATTTCCGCCACGGCGGCCTGGGGATGCCAGGGGTGATCCTGGGAGGGGCGGTTGCGCTGGCGATCTATGCCTGGCGACATCAAAAATCTTTTGCGTTCTGGGCCGATGTGGCTTCGCCTTCGCTGGCGCTGGGACAGGCAATCGGACGGTGGGGGAATTTCTTCAATCAGGAACTGTATGGCGCTCCCACGAATTTGCCCTGGAAGCTGTATATTGATCCCGCCCATCGCCTGCCGGGCTTTGAGAAGGTGGAGTATTACCATCCTCTGTTCCTTTACGAGTCGTTGCTCAACCTGGCGAACATGTTTTTCTTGCTCTGGCTCTTGCGCCGTCAGCAGGAGAAGCTCCTGCCTGGTGATGTTTTTCTGGCTTATCTGGTCCTGTATCCCTTTGAACGCTTTTTGCTGGAGTTTTTGCGTCTGGACATTGTGCGCGCTGGTGGTTTGAATTTGAATCAGACGATCATGGGTGGGGTCGCTTTGATTGCAGCGGCTGTTCTTTTCTGGAGACATAGGATAAAATAAAGGGAAGGCGGCGGATGCGGGAGGCGGCAGGTTCGCTCCATGGAGCAGCAACGCCCCAGGCGCGGCAGGTGGCTTGAGGTCGCAGGGGAAGGCGCAGACGAAGGCGCTGCGATGTATCAGCCCGGATGGCGATGGAAAGGCGGCGCGTCCGGGCGGTACAGGTCAATTTTTCCTTCTTTTTTCGTGAAAGTTTATGAACGATGATCGAAGCAGAGGCTCTTTCTAAACAATTTGATTCTTTTTGGGCGGTGCGCGAGGTGACCTTTACGGTGAAGATGGGGGAGATTCTGGCACTTTTGGGTCAGAACGGAGCCGGCAAGACGACGACGATCCGCATGTTGAACGCGCTCTTGCGACCCACCCGTGGACGGGCGCGGATTATGGGATATGATACCGTTGAGCAACCGGAGGCCGTGCATCGCTCGGTGGGGATGCTCACCGAGCAACATAGCCTGTACCTGCGCATGAACGGTTATGAGTACCTGGAGTTCTATGCCCGCCTCTACGGGTTGCACGATCCAGGAGAGCGACGGCGCAGGATCACGTCTTTGCTGGAATATTTTGGGCTTGGCCAGGCAGCATCCAGGCGGTGCGGAGAATATTCCAAGGGGATGCGACAGAAGCTCAGCCTGGCGCGCGCGTTGATCCACGAGCCGCCGGTGCTGCTTTTGGATGAGCCGACTTCGGCTATGGACCCGGAGGCAGCGCAACTGGTGCGCCAGGAGATTTTGCGCCTGCGTTCCAAAAACCGCGCCATTCTGATCTCCACCCATAACCTGACCGAGGCCGAGATGCTCGCCGACCGCATTGCGATTATCGCCGAAGGTCGCATCCTGGCGACGGGGACGCCGCAGGAGTTGAAGCGCGAGGTCTTTGGGGAGGCGGAGTATCTGCTGCGCTTTCAAAGCCCATGGGAGGGGGCGATCACGCTTCCTGAATCAGTGGAGGTGGTGGAGCGTAAGCCGATGGAGTGGCGCTTGCGCGTGCCACAGCCGCAGACGATGCTTCCCTTGATCTGGCGGGGGCTGCTGGAGCAGGGGGCTGCCCTTTTGACTTTACAGGAAGTGCCGCGTTCGCTGGAGGAGACGTATCTGGCCGTGATGGCGCGTGCTCGTGAGCGAGGAGAAATCCAATGAGGGAGAAGCTACAACCGGTTTTCTGGATTTTGCGACGGGAGTTGATCGATCAGCTGCGCGATTGGCGCATTCTTTTTCCGCTGATCGTGCTTTCGTTCTTTTTTCCGATTTCGATGACCGGCATTGCGCAGTCTATCGTGGGCTTTATCAGCCGCTATGGGGCAGAGCTGGTGATCCAGCAGTTGGTGCCGTTCACCATTCTGGCAGTGGGCTTTTTCCCGTCAACGATTGCGCTGACGATTGCCCTGGAAAGTATCGTGGGGGAACGGGAGCGAAATACTATCGAGCCGTTGCTGGCTACGCCGCTGGAAAACTGGCAGATTTACCTGGGGAAACTTCTCAGCGGAACGGTGGCGCCTGTGATGGCCGTTCTTTTTGCCCTTAGCTTTTATCTCTTTCTGGTACATCGGAGGGATGTGCCGTTACCCTCCCCTGGATTGATCGCCATGTTGTATTGGATCAGCGTGGCGAATACCCTGATGATGATAAGCGGTGCGACGTTCATCTCGGCGCAATCCACGACGATTCGCAGTGCCACGCTGAGTTCTTCTTTCGTGCTGCTTCCTGCCTCGTTTCTGGTGATGGCAGAGGCGAATTTCTTATTCTGGAAAGACTTGTTGCCTTTGTTTTGGATCGTGATGGCGATCTTGCTGGTCACGGTCGCCTTCCTGCGACTGGGGTTGGTGTACTTTGAGCGAGAGAATCTGTTGGGGCGGGAGATTGATACGCTGAATTTCCGTCGCTATGTGCGTTTGTTCTGGCGAGCATTCCGCGGCGAGGCGCGATCCGTTGGGGAGTGGTATCGCTATGAGGTGCGACGCGATCTGCAGCAGCTCCGCCCTGCCTTGTTGATCTTCCTGGCCCTCTTTCCGGTCAGCCTGGGGTTGGGTGTGTACGTTGCCGATACCGTGATTAAGCCGGCGCTGGAAACAGCGGCCCCTCCTTCTATCCAAACCGAAGGCAGCAGCCGAGAGGAGTTATATCAAACGCTTCGGCGCATACTCCCTCTTTCGGTGAGTGGTTCGGAAGAGGCGCCTGCCATTCCTTTGAGCATGGGCTTTATTTTCCGGCACAATCTGACCTCGACGATTTTCGTCTTTTTCATGGGGTTGGTCTCCCTGGGAACGATGGGCGCGTTTGCATATCTGCTCAATATAGGCCTGTTGGGGATCGTGTGGAGGGGGCTGGAATGGGCGCAACTTTCGCCTTTGAAACTCTATCTCTTCGGTGTGGCGCCTCACGGGATTTTTGAGATTCCCTCGATGATCCTTTCGTTCGCCACCGTGTTTTATATGGGGGTGCGCCTGATCACCCCCTCCGGAAAGCCGATCTCGACCATTCTGATCGAAAATCTGGCGCTTTGGGCGCGCCTGATGGTAGCGCTGATCATCCCTTTGCTCCTGATCGCAGCCGCGGTTGAATCCTCTCTCACTGTGTTTCTGCTCAAGGCATATCTTTTGTCTATCAAGTAGGCTTGAAATGGTATCGCTTACCTTCCTCGGCTCTTCAAGCGCCATTCCTTCGCAGGAACGAGAAAACACACACTTTTTGCTTCAGGCTGAACAGCGAAAGGTGCTGATTGATTGCGCAGGAAATCCTTTCACCCGTCTATCCCAGGCCGGTTCTTCTGCCCTTCAGTTGACAGATGTGATCCTCACCCATTTTCATCCCGATCATGTCTCAGGGATGCCCTCTTTGCTGATGGGCATGTGGCTTTTGGGGCATCAGCGAGCGTTGCATGTTTACGGCCTGGCTCATACGCTGGATCGCCTGGAGATGGTGATGGATGCTTATGGCTGGGATAGCTGGCCGCGATTCTTTCCGGTTTCTTTTCATCGTTTGCCTGAACAGGAATATACGCTTGTGCTCGAGGATGGAGAACTGCGTATCCTGGCCTCTCCGGTGCATCATGTGATTCCCACCATTGGGCTGCGCATCGAATTGCGGCAGGCGCGCAAGGTGATCGCGTACTCCGCAGATACCGAACCCTGTGGGGAACTGATTCGCCTGGCCAACGGTGCGGATATTTTGATCCACGAGGCGAGCGGGGAGGGGATTGGGCATTCCAGCGCTCTCCAGGCAGCGGAGATCGCCCGTCAGGCGGAGGTCGGCGCGCTCTATCTCATCCATTATCCGGATCCCAACCCTTCCGCTTCCTCCGAATGGCTGAGCAGGCTTCAGGATGTTTTCCCTGGCCCCATCTTCTTTGCCCAGGATTTGATGCGTCTGGAATTCCGGGAGGTGTGAATGACGCTCAAGGAAGCCTATGAACGCTGGAAACGCGAAGTTTTGGAGCCGCTTCTGAGTCGTTACCCGGAGCGAAAGCCGCGCTTTGAGACTTCCTCCGGGATCGAAATGCCTCGTTTTCTCCTGCCGCCCCACGAAGACCCTGACTACGAGCAAAAGCTCGGCTTTCCTGGGGCCTATCCTTTCACGCGCGGCATTCAGCCGACGATGTATCGCGGACGCCTGTGGACCATGCGCCAGTATGCCGGCTATGCCACCGCCGAGGAGACCAATCGCCGCTTTCGTTACCTGTTGGAACAGGGCCAGACCGGGCTTTCGGTGGCTTTTGACCTTCCCACGCAGATCGGATACGATGCCGATCATCCGATGGCGGCCGGCGAAGTGGGGAAGGTGGGCGTTTCGATCTCCTCGCTGGAGGATATGGAGCGACTTTTTGAGGGCATTCCGCTGGCGAAAGTCTCGACCTCGATGACCATCAACGCCCCAGCCGGCATTTTGCTGGCGATGTATATCGCGGTGGCGAAAAAGCAAGGGGCAGAAATCCGCAGCCTGCGGGGTACGATCCAGAACGACATTTTGAAGGAATACATTGCGCGTGGCACGTATATCTTTCCGCCGGCGCCTTCCATGCGGCTGATCACGGATATTTTCCGCTTTTGTGCGCGGGAGGTGCCGAACTGGAATACGATTTCGATCAGCGGCTATCACATCCGCGAGGCGGGTTCAACGGCGGTGCAAGAGGTCGCGTTTACTCTGGCGAATGGGATTGCCTATGTGCAGGCCGCCATCGAGGCCGGGTTGAACGTGGATGATTTTGCTCCCCAGCTTTCGTTTTTCTTCAATGCCCACAACCATTTGCTGGAGGAGGTGGCCAAGTTCCGCGCAGCCCGCCGGCTGTGGGCGCGCATCATGCGCGAGCGATTCGGGGCGCAGAAGCCGGCCTCCTGGCAGTTACGCTTCCATACCCAAACCGCCGGCTCCACCCTGACAGCGCAGCAGCCGGAGAACAACGTGGTGCGCGTCACGCTCCAGGCGCTGGCAGCCGTGTTAGGGGGCACGCAATCGCTCCATACCAACAGCATGGATGAGGCCCTGTGGCTTCCAACGGAAAAATCTGTGCGCGTGGCCTTGCGCACCCAGCAGATCATCGCTTACGAGTCCGGCGTGGCGGATACGGTGGATCCGCTGGCCGGTTCGTATCTGATCGAGTATCTCACGGATGAGATCGAGCGTCGGGCGGAGGAGTACATCCGCAAAATTGACGAGATGGGCGGCGCATTGCGCGCTATCGAGCTGGGATATATGCAGGCTGAAATTCAAGAGGCGGCCTATCGGGCACAGCAGGCGGTGGAATCCGGTGAGCAGATCGTGGTCGGGGTCAATGCCTTTCAGGTTGAAGAGCAACTCTCCCTGGAGCGGCTGAAGGTGGACCCGCGCATCGAGATCGAGCAGAAGGCGCGTTTGCAGGCCCTGCGCCAGCGCAGGAATGCCCAACGGGTGAGTGAACTCCTGACCCATCTGGAGAATGCCGCCCGTGGAAGCGAAAACCTGATGCCCCTGTTCATCGAATGCGTGGAAAACGACGTCACGCTGGGAGAAATTTGCGGTGTGCTACGCCAGGTTTGGGGTGAATATGTGGCAGAACGGTTTTGATAAAAAGGTAATAAAAAGAGCTCTGTGGGGATTGTGCTTTTTTGCCGTTTACTCTTTTGTGATCTGGTCGAAGCCTCTCGTTCCCCTTGCTGGTCGGGTGGCCTCGTATTCGGTAGGGTTGTTCCTGCTGCTCTTCTTCCTGTATGTTTTATCTTTTGTTGCTGAAAGTCGGACAGAGATACCTTTGGGCCTCCTTGTTACTCTGGTGATCGGCGGCTTAACACTTCTGGATAAATGGGGTTCGGGTTTTTCAGATAATAGCCTGATCGGCGGTCTTTTGCCATATAAGGATGGAGGAAATTACTATATAAGCGCAGAAATGTTATTGAATGGCATTAGAATTTCAAGAGGTGGTTCGTCGGCGGCGTGGAGACCGCTTTTTCCCGGTTTCTTTGCAATTTTCTTGCTTCTTACCAGGCATCATTTACAATGGGCGCTTGCCCTGATATATGGATGGGCCGGAATTGGGCTTTATCTGGCATCTCGCAGGGTTGCACGTGATTACGGAATTCTGGCAGGCTCCTTGCTGGCCACATTTTTGTTTTTCTATCTCCAGCCCTCTATTGGCTCTACGATGTCTGAATCTGCAGGTTTCCTTTTCGGATGCCTGTCATTTGTTCTGTTATGGAGGGCAGCCCAATATCAAAACGCAAGGGAATTCTTAGCCGGTCTCGTTGTACTTACCCTGGCCCTGAGCATTCGCGCCGGCGCCTTCTTCATCTTACCCATGCTTGTTCTCTGGGCAGGATGGACATTTCGAGGTACAGGGAAGTTCTCTATGCGTTGGGCTGGCATAGCTGTCCTGGTTTCTGCCGCCGCTTTTGTTACGATGAATGTGATTTACCCGCGCCTGGTCGTGGAGAGAGGGGTGATAGCCTTCGGAAATTTTGCTTATACCCTTTTTGGACAGGTGCGAGGGGGGACAGGCTGGAATTCTGCCATCAAGATCGTGGGAACAACAGACCCTGAACCGATTATGCAAGAAACGCTCCGGTTTTTTCGGCAGCATCCCTTGAGTTTTTTCATTGGGGCAGCAAAATCTTACCGGGATTTTTTCTTTACCGAGATCGGATTGTTCCAGTTTATGAGTGACCCCAAAGAGGGTCTGATCGGCAAATTGTTCTGGATAGCTGCCCTCCTGCTCTTTGGCGCTGGCATCATTAGGGCATGGCGTTTCTGGAAAGTCAATCCGGTTTTTTCCTTTTTGCTTGCCTGCCTGATTGGCGTCTTCTTTTCCGTTCCTTTCCTGCCGCCGATAGACGGTGGGAGCAGATTTTACGCCAGTTCAATGGTATTCTCGCTCGCTCTCCCAGCGCTGGCTTTGCCATTTGAGCTACCGATAGCACTTCCCTTTCAGTCCCATCCGCTCGCAAACCGTGATAAGCATATTTCGTACTTCGCTATATTTTCCTTCTCAGCCGTCGTTGTCCTGGTTATTTTTCCGATCCTGATATTGCACTTTTCTTCCCCATCTCTTTTCTCCGCTCCAACCTGCTCAGAGAATTTGCGACCTTTTGTTGTAAAACTTTATCCGGGCTCGTATCTTGACCTGGTCAAAGCAGGAGATTGTGGCTTTGCGCCAGATATCTGTATGCCCGACTTTATAAAGAATTGTACAGAATTAAAAACAGATGATTTCTATCAGGAAATTGTATCTATCGCTGATCAGAAAAATGCGCTGAGAATGACCCTGGCCTTGAATCTTCTAAATGGCAATGCTTTCTACCTGATAGGCACCCCTGAACAGTTGGATATTTCGGCCCCAGGACAGATTTTGGCAGGATGCGCTGTATACATTCGAACCAGAACTCAATATATCTACTTGATTCAAAGTAGTAAACTATATCGCAAATAAGATTATCATAAATAGAGATGGGCGAAAAAGTGTAACCGAAGGTGGCTATTCAGACAGGAGTTCTTTATGCAAAAATTCGGTCGCTATGAAATTCGGGGTGAGCTGGGGAGGGGCGGCATGGCCACGGTCTATCGTGCCTATGATCCGCTCTTTGAACGCGAAGTAGCCATCAAAGTCCTGCCGGCCTCTTTCACCGACGATCCCCAGTTCCGCAAGCGCTTTGAGCGCGAGGCGCGCATCGTGGCCAGACTGGAGCACCCGGCGGTCGTGCCGGTTTACGATGTCGGTGAAGAAGACGGGCAGCCTTTTTTCGTCATGCGCTACATGAGCGGCGGCTCCCTGGCCGACCGCTTGAAAAAAGGCCCTCTTTCGCTTCAGGAAACGCTACGCTTGCTCGAACATCTAGGCCCTGCTCTGGATGAGGCGCACCGGAAGGGCATCGTCCATCGCGATCTCAAGCCGGCCAATATCCTCTTCGATGCTTCTGGCCTGCCCTACCTTTCGGATTTCGGCATTGCCAAGATTGTGAGTGGGAGCCAGCAAACAACCCTGACCGGCGATCTGATCGTCGGTACACCGGCCTATATCAGCCCGGAACAGGCGAAAGGGGAAGCGGTGGACGGGCGAAGCGATATTTATTCCCTGGGGGCGATCCTGTATCACATGCTCAGTGGGCAGCCACCCTATCAGGCAGATACGCCGATGAGCCTGGCCCTGAAACACATCACCGAGCCACCCCCCGACATTTTGCAGGTCAATCCTTCCCTGCCTCCTGCTGTTGCTGCGCTCATCCGTAAGGCGATGGCCAAGGACCCCAACGAACGCTTCAGCACCGCGGGCGAACTGGTCGCCGCCCTGCGCCAGGTCGTAGAAGGAAAAACGCCCGCATTTCTGATGGAGACGGCACCTACCCTGAATATGCCGGCGACGGTAGCGGCTCAACGCCCCTCTGCGACCGCGCCGAAAGCCTTCCCTTTCTGGACGCTCCTCCTCGCGGGCGCGCTGCTTTTGATCGTGGGGATCGGCGTGTGGCTGGGGACAGGCATGTTACGACGCGCCTCCCCTCGCGGCGCGGCCACGCCTTCTTCCCCGGCTCCCGCAGCCACTCTCCCTTCCGCGCCTGCGCCGCAAGCGACGACCCCGGCGCCCAACCTGCCCCCTGAAGCTCCTTCCCCGACTGTGGCTCCAACCCCGGCCTTCACCGAGACTGTATCCCCCTCACCGACAGCCACTCCCTACCAGCCTCCGATCATCGGAGGAGCGGATGCGGTTGCGCTGGTGGCTTCCAACGAAATCTGGCTCGCTTCCCTGGATGGGGAAAAAGTGGAGCAACTGACGAATGACGGCGCACAAAAGCGCAACCTGAGCTGGTTGCCAGACCACAAGCACTTGCTGTATGTGACCGGGCGATGTATCAACCTCCTTGACGTGGAAAGCCGCGAGAATCGCACGATCACCTGCATCGAAGGGGCGGGACTGCTGGAGGCGGTGCGCCCTTCGCCGGATGGTCGGTGGCTGGCCTTGAGCGTGGATCGAGAGCTGTACATCGTGCCCTTCGACTTGCAGGCGCTCGAACGCATTCGTCAGCGTCAGGGACTGCGCGCGTTGATTGATACCAGAGGCTGTTTGTTCTATAACCAGATAGCCGTCAAGGATATGCACTGGCCGCGCCAGGGGTGGAAGCTGGCGCTCCAGGTCCTCGGGGTGAGCGGCTCGCGTCGGGTGGATGCGATTGTGCTCTACGATTTCCGCGATTGCAAAGCCGGTATGCCATTCAAACTGGACGAGTTCCCGGCGGAGCGATTCGCGATCAGCGGCTATGGTGAGCACCCGCTGATCCCCTCCTTTGACTGGGATGGGGAGACGCTCTTCGTGCTCAACGGATTCCGCCGTAACGATGGCTTCGGCGACCTGTATGAGTACAACGCGGAGCTTCGCAAAGGTCGCCAGATCAACCCGCTGGGCGTATGCTGCTATCGGGATGCGCGCTGGAGCCCGGATGGTCGCTATCTGATCTTTGCGTTTCAGGATATTCGTCAGGGGCCGGAGGGGAGAATCGAGGTATATTATGTGCAGTATGGTACAATCGGCTCTGGGATGCAGTACACACCTCTGGCCCTGCCTCCCTTCTTCAGCCGTCCCGATGAAAAACCGCAGTTTGCATTGCGTCCGGTAGCGCAACCATGATGACATCTTTCCTGCAACTTTCGTTTGCCCTGGTGATCATGCTGTTGGCCGCCAAGTTCGCCGGCTATCTCAGTATGCGCCTGCGTCAGCCAGCGGTGCTGGGGGAGATTCTGGTCGGCATCCTGCTTGGCCCCACGGTGGTGGATTTGCTCCATCTGCCGTTTCTCGATCCCTCTCTCAAGCACATTTTGCATGATCTTGCGGAGATGGGGGTGATGCTCCTGATGTTCCTGGCGGGTCTGGAGTTACACTTCCGGGAGCTATCGCAAAATCTGCGCGTGGCTGCGTTCAGTGGTAGTCTGGGGGTGGCCTTGCCTGTCCTGGGAGGCTGGGGGATCGGACGCCTGTTTGGGCTGGATCATCGGGCCGCGATATTCCTCGGCCTGATTCTGGCTGCCACCAGCGTCAGCATCTCAGCGCAAACGCTGATGGAACTTGGACGCCTGCGCTCACGGGTTGGCCTGGGCCTGATGGGCGCTGCGGTGCTGGATGACATTCTGGCCATTCTTCTGCTCTCCGTTTTCCTGGCGACCCTCACCGGGACAGGAGACTGGCTTGCTATGCTCGGTATTCTCCTGCGAATGCTCCTTTTCCTGGCGCTGGCTTTCGCTTTTGGCCTCTGGATGATGCCCGGCTGGATCAAAAAGGTGGATCGTTTGCCCATCAGCCAGGGAACGCTGGCCCTGGCCATCAGCATCATGCTGACCTATGGCCTGGCCGCGGAGACGATTGGCCATTTGGCCCCCATCACCGGGGCGTTCCTGGCCGGCCTGTTGCTGGGGCGCACCGATCAGAAAGAGAAAATCGTGGAGGGCGTTCACACGCTGGCCTACGGCCTCTTCGTGCCGATTTTCTTCATCAACATCGGCCTCTCTGTGAATGGCCGGCAACTTCATCCGCAGATGTTCTGGTTTGCGCTGGCGGTGATTGGGATTGCGATAGTGGCAAAATGGCTCGGCGCGGGGTTGGGGGCTTACGTGGGAGGCCTTTCGCTCCGGGAGGCTGTTCAACTGGGAGCAGGCATGATCTCCCGCGGTGAAGTAGGGTTGATCATGGCAAGCGTCGGCGCTCCTTATCAACTGGTCACGGAAGAAGAATTTGCCGTGGTGGTCATCATGGTGCTGATAACGACGCTGATCACACCCGTTCTCTTACGAAGCCTGTTCAGTGCGCATTCAAAGCCTTCAACGACTGCTGTGCCTCATGAGTCCAGGGAGGATGCCTGAATATGTATCTTTTGCTGTTTGTGCTCCATGATCCCTCGAAACTGGAAGACCTGCTGGATGCCTGGGAAAACGAAGGCGTCCGGCGTGTGACCCTCCTCTTCAGCACCGGGCTGGGGCGTTTGCGTTACATCAAGGGCTTGCGGGATGATCTGCCCCTGATCCCTTCGCTGGAAGACTTTTACCAGCACGAAGATCGCTTCAGTCGCACGCTGTTCACGGTGATCCCGGATATGGACGTGGCGCAAAGGTTGCTGCGCGCCACCACTGCGGTCGTGGGCGATCTCTCGCAGCCTAACACCGGCCTGATGCTCGTCCTGCCACTGGTTCAGGCCTTTGGCCTGGAAAAGCAAGAATGAACGCCTGGACGCCGGGGCAGGCGATATGGTTGGCGCCTGTCACGACGTGCCACTGCAAAATGCTGTGTTTTTACCGCGGTCAGGCGAAGGATTGGCTTTTGCCCGCGAGGACAGGGGGCAGTTAGCGGCGCGCAGCGCACCCGCTGACGCGGGCGATGCTACCGCCCAAACCGTGCACAAACGGGGATAGTGAGGGTAAAATTAGGGGGTAAGGTAGCCTGTGTTCAGGCAGGATGTCATCCTGGATCAACTGTGGAGGCTTCATGTATACGGTGGTTCTGCTGCGACATGGACAAAGTCTGTGGAATCTGGAAAATCGCTTCACCGGCTGGACGGATGTCGGGTTGACGGAACAGGGCATTCAAGAGGCCATTCAGGCCGGGCGGCGGCTCAAAGAGGCGGGCTATACCTTTGACATGGCTTTTACCTCGGTGCTGCGGAGGGCGATCAAGACCCTCTGGCTGGTGCTGGAGGAGATGGAGCTGGAGTGGATACCGGTTTATTGCTCCTGGCGGCTGAACGAGCGTCATTATGGCGCTTTGCAAGGGTTGAATAAGGCGGAAATGGCCGCAAAATATGGCGAGGAGCAGGTGAAGCTCTGGCGACGTAGCTATGACGTGCCGCCTCCCCCTCTGGATTGGGAAGATGTGCGCCATCCGCGCTTCGACCGCCGCTACGCGACGCTGGACCCGAAACTTCTGCCCGCCTGCGAATCGCTCAAGGATACGCTGGAGCGCGTGCTCCCTTACTGGCATGATGCCATTGTGCCGGCCATCCGCGCCGGTCAGCGTGTCCTGATCGCCGCCCATGGGAATAGCCTGCGCGCCCTGGTCAAATATCTGGATCAGCTTTCCGATCAGGAGATTGTAGAGCTGAACATTCCCACCGGTATTCCCCTGATCTATGAGCTGGATGCTGAGATGCGTCCGCTGCGTCATTTCTACCTGGCGCCGGAAGATGAAGTGGCACGCGCAGCCGCCGCAGTTGCCGCGCAGGGAAAGGCGAGGTAGAGAATGGACAATAGACCGTAGACGATAGACCGTAGAGATAGACGGTGGATGGTTCTAATGGAAGCATAAGATGATGGTGAAAATTCTCAGCTATTTTGCCGGCTTTTATCGTCCGGATCACGATCCGCCTGGGAGCGGCCTGATGCCAGCCGTTGCTCTTTCGTTTAGTTACTCAGTTTCTAAATCTCTACTTTATGGAGGAAAAAATGCCCACCCCTCTTGTTTCCAATCGGCGTGCTCCCATTTTTGCGGATGTCCCTGACGAAAAGTGGATGGACTGGCGCTGGCAATTGAGCCATCGTCTGAACACAGCGGAAGAAATCGAAAAAGTACTCCCATTGACCGACTCTGAACGGCGCGCGCTGAATGCCAGCGGCCTCTTCCGTGTGGACATCACCCCTTACTTTATCTCGCTCATCACCCCCGACGATCCGAACGATCCCATTCGACGGCAGGTCATCCCGACCGATAAAGAGCTTGTCCCCTTTACGGCCATGATGGAGGATTCGCTGGCCGAGGATAAGCATTCGCCGGTACCGGGGCTGGTTCACCGCTACCCGGACCGCGTGCTCATGCTGGTTACGACGCAATGCGCCTCCTACTGTCGCTATTGCACCCGCTCGCGCATTGTGGGCAACCCGGCGGCTACCTTCTCGCGCCAGGAATTTGAAATGCAACTGGAGTATCTGCGCCGCACGCCTCAGGTGCGCGATGTGTTGCTTTCCGGCGGCGATCCACTGGTGCTGGCGCCGAAAATCCTGGAGGAGATCCTCTCCCGACTGCGCGAGATTCCCCATATCGAGATCATCCGCATCGGCTCACGCGTACCGGTCTTTCTCCCCATGCGCATCACCCAGGAACTGGTGGACATGCTCCAGAAATATCATCCGCTCTGGATGAACATTCACGTCAATCATCCGAACGAGATCACCCAGGAGCTGGCCGATGCCTGTGACCGCCTGACCCGCGCCGGCATCCCGTTGGGGAATCAATCGGTGCTGCTGGCCGGCGTCAACGATTGCGTACACATCCAGCGCGAACTGGTGCAAAAACTGACGCGCATCCGCGTTCGCCCCTACTACCTCTATCAATGTGACCTGGTCGAGGGCGCCGGTCATTTCCGCACCCCGGTCGCCAAAGGCATCGAGATCATCGAGGGCCTGCGCGGGCATACTTCCGGCTATGCGGTGCCCCAATACATCATAGATGCCCCTGGCGGCGGCGGCAAAGTGCCGATCATGCCCAACTACCTGCTCAGCATGTCCGATCATAAGGTGGTCATACGCAATTACGAGGGCTATATCACCACCTACGAAGAGCCGACGGATTACAAGCCCCACGATCCCTCCACCTGCTGGTATTGTCAGCACAAGCGCCCCGAACCCGGCCAGAAGGGCATCACCGGGCTGCTGGATGGCGAGGATATGTTCATCAAGCCGGCCCACTTCGACGAAGTGCATGATCGGGGTGGCATCCAGCATCGCCTGAAGGACCCGCGTAAATGGCAACCGCTGGGGATCGGAGAAGCCCACCCCAGTCTACCCCCTGAAGAGGCCTGAGGGAATGTCCTATCACGAGTTCATTGAGCGTTACCCTGCTTATTCCCAAACGTATGCCCTGGACGTCCTGCGAGACCGCGAGTATGCCCGTCTGGATCGTCTGGGGCATATTTACCTGGATTACACCGGCGCCGGCCTCTATGCCGAATCGCAGGTGCGCGAGCATCTGCGCTGGCTGAGCGAAAACGTCTTTGGCAACCCGCATTCGACCAACCCCACTTCGCTGGCGGCGACCGAGGCTGTGGAGCGGACCCGCTCCCTGATCCTTGATTTCTTTCACGCCGACCGGCGTGAGTACGAGGTCATCTTCACTGCCAACGCCAGCGGCGCCTTGAAACTGGTGGGAGAATCCTATCCTTTTGAGCCGGGCAGTCGCTATCTGCTCACCTTTGACAATCACAATTCGGTGAACGGGATTCGCGAATTTGCCCGAGCGCGCGGCGCCGAGGTGACCTATATCCCGGTCAACCTGCCGGAGATGAGCCTTCCCGCTTCTCTGTTGGAGCGGGAGCTGGAGCATCGGCCGCGCGGCAAGGCCTCTCTTTTTGCTTACCCGGCGCAATCGAACTTTTCGGGCGTGCGTCACTCCTTAGACTGGGTGGCGCGCGCCCAGTCGCTGGGCTGGGATGTGCTCCTGGATGCGGCTGCCTTTGTCCCTACTGCGCCTTTAGACCTTTCGCAGGTCCATCCGGATTTCGTGCCGATCTCGTTTTACAAAATGTTCGGCTATCCGACGGGGGTGGGTGCGCTCATTGCGCGCAAGGAAGCCCTGCGCAAACTCCGCCGACCGTGGTTCGCCGGCGGCACGATCACGGTGGCCTCGGTGCAGGGGGATCGCTATTACCTGGCCGAGGGCGCAGCCGCCTTTGAGGATGGAACGCTGAACTTCCTGAACATCCCAGCGGTAGCGATGGGGCTGCGTCATCTCCAGAGCATCGGTTATGAGGTGATCCACACCCGCCTGGAGTGCCTGACCGGCTGGTTGCTGGAAAACCTGCAGGCCTTGAAGCATCCCAACGGCCAGCCGCTCGTGCGCATCTATGGCCCCACAGAGACGCATGGACGCGGGGCGACGATTGCCTTGAATTTCTTTGACGCCCAGGGGCATCCGATCGATCACCGTCAGGTGGAGCGCCTGGCGAATCAGGCGCGCATTTCTCTGCGCACGGGCTGTTTCTGCAACCCCGGCGCCGGCGAGCTCGCCCTGGGGCTGGATCGCCTGGAACTGCTGACCTGTTTCAGCCAGCCTGGGCGCGAGCAGCGGCTGACCCTGGAAGATTTCCGCCTGTGCGTGGATGGGAAAGCCAGCGGCGCTGTGCGCATCTCCCTCGGACTGGTGAGCAATTACGAAGATGTACAGGCCGCCATCCGCTTCGCCGCTCGTTTTGTAGAGAGCGGCGTTTTTGTTTCCACGGTGGGAATATAGACCGCAGACCGCGGACGGCGGACGGCAGAATGGACGGTGGACGATGGACGGTAGACGGTAGCGGGCGGGCTTTCGAGCCTGTCCGCAGACCGTGGCGCGGTGGGTTGCGCCTGGTTGAACTTCCATTTTCAAGTTTTGGAGGTCTGTATGCGCATTGTTCGCTATCAGCAAGGGAACGAAGCGCCCCGTTACGGTTGGGTGTTTGAGGACAAAGTGGGTGAAATCGAGGGGGAGCTTTTTGGAGTCTATCGGCGGCGGGAGGCGAGCCTGCCCCTGGAAGAGGTGCGTCTGCTGGCGCCGGTCTTGCCCGGCAAGATCATTTGCGTCGGGCGGAATTATGTGGAGCACGCCAGAGAGCACGGGGCAGAAGTGCCCAAGATACCGCTGATCTTTCTCAAACCCCCTTCGGCGATCCTGAACCCCGGCGAGCCGATCCTGTTGCCGCCCCAATCCCAGCAGGTGGAGCACGAGGCCGAGCTGGTGGTGGTGATCGGTCGGCGCGGCAAAAATATCCTGCCGGAACAGGCCAGGGAGTATATTTTCGGCTATACGGTCGGGAACGATGTGACGGCCCGCGATCTGCAGCGCAGCGATGGGCAATGGACGCGCGCCAAGGGCTTCGATACGTTTTGCCCATTCGGCCCATGGATCGATACCGAATTCGACCCTTCCGACGCGGTGATCACCTGCCGCGTCAACGGGCAATTGCGACAGATGGGGTCGACGCGGGAGATGGTCTTCTCGGTCCCCACGTTGATCGCCTTCATTTCTTCCGTGATGACGCTGGAGCCGGGCGATCTGATCTTCACCGGCACGCCGGCCGGGGTTGGGCCTTTGCAGGAGGGGGATGTGGTGGAGGTGGAGATCGAGGGGCTGGGGAAGTTGCGCAATCCGGTGGCGAAGGCCGGCTGAAGACAGCAGGAAAGGGGAGGCCGGTAAGCCATTCGGCCCCTGGCGGCAGGGGAGCGCGCCCTCTGCGCCCCAAGGAGTGACGAGGCTTCCCCTCCCCGCGAAGCGGCTACCCCGTCGCCCGCAGGCGCACATCGCAGCTTCGCCGCAAGGGTGGATCGGCCAGGGGACGGGGTGGAGGCTTCAGGCCGGCAGCCGGCCTGGTCTTTTCCTTCGATGAAGAGATTTTTGAGAATGTGGTACAATATGCGCCTGCTAAGGAAGGAGCGATACGATGGTCAATGCGGATTTGCTTGAGATTTTGCGTTGCCCGGTGTGCGTGCAGGAGAAAAGCGGTGAGCTACGATTGTACCGGGAAAGCTGGCTGATCTGCACGCGCTGCGGGCGAAAGTATCCGATTGTGGACGATATTCCGGTGATGCTGATCGAGGAAGGGGAGAAATGGATGGGAACGGCAGAGGAGGCGCTGCCGGTGCCTCCGCCGGAACCATGAGCACGCCAGAATGGGAGTCGCTGCGCCAGGCGCTGGATTCAGCCGATGAGCAGCAGTTGGAGTCCTGGCTCGCGCAGGTGGCTGCGCGAGGCGCTGAGGCCCTGCCCATGCTTTGGGAGGCGCTGAACAATCCTGCCGAGGATGTGCGCTGGGCAGCGCTGCGCATCCTGGCCGAGATGGAAGCGCCCCCGGTGGAGTGGATGGTGTGGATGCTGGCCGATCCTTCTCCCCTTGTACGGCAGGCAGCCGCCCTGGCGCTGGCGGCGCATCCTCATCCGAGGGCTTTGCCGGCGCTGATCGAGGCCCTGGGCGATCCCGATGCCCTGGCCGCCGATCTGGCCATGCAGGCGGTGATTGCGCAGGGAGCAGAGGCAGTGCCAGCCTTGCTGGAGGTTTTGAACGATCTGCCGGCGGCCGCCCGGCTGCGTGTGGCACGCGCCCTGGCCTCTGTGAAGGACACGCGTACCATCCCTGCTTTGATGCAGTTGATGGAGAATGGTTCAATGCTCAGCGCTTACTGGGCTGAGCGTGGTCTGGAAAATTTGAGACAGGATTTGATTTACTTCTTTCCTGGAAGGTAAGCGATGCGTATGACAGGTGCATGGAATCTTCGCCGTGCCATCCTGCCTGTGGTCGTGTTGATCGTGGCCGTGGCGCTGGGTGGAGCGGCTTTTGTGCTGGTGCGAAATTTTGTGGTGTGCTGGAGCCTGACTTCGCTGCCGGGGATGCCCCTGCCGGAGTGTGGCCTGAGCGTGAATCCGCTGGGCGGCCCCAATCTGGAGGCGGGGACGGGCACACCGGCGCCTGCCGCGGCGACGGCCACGCCTCAGGCAAATGTGCAGGAGTTGCAGCTTCCGCCGGCCTGGGATGGGGCGAGCCGCATTAACGTGCTGTTTATCGGGCTGGATTATCGCGATTGGGAGGCCGGTTCCGGTGCGCCGCGCTCGGATACGATGATCGTCTTCACCCTCGATCCGATCACCCGCACGGCAGGGATGCTTTCCATTCCCCGCGATATGTGGGTGAACATCCCTGGCTATGGCTATGGGCGCATTAACATGGCCTATTCCATCGGCGAGGGTAGCCGCTTGCCAGGGGGTGGGCCGGCGCTGGCAATGAAAACGGTAGAGCAGTTTCTGGGGGTGCCCATTCATTATTACGGCCAGATGGATTTTCGCGCTTTTGAGGAAGCGATTGATGCCCTGGGAGGGTTATACATCTGCATCCCTGAGAAGATTCGCGTGGACCCCATTGGCCCGAAGCCGAAGCAGGTGATCAAACCAGGATGTCAGACCTTACCGGGCTATCTGGTGCTGGCCTATGCGCGGGATCGGAAGAGTACGCAGGGGGGAGATGTGGACCGGGCGAAACGTCAGCAGCTTGTGGTGATGGCGCTGCGTGAGCAGTTGCTTTCGCCCCAGAATCTGAGTAAAACGCTGGCTGCCGCGCCGAAGGTGTACCGCGAGGCCTCGGTCGGGCTGCGCACCAATTTGACGTTCGACGATATGCTGCGCCTGGGAATGCTCCTGAAGGATATTCCGCCGCAAAACATCAAACAGGTGGTCATTGATTATTCGATGGTCACGATGCATATGGTGGAGCTGGGAGGGGAGCCGGCTTCGGTGTTCAAGCCGATTCCGGATAAGATTCGCCTGCTACGGGATGAGATCTTCGGCGGCGGGGCGCTGTCGCCAATTTCCCAGGGGACGCCGCAGGCTCTGGTGCAGGCTGAGGGGCCGCGGGTACGCGTTTTGAATGCCAGCTATACTGCCGATCTGGCCCAACGCACGGCAAACTATCTGCTCTCCCAGGGGGTGCCGGTGAGTGAACTGGGGAATGCCGGCCAGGCTTATGACCGTACCATCATCGTGCTCCATACCCCCAAACTCTACACGCTGCGGACGCTGGTCACGCTGATGGGGGTGGGGCCGGCGCAGATTCGCGTCCAACCGGACGCGGCAGCCGGGGCAGACGTGGAGATCTTCCTGGGGAATGATTGGGTGGCGCGTTTGCCGGCAGGGTTTTAATCGCATACGCCCGGCATGGCCTGGTTGGAAGTTTCCCTGACCTTAGAAGGTGAAGCGGCCGAGGCGGTGGCTGAAGTGCTGGCGCGTTTTGCGCCCGGCGGCGTGGTGCTGGAGCAGGGGGTGCGCTTCAACGATGCCGAAGACGAGGGTACCCCGGTCGGCCCGGTGACGGTCAAGGCCTATCTGGAGGCGGATGCGGCGATAGAAGAGCGCCGTCAAAAACTGGAAGAAGCGCTCTACTTTCTGGGGCGCATTCGCCCGATCCCCGAGCCGCGCTACCAGTGGATCCAGGAGCAGAACTGGATGGAGGCCTGGAAAGCGCATTACCGGCCGCTGGAGATTGGGGCGCGTCTGTTGATCCTGCCGGCCTGGATGGAGTCCCCTGCTTCTGAGCGCATCATCCTGCGCATTGATCCGGGCATGGCTTTTGGTACCGGCACCCATCCGAGCACACAGCTCTGCTTAGAGTTGATGGAACGCCTTCAACCCTTCCCGGAGCGGGTGATAGATGTGGGGTGCGGCTCGGCAATCCTTTCGATTGCGGCGCTACGCCTGGGCGCCCGGAAGGCTTTGGGGGTGGATATTGACGCCCTGGCTCTGGAGAACGCTCGCGAGAACGCCCGTCTCAATCAGGTTGACGAGACTTTGATCCTGGGGCATGGTTCGGTGGGGGAAATTCGACGTGGCGAGTTCGCAATTCAGAACGCGCCCCTGGTGCTTGCCAATATCCTGGCGCCCGTGCTCTCTCGCCTGCTCGATGAGGGCCTGGGGGAACTGGTCGCTGGGGGCGGTTTTTTGCTCCTGAGCGGCATTTTGCAAGAACAGCGTGCCCCACTTCTGCAAAAGGCCACTGAAAAAGGGTTCCATCTGGTGGAAAGCGCTGAGAGAGGGGATTGGGTGGCGCTTCTGTTGCGGCGCGGGCATTCGTGATGACTCGCTCCCGGCGAGGAAGGAAATCGCTTTGCCACCTGTGGGTAGGGAAGTTGCGGGAAAAGACTCAAAAACGGGTGTAAAATGTGCCCGTGGAGGTGGCCATGATCCAGGTACAGCGCGTGGATTTGCAAAACAAAGCGCAGGTGCGGGCGTTTGTTGAGTTCCCCTACCGCCACTATCAGGGATGTGCTCAATGGGTGCCGCCGTTGCGGATAGATGCCTATCTACCCCTGAACCCGCAGAAACATCCTTTCTATGAGCATTCGGACGCCGGGTTCTTTCTGGCGCTGGATGGGGAAGAAGTCGTCGGGCGGATTGCGGCGCTGGAAAATAAACCGTTCAATCGCTATCACCAGGTCAAAGATGCCGAGTTCTATTTCTTCGAGTGCGCCAATGATGCGCAGGTGGCCTCGCGCCTGTTCGATGCCGTGATAGACTGGGCACGAAAACGGGGGTTGAATCGCCTGGTGGGGCCGAAAGGGATGTCGCCCTTTGATGGCTACGGCATTCTCGTTGAAGGGTTTGAGCATCGTCAGATGATGACGATGATGAATTATAACTATGACTATTACCCGCGTCTGCTCGAAGGATTGGGGTTTGAGAAAGAAGTGGATTTTGTCTCTTGTTACCTGAGTGCACGCGATTTTGACATTCCGGAGCGAGTGGTGCGCATTGCGCAGCGCGTCGCGGCGCGAGGGCATTTGCAGGTTAAGACGTTCCAGAGCAAGCGCGAGTTGGTTCGCTGGGCGCCGCGTATCGGGCAGACGTATAACAAGGCCTTCGTCAATAACTGGGAGTATTATCCTTTGAGTGAGCGGGAAATCAAGTTTGTGACCGATAACCTGATGATGGTGGCGGACCATCGCCTGATCAAGATCATCTTGCACGAGGACGAGGTGGTTGGGTTCCTGTTTGCTTTTCCGGATGTTTCCGCTGCGTTGCAACGGGCAAAAGGCCGCCTCACCCCGTTTTCGCTGCTCGACCTGCTCCTGGAAATGCGCCGCACCCGCTGGGTTTCTGGCAATGGAATGGGTATTCTTCCCGAGCATCAAGGGCACGGAGGGAATGCGTTGCTCTATTATGAGATGGGGAAGACGATCCGCGATTTTGGCTTTGAGCACGTGGAGATGACCCAGGTTGCGGAAACGGCTACCCAGATGCGTGCGGATTTGAAGAATCTTAATGGGAAAGAGTATAAAAATCACCGAGTATATCGAAAATCTCTTTAAGTACGGAGGGAACATGGATCGGGCAACAGCCTTAGGGATCGTGCGTGAATTTGTCAAGAACGAGAATCTGGTGCGTCACATGCTGGCTGTTGAAGCGGCCATGCGCTTCTATGCGCAGAAATTTGGCGAGGATGTGGAGAGCTGGGGATTGATCGGCCTGCTCCACGATTTTGACTGGGAAATCCACCCGACCCTGGAGCAGCACCCCATGGAAGGCGCGCCGATCCTGCGTGCGCGCGGCGTCCCGGAGGATTGGATTCAGGACATTCTGAGCCATGCCGACCATACGGGAGTGCCGCGCAATACGTTGCGTCGGAAGGCGCTTTTTGCCTGTGATGAGGTGACCGGTTTGATCACCGCGGTAGCACTGGTACGTCCCTCGCGTTCGCTGCTTGATCTGGAGGTGAGTTCGGTCAAAAAGAAATGGAAGGAGCGTAGCTTCGCTGCTGGCGCCAACCGTGAGGAGATCGAGCGCGGCGCGCAGGAACTGGGCATCGAGCTGTGGGAACACGTGGGTAACGTCATCCAGGCCATGCGCTCCATCGCCGCCGAGCTGGGACTGGATGGGAGATGAAAGAAAAGGAGCTGCTATGCAGCTCCTTTTTGATCTTTTCGTTTAGCGAGCTGATTTCAGGGCACTGTCAGAGTGTCCACCGCCCACAGGCTGGGGGAGTAAGGATGAGTCTTTCCAGATTCAACAGATTTGTAAGCGACCTTTCCCCAAATTCTGGTTATAATAGAAATGATGGCTCGCGCCTCCTTCTACCGAACCCTGCTCCTGATGATTGCCTTCATCCTTGCCCTGCCGTGGAGAGCCGGTTACGCTCAATCTACGGGACGCGAGTATTTCAAAGAAACCGGGCATTACGTGGAGGGGGAATTCCTGGCTTTTTATCACAAAGTCAGTGACCCGGTGCTGCTCTATGGCTACCCCATTACGGAACAGATCACCAGCACGGACGGGAAACGTGTTCAGTACTTCCAGCGTGCCCGTTTTGAATACAATCCACTCCTGCCAGAGGGGCAGCGGGTACAACTGACTCCTATCGGAAAGGAGCTATATGCTCCTGGGGTTGCCATCCGATACTACAATCCCTCGGGCTGTCGCCTTTTCACCTCTCAAAATATTCCGGTCTGTTTTGCCTTTCTGGAATTCTTTGAGAAGTACGGGGGCGTTGCCCAGTTTGGCAACCCGATTTCCTCCTTTGAAGTCCAGGGGAATATCATTGTGCAATATTTTGAGAATGCACGCCTGGAATGGCGTCCCTGGATGCCCGAGGGGCAGCGCGTTGCCGTCAGTGAATTGGGGCGCTTGCTCTTTGACAAGAAACAAGAACCCATTCAAGCCCTGGCCCCGCTTCCGCCGCCGGATCGCGCAGAGCCGATTGCGCCTCTCCAGGTACGCGTCTCAACGGTGCGTGCTGTCACCAATGCCACGGATCGCCAGCTCGTCTTTGTGATTGTGCAGGACAAAGCGCTGCAACCGGTGCGTGCGAACGGTAAACTCACCGTGCTTTGGCCTGACAACACCCAAAGCGTCTACGAATTCGCCACCAATGAGAACGGTCTGGCCATTATCCCGCTGGAATTTTCCAACATGCCATACGGGGGCGTTGTCTTTATCTATGCCCAGGTGCGCTATACCGGGAGCACCATTCTGGAAGCGCAATCTCAGACCTCCTTCCGCATCTGGTATTGAAGAGGT
>JAGHYK010000289.1 GCA_017743695.1 Chloroflexota bacterium
GCTCTGAAGTCTGTGTTCGCATCAGACGCATCAGCGTTCCTGGCGAAGTAGAGGGGGGCACGTTGACCACCCATTGCAGGTAATCGGGGCGGATGGAGAGGTATTCCAGTTTCCAGCCATAGGCGATGCAAATCGCCGGCACCCATTCTGCCAGCCGACTTGCGAGATCGCCGGTCAGGGAATGGGAGGCAAAGCGCGGGATCAACAGGCAGGCGAAGGAGAGGGCCGCGCGCGCCGCGCTCACCGGTTCGGGTAGTTCCTGGTCTTCAAGCTCGTCAGGCAGGTGGCGGCGGGTCTCAGCCAGCGATGAAGGCGCTTCGCTGGCCTGGGCGGTCGTTTTGGTGCTCTTTCGAGTCTCTTCCAGCTCTTCCAGAGCATGGCGCCGCGTTTCGGCCAGCATATCGCTCGCTTCGGCTTCTTCGGGCCTTCTCCGTCCTGCTGGAATGGCCGGTGAAGTTTCCAGGCTGATGGCATGGGGAGCGGAGGGCGGCGCATCCACTGCGACATCCACCGTGCTCAGGGTCGCAGGGGTCGGCTTTTCGGCTGCCTCTCTCCCAGGTCCAGGCGATGGCGCAGCCTGTTCTTCTTTGGGGATGCTATCGCCGCTGGAAGCGGCGGGCGGTTCTGGCTCTGGCGCCGGCACCTCCCCCAGAATCTCGGTGAAAGAGGGAGAGGCAGGCCCTTCTTCCTCGATTCCTGTGACAGGTGGAGGGATTTTGGCCTGGACGGGGGCAGGGGCAGAGGCGGGCAAAGACCCCTGGCGGAGCAGGTTTTTCAGGCGATGTGCCTGGGCGCGCAGCACGCTGAAGGGCGTTTCGGCGTCAAAGATCAGCGTCAGCAGCACCGTTTCTTCTATCGGGGTCAGATAGAGAAGATGTTCGGCGCGTGTGCTGTTCAGGTGGATGAAGCGCAGCACTTCCCCGGCTTTTTGCCTGGCAATGCGCTGAGCGACTTGCTCCAGTTCGCGAATGGCATCCTGGGAGAGTTGCCCGGCATAGGCCCAGGTGTGTCCTGCGCGCAAGATCATGGCTGCCTGCGCAGAAGATTCCAGCGTTAACTGGGTCAGATACCCTGCTGCGCGTTGAGCATCCTCCAGCCAGGCGTTTTCCTCGGTTGTCCTCTGCTGGGGTGGCGAGGCGGGTCGGGCTGCTTCCTGCTCCCCACGCAAGAAGGCGAGGAACTTTTCTCGCGAGAGTGGCTTTTGCAAAAGGGTGTAGGGGCGCAGCGAAGACAGGGGGGGCAATGGGGCTTCCCCCTGGAGCACCGTCAGGGCGATTTCCGGCATGACCAGGCGCAGTGCCTCCCCGATCTCGCGAAGCATTTGTTCCCCGAAGGCCTCGTCTAAAAGCGCCAGCGTACATCCCTCATCGTGAGCAAAGACGACTGCCTGCGCCTTATGGGTGGCGCAACAGGCTTTTTCCCCCGCTTCCTCTGCCCAACGGCGGAGTTGTTCGGCGAATTCGGCTTGTGGCGAGACGATCAGTACAGCACCCACGTCACATAGTTTATCACGTCTGAGGCATTGTGACAACCTGGTTTTGAGGAGTCAGTTCCCATGCTCTGGGGTGGGGTTCCGCTGCGTGAGGTAAAATAGACCGTGGACGGTGGACCATAGAGCGTAGCCGTCCACCGTTTACCATCCATCGTCTAACGTCTACCGTCCTATGAAAAAACTCCGCCTTTTCATCCCTCTCACCAAACCCCTGCAATCGGGCCTGCTTCTGGCCACCGGCATTGCCGGCTATATGAGCGCGCACACGCCGCTGGATTTCCTGGTTTTTCTGGCAATGGCGGCAAGCCTTTTCCTTGCCATCAGTGGCTCGACCATCCTGAACATGTGGTATGACCATGATATTGATGCCAGAATGCGGCGCACGCAAAAACGCCCCAATGCCTCTGGCGAGCTGACCCGCACCGAAATTTTTCGCGGCGGCATGTTCGTTTCGATTTTGGGGATCGGCTGGGCCGTGCTTATCCATCCGCTTTACGGATTCGTGGTCTTCCTCGGCTGGTTCTTTGACGTGGTGGTCTACACCCTGTGGCTCAAGCGTCGCACCTGCTGGAGCATCGTCTGGGGTGGGATTTCGGGCGCCATGCCGATCCTTGCCGGCCGGGTGCTTGCGGTCGGGCAGGTGGACATCACAGGTCTGCTCCTTGCCGCCTCTGTCCTGTTCTGGATTCCCACCCACACCCTCACCTTCAGCATGAAATTCTTTGAAGATTACAAGGCTGCCGGCGTGCCGACTTTCCCCTCCACCTACGGTTTCGAGGCCACCCGTGCCATCATTGCCCTCTCCTCCATCATCGCTGCGGCCAGCATCGGCGTGGCGGGCGTGATGATCGGTGTCCAGGCCGGCATTCTGCGTTTGCTCATCGTGCTTTCTTCTGGCCTGTTGCTCCTCTCCTTCACGACCGTCTTCCGCCCCTCGGAACGGGTGAATTACAGTTTGTTCAAGTATGCCTCACTCTACATGCTGGCGGCGATGATTTTGCTGGCCATATAATAGACCGCGGACCGCGGACAGCGGACCGC
>JAGHYK010000290.1 GCA_017743695.1 Chloroflexota bacterium
CCACGCTGCAATCCTACGTGGCAATGGGCATTTCCTCCGGCGGCTACGTGACCACTCCGCCGGCGCAGGCTGCAGGCGAGACCTTTGTTGCAGCCGTCGGGCTGGCCGCGCTGGGCGTGGGCCTGACCGCTGCCGCCATCGCTGTCACCCGCTGGCTGGCGACCGACGTGCGCCATGCGCTGGGCGCGATGGGAGAGGAACTCTCGGCGCGCCTGGTGCGCGAGCAGCCCGGCTTCCAGGAACTCCCCTTCGACCAACCCAAACACGGCTTCGACCGCGTTTTCACCGCACCTGGACTGCCGCTCATCGTGCTAGAATCCAAAGTTGTAGGGGCGCACGGCCGTGTGCCCTTCCACCCTGGCCAGACCCGGCACGGTGAGCAAGGCTCGCCTGAATGGATTGCCGCCCAGGCAGAGAAGATGGGTGACCCGACTTCGGCCCAGTGGAGTCCGACTAACGAGCGCATCGCCGCTCTGGTGAAGGAGTTGGGACCGGAGAACATCCCTGCCGTGGCGGTAGTCATCCAGAGCGAGACGGGGCTGGCAGACGTGTACGTGCGTCCCGCCGGCAGCGACGCCTGGCAGCCGCTGCGGGAGGGCGTTTCGCTGGCTGAAGCGCTGGCTGGAGCAAGCGGCGTGGGCAGCCATCCCGAAGCCGCCGGCAGCCCGGAGAGGGAGCGTGGTCCCGAGTCCATTGAAGGGATGATGGGCAGCCCGGAGCGAGGATGAGAACCACCTGTAACAGGAGAGAACTATGTCCAACCTGAACACTGCCATTTCCCAACTGGAGACCGAGTGGAAAGCCCTCGCCCTGCGCTGGGAGGAGACCAAAAAGGTGTGGACCGACCTGGTGCGCCGCGATTTTGAAAAGGAATACTGGGAAGTGCTGGCGCCCCAGCCGCCCGCCGTCCAGCGTGAGATGGAACGCCTGGCGCAGGTCATTGCCGAGGCGAGGAGAAGTGTGAAGTAGAGGAGGGGCAGATGTTGCACCGCCATCTTACCCACCAGCAATATACCCTGGCCGCTATCATCGCCCGCGGCAAGCGGCAGGATTGGGCCGAGTTGCGCAAGGCCGCCCTGGCCGATCGCGCCGTGCTGGAAAAATCTTGCGTGTCTGTCAGGCCCACGTGGCCGACCCTTACGCCCAGCGTTATCACTTTTGGAAAGCCTATGCCGAACGATACCTTGCCTGAAGGAGGCAGAAATGGTCAAGCAGTTCAAGATTATCGTTGAGAAACATCCTGATGGCTATGTAGCCTATCCGCTTGGATTGAAGGGTGTCGTGGTAGGAGAGGTGGATACTTACGAAGAAGCCCTGGCCGATGTGAAATCGGCAATCGAGTTTCACATAGAGACCTTCGGGCCGGAAACCGAGAACGCCGTCAAACTCTGACGCTCTCTGCTTCGAGTTTTAGTCAGGAGAGAAACCGATGAAAGTCACGTATGATCCCGAAGTAGATGCCCTGTATATCCGCCTGAGCGATGAGCAGCCGGTCGAGGTGACCACTCAGCGGTTGAGCGAAGAAGTCGCCATCAACGACGCTCCCGACGGGCGCATCGTGGGCATCGAGATCCTGGATGCCTCCGAATACATCTCTGGCCTGAAAACGGAGCGCAAGATTGCCCTGGAGAATCTCATCCCGATGATTGGGTAGGAGGATGCCGGGCTTTCACCGCCGAGACGCAAAACCAAGAACTTTCCTGGTAGATTTAGGGAAATCGAGTCATGACTTTACTTTCCGCTAAAAGTTGCCAGCCTCATGCGCTGGAATTGGCTTCCGGCAGGTTTGAGCCTTACAACATAACCTGTTTGTGCGTGCCAGACGGCCTACGTTGCCGCCGTGTTGGCCATGTTCAGCCATCGCGCCAGGTTTCCTTTGGGCAAATGCCCGGTTACCAACTTCTTTTCGCGAAGGTGCCCCGGAAGCTTGCCATCTTTCGGACATGGCTGGCCGAGCAACAGGCGGCGGAGGCACCCTGGCGTTCGGTGGGGTTTACGATCCCAGAAGCCGGTTGGGGGAGCGGGAAAGGTGGCCGCCAGCAAGCTCAACATGGAGCCGGCCAGGAGCGCCAATGCGGGCAAGCGCTGGACACGTTCCGGGGTGTGCCCACACTGACGGTGGGCGCCGACCATTTGCGTGGCGCGCACCGGGATGTGCGCCACCGGCCAGCGGTCCGTGTCCATGGCCCGCACACGTTCCGGCTTGAGTTTGACAGGTGTCGCTAACAGCCAGGGCTGTTTGAAGGCCGGGTCGGAGATGGCGTACACGTCAAAAACCCGGTGCTGCGGGTCAGGCGTCACCTCGTTCACAACCAGGTCGCGCCAACTCTCGGCGCGCAGCTGGCGTCCATCCTCCTCCCAGCTGTATGTTGCGTCGGGGGGCGTGGCTGCCAGCGTGTTGCCGTTATACTGGCGAGCCAACGGGCGCACCAATGTACCATCCTTCGCCTTGCGCCCGCGGTGATGGTCGGGGAAAACGTTGCGCCGCGCCGTGAAAGTGGTCGCCAGGCGGATGAGAGAGCGCTCAATC
>JAGHYK010000291.1 GCA_017743695.1 Chloroflexota bacterium
TGCTGTTTACCAGCGTACTTCGCCGCGAATCCATTCCAGCAATTGCTGGCGCAATTCCAGGAATTCAGGGGTCGTTTCCAGTTCGGGGCGACGCGGCCTCGGAAAGGGAACGGAAAGTTCGGCCTTGATGGTGCCTGGGCGCGCCGTCATTACATAAATGCGGTCGGAGAGCAACAGCGCTTCCTCCACATCATGGGTGACGAAGAGCACGGTAGTACGGTGACTTTCCCAGATGCTGAGCAACAATTCCTGCATCAGTCGCCGTGTTTGGGCATCCAGAGCGCCGAAGGGCTCATCCATCAGCAGCAGGCGCGGCCGGTAGACCAGCGCCCGGGCAATTGCCACTCGCTGACGCATACCCCCGGAAAGCTGGTAAGGATGCGCGTGGCCGAATTCATGCAGTCCTACCAGCGCAAGCGCCTCCTCCACCCGCCGCTCCTGATCGGCGCGCGGAAGCCCCGATTTCTGCAGCGCAAAGCGGATGTTCTCCCGCACCGTCAACCAGGGATAGAGCGTGTAGCTCTGGAAAACCATGCCGCGATCCGCACCGGGTCCCTCCACCGGGCGACCATCGAACCACAATTCTCCCTGCGTGATCTCATCCAGCCCGGCGACCAGATGCAAAAAGGTGGACTTGCCGCATCCGGAAGGCCCGATCAGCGAGACGAATTCGTTTTCCTCGACGTGCAGGTTCAGGTCGCGTAGCGCGATCACCTCCGTCCCGCGTCGCGCCGCGTAGATCTTCCAGACAGCCCTTGCCCGGAGCAGGCTCATGGCTACTTTTGCTCCACCCAGTAAAACATGCGCCGGTAGCTCCACTTGAAGGCGTAATCGGTGAGCAGGCCGAGCAACCCGATCACCAGGATCCCTAAGATGATGCTCTCGGTTTGCAGAAAGCGCTGGGCGCGCATGATGCGATACCCCAGTCCCACGTTTGCCGCGACCAGTTCCGCCACCACCAGATACGTCCAGGCCCACCCCAGCGTGATGCGAAACGTATCCCAGATGCCCGGCATGGCTGCCGGCAGGATCACCTTGCGCAGCGTTTCCCACTTCGTCAGCCCAAAGGTATAGCTGACCTGGATCATTTCCCTGGGCACCGTCTTCACGTTATCCATGATCATCAGCACTTCCTGGAAGAACGTGCCGATGAAGAGGATGATAAATTTCTGCGTATCTCCCACGCCTGCCCAAAGGATCGTCAGCGGTACAAAAGCCACCGCCGGCATGTAGCGGATCAGGTCAATGAACGGTTCTAACAGGCCCTCAAAAAAGCGGAAGTTCCCCATCAGGATCCCGATGGGCACGGCGAACAGGGTGGAGATGATCCACCCCACCGTGATGCGATAGACGCTGGTGGAAAGGTCCTGCCAGAGAATGCCCTCGCGTATCTGGCGCACCAGTTCTTTCCACACGGCTTCGGGCGAGGGCAAAAAGATGGGTGAGACCAGCTCCAGGCCGGTCACCACCCACCAGAGCAGGAAAACGAAGGCGATCAGGCTCCCACCGGCTGCGAAATAGAGGGAGGGGGGAATTTCCCCGCGTAGCTCTAACCAGGAGTTTCGCTTGCGTCGTGGGTGCGCCGGGAGCGGATTCTCTGCCATCTTTCTCTACCGATAAGCGGAAGTGTCAATGATCTTCTGCAAATCGGGGGGATTTTCCAGCAGCCCGATGGCCTGAGCGGTGAGGGCCACATCGCCCATCACGGCCACGAAGCCGCTGGCCAGTTCGGCGCGATTCTCTTCCAGGCTGTAGAAGCGCACGCCGTCAAACGCCGTCTTCAGCTCCTCGGGCGTGCTGCCCACGTTGCGGGCGATGATCGCCTTCCCCTCTTCGGGGTTCTGGTTATAGAAATCCAGCGCTTCCTGCCAGACCTGCAGCAGCGCCTTGACGATCTGCGGATCCAGATCGGCGCGCACGGCGAGCACATCGGAGATCAGCCCCGGTCGCTCCGCCGCCGTATAGAGCAGATGCAGATCGGGGTTCTGCGCCAGCGCCTCGGAGATGTATGGCTCATAGGTGACCGCAATGTCCACCCGGCCGGCGATCAGCGCTGCCCCGGCATCTGAAGCCGGCATGAAGACCGGCTCAATGTCCTTGAGGCTCATCCCGTTTTGGGAAAGCGCATAATTCAGCAACAGGTCGCTGGTCGTGCCCTCCTCGTAAGCGACTTTCTTCCCCCTTAACTCGCTGATCTGGGTGATGGACTTTGGCGCCAGGATGGCATCTGCCTGATAAGAGGCATCCTCTAACAGCACGATGCGCAGATCGAGTCCGGCTTCGTAGAGCTTGATCGCGGTGTGCGTGGCCAGGTTGGCGGCATCCATCTGCCCGGAGGCGAAGGCCGCATTGACCTCTTTATCCTCCACAAAATCCACCAGCTCGGCCTCCAGCCCGTACTTCGCGAAGATACCCTTTTCCTGTGCGATCCACCAGGGGCCATAGCCGATCCACGGTTGCGTGCCGATGCGCACCTTCTTCAGCGCGGCCGCGGTGGGCGCTTCCGTTG
>JAGHYK010000292.1 GCA_017743695.1 Chloroflexota bacterium
GCGCCGGCTGTTGAAAGAGCGAGCAGGGCTGTGCACAACGCCGTTGATGACCTGTTGCGCCGGCGCGAAACCTGGCGGCGCAGACGCGACTGGGCGATCGGGTTGGCGATTGTGACGGGCTTCGTGGTACTCATTGGAATGTCCATTCGGAATGCCCAGATTCAGGAAATGAACCGCCAGGCTACGGCGACCGCTCAGGCCAGGGCTACCGCCACGGCTCAGGCATGGTTTTCCCTCCCAATTCTCGACGCCTCAAATGCAGCGCAGGTAGAGTTAATCGCCGCTATCTATGCTCACAATAACCGTGCAACTGCTGTTGCAATTTCACCAGATGGAAGAACGGTGGCCTCAGGTTCGGACGGTGCTACTGTCAAGTTATGGGATGTTGTTAGTGGTCGGGAATTATTCACTCTACAGGGCCATACAAGTTACATATGGGGATTGGCGTTTTCTCCAGACGGAACCATTCTGGCATCGGCTTCAGAAGACGATACTATTAGGTTGTGGAACGTGAATAACGGATCACTCATACGCACTATAGAAATTGGCTCAGATGTCGCAGGAATCGCTTTCAGCCCTGACGGAGCCACCTTGGCATCTGGGTCGGGAGCCAACATTGTGCGTCTATGGCGCGTCAGCGATGGTGTCCACTTGCGTACCCTGCAAGGATTCGCAAGCTGGGTGATAAACGAAGTGGCCTTCTCGCCAGATGGACGTATCCTGGCTGCGGGGTCAAATGATGGCACTATTCGTCTGTGGCGGGTCTCGGATGGAAGTCTCCTGCGTACCCTTGAAGGACACACAGGTACTGTGTGGAGTGTCACCTTTTCACCCGATGGACAAACGCTTGCCTCGGCATCGGATGACGAGGTGCAAATATGGCAGGTTGCCAGTGGTCAAGGCTTGAGGACACTTACAAGCAAGCGGGTGGGAAATGTTGTCTTTAACCCGCAAGGTGACATCTTGATTGGCACAGGAGGAGAGTGGGATGAGCCAACTATATGGATTTGGGAAATACCCAAAGGAAACCTGCTGACGACGATCCGGGTTGAAAATGCAGAGGCAATTCGAGATCTCACTTTTAATCCATCAGGGCGCTTTTTCGCTACAGTTTCCCATGACGGCGTTCTGAGACTATGGGGGATAAAACCGTGAACACGACCAACAGTAGTGATGGAATTAATGTGATCATTGAGGTAGGAAAGTAGTATGCCTTCCAAACGCGAACTCATCCAAACCATAGAATCCCACGTCAGATCGCTTACCGAAGCGATGTCTCGCTTTCGCTTCTGGCACGGGCGCTATCTGGAATGGGCGGAGCAGCAAAAAGCGCAGCAGATTGCGCAGGCCGAGGCGGAACGGGACGCGACGTTGGCTGCGGCTCTGGCCCAATACGAAGAGACCATTCGCCGGGCGGAGGCGCAGCACCGCGCACGCATCGTCGAATTGGAGGCCTGGCAATTGCAGGCGCTGGCCGAGGCTCGCGCTCAATACGAGCAGACCGTAGAACAGGCAGAAAAAGCCTATCGGGAGAACACGGAGCGGGCAGAAGCCGAATACGAGAAGACAATGGCTGCTATTCGTCAAGAATATGAAGAGACGGTTAGCCTCGCTGAAGAAGAACATCGCTCCAAAATCGCTCAGGAACAGGCGCTTTATGAGCAAACGTTGTCCCAGGCCGAACTCCTCTATAACACAACGTTAGAAAGGCTGCACCAGCAAGCCGCGGTGTTCTCGGTCGGCTGCAGCGGAGCTGCGTTTGATGATGCTATCTGGTTAAACTTCGAGCCTGTTTTCAGCAATCACCGCCCGCCCTCGGTCACCCGCATCGGGGTTCTACGCCAGGCAGGTGACTGGGGAGCATGGGTCATGCCGGCCTTGCTTCCCGCTTTGGGGGGCCGGAACGTGCTCGTGAAGACTCGCGGCGCTTCCCACACTGTGGCTGTGCACGCCGTCCAATCCCTCCTCCTCCGCCTGCTTGCCTCCCTCCCGCCCGGCAAACTGCGCTTCACCTTCATTGACCCCGTCGGCCTGGGGCAGAACGCCGCGCCCTTCATGCACTTGGCCGACTACGATGAGCAACTGGTCACCGGCAAGGCCTGGACAGAGCCGCAGCACATCGAGCAGCGCCTGGCCGACTTGACCGCGCACATGGAGAACGTCATCCAGCAATACCTGCGCAACCAATACGCCACTATCGAGGACTACAACGCCCAAGCGGGCGAGATCGCCGAACCGTACCGCGTGCTGGTCGTCTTCGACTTCCCGGTCAACTTCAGCGAGACGGCAGCGCGGCGACTGGTGAGCATCGCTCAGAACGGACCCCGCTGCGGCGTCTATGCCGTCATCCTGATGGACACCGATAAGGTAAGGACGAATAATCATTCGTCCCTACCCTACGGCTTCAACCCTGCCGACCTGGAGCAGAACGCCGAGGTCATCGCCTGGCAGGACGGCCGCTGGGTCTGGCAGGATGAGGATTTCAAAGAGTGCACACTGGAACTGGACG
>JAGHYK010000063.1 GCA_017743695.1 Chloroflexota bacterium
TGCCGGGACATGTCCATCTCAAGGTTGCCAGCCTGGAGAATCAACTGCTCTTCTAGCAGCCCCTTGACAGATTTGCGATGGGGGGGTAAAATAGTTACCAAATCCCATTCAAATCAAACGGAGAAAGACGATGAATAGACTTTTCTCCTAATTTCACTCTTTAATCTTTATCCTTGCTGTTGTTGCCATAATGGTTTTTCCTACCCAAAAAGCATTGGCTGCAACTTGTACTGCTTCGGCTTGTAATGGGCTTAACCCGCAAGGTACAACATGTTGGAATGACGCTTATAATGCGGTTGTCCACTACGCATCCACTATGTACAATGCCAACAAATATTCTCCAGGCTGTATTGCAAATTGGTCATACACTCGTAACACATCGAAAACATGGCTGGCAGCAGAGACGGTTGGCGTTTATACCTATCACGGAGACCAAAAATACCTGTATGTCTGGAATAGTATGTGGGATGGCAGCGGCCTGGTCTGCACGCGAGGTTACATGGGACCGTCCTACAGAAATTACAATGTGTCTACCACCAGTGCCTGTGCCTGAATTCCCTGTTACGACTCGTCCTCTTTCTGCAACATTTACTGAAAAAGGAATTACACATGCTCACAAATAAACGAATTTTGTGGATAGGGGCGTTCTTCCTGGTTGTTTTGGGTTTCATGCTGCAGCGTTGGGCCGCACCCACCCGTGCTGCGAGTCTGGACGCTCCTTTTGGTATCCAGGGTTATCTCCGTCAAAGCGCTCCGCTTCCTCTGAAAGCGGAAATTCAAAATGTGCAGACTCTCGCTGATTCAATAGAGGTTGTACTGTGTATTGAAATGCCCACTCTCGAACCGTGGAATCCATATGCGACGCTTACCATAGGTGAGATGGTGATTCCCAACGTGGAGGTGCGCTTACTGAACGCCAAAGATCCGGCTATCATGAAGAGCGCCCGTCGTTGCTATGCGTTTGTTTTTCCCTTCTCTGCAGGAAGCGCCTCATCGAGTAATAATAAAGGCGTTATCAAGGTGGAAACCCTATGGTTGGAGCTAGGGAATGGTCAGTGGAATGACCAGGTGATTTCAGAAATTCAGCGACGCCTTGAGGCTGTTGCGCCAGGGTTGGATTTTGAAGTGATTTATGTACCTGGCAAGAATGGCGGCGGGATGGACATTCGTCTGCTTTCTCTTCCGAAGGGAATGAGCGAAGAGCAAGCTCTGTCGCTGATTCAGCGTCTCTCGATTGATGAACTTCCCGTAGTCTGGCAAAGTGAAATCTCCTTCAAGTAGAGACTTCTTTTTGCTTGCTCTGCTTCGCCACCTCCATGCGGGTGGCGTGTTTTTTAAAATTCAGCAACGCACTCCTGTGCTTTGCTTTCAAAATTTACAAAACTCTCTGACAATGTTCTCGAATTCATCTTTTGAGGTGACCATGCACCGCATTGTGCCGCTTGGGCTCTTGCTTTTCTTGCTGATTTCCTGTACTCCGATGCCTGTGGCTTCCACTGCTACCCCAGCCCAGACTGCCACGCCTTCGCCTTTTCCCGCTTCTCCAACGCCCGTGCCGCCGAGCGCAACGCCTACGCCCACTCTCTCGCTTCCCCTTACCCCTACCATCAGCCCGAACGATCGCGCCGCCTTTGTCAGTGAAACGTATGTGGATTACACCATTTTGAAACCCGGCGAACGCTTTACCAAGAGCTGGAAACTGAAGAACAGCGGGACTTCCACCTGGAACGAATCCTACTTCCTGTACCGTGAAGCCGCGCTTCAGAACGAACCCCTGACCGCGGTGGAACGCCTGCCGCTGGCGAAAACGGTTGCGCCTGGGGAGACGGCTGAATTTGCCGTGGAGATGATAGCCCCTGAAAAGGTGGGTATCTACACCGTGAACTGGTCGCTGCGCAATGCTCAGGGCGAAATTGTGCCGGTGGATGGAAGCCGTTTCATCTGGGTTACCATTCGCGTGTGTGATGGGGCGCAATCCTGTCCTGAAATTCCCTCTGCCGGCAGCGCCGCAAACGGTGTTTCTGCCAGGCTCGTCGCATTCACGCCTCAGCCGCAGCGTGCGGTGGCGGCATTTTGCATGACCCTGCCGGGGCCCAACTATGCGCCTTCACCCGCTTCGGTGACCCTTCTTTTAGATGGCGTTTCGTATCCTTATTCCACGGGTGGTACAACCTCTCCGGGATGTTTCGAGTTTGAATTCCCCGTCGCAATCGAAAAGGTGCAAGCGGCGCAATCGGTAGCGATTTCGATTGCGCAGGTGCGTATTTTAGGGGGACCCAATGACCCCGAGGGGGCCTGTCAGGCGGCTCACGCAGCGCTCACGGCGCGCTATCCTGGCCTGGATTTTACCTGTCAGTTCAGCATGGCAGGATATTACACCAACCTGCAATTGCCTCCAGGGATGAGCCGTGAGCAGGCCGATGCGCTGATTGTAGATGCAATTGAAGGCGCAATCTACGGCCCCTGGCAACTGACGGTGCGCTGAGTCATGTCATCAGCCCGGCTTTTTCTTCTCGCCTTCCTCTGCTGGACTCTGAGCGCTTGCCGTGTTCCAGAGCAGCAACCAGCCCCCCCTTCATTACCGTTCCCTTCCACCCCGGTTCTGACCTCCACGCCCTCTTTCCCACAACCGATCCTGCTCTGGAGCTATGCCGATTCCCGTCGCCTGGGTCTCGAACTTCTCCTGCGCAATTACCCGCTCCCCCCTGGCTTTGAGACCCTTTGTCCGTTTACCGCAGTGGACCTGGTGCAAGGAGAGCAGGCGTATCCCCTTTATCGCAATCCAGAACAAATCAGCCTGGATGAATTCTACGACCGAACACATCATTTCCGCTGGTATTGTTTTCAAGAACAGCGTCGAAATGCTGATGCTGACTATCGGCTCAGCCTGACTTTCTTTCCCGATGAGACTGCTCCGCTTGCCTCCGAGGGGTTCGGAAATTTGCGCATCGCATTGGGTCAGGTTACGGCCACCAACCAGGTTTCTGCTATCACGCTACCTGATCAAGGGGAGTTTTCCCTTCCCTTTGCCTGGGTTGCGAGTGATTCTCACCTGACTTGGGAAAGTCAACCAGCGCTACAGGCAAAAGGCTTTATCGTGACGTTGCAGCGGCTCTTCGTCAATCCCTCTGTCTCCTGGTTGGATGCCTGCTTGACCTATGCTGACCATCACTCCTGGGAACCTGTAGCGCATCTGGAAATCAACGGCCATTCCGCGCGCTCCCTGACCTGGTGGTTACTCACGCCATTCAATCCGCCCGATGCAGAGACCATCCTGCAAAGCACGTCCCGCTGCTTCGCGTTCACAATCCCTTTCAACCTTCCGGGCGAAGAATGGGAGAAATTACAGGTCGGCGTCGAACAGGTGCGAATCGAGCGGGATGATTCTCTTACCCTGACTGACTCAGAATGTAGAACGGCCGCCGAGACAGTAATGCGTCAGATAAAGGAAACATACATCCAGTGCATCGAATTTGAAAGAAACGGCAAACGTCATCACTGGTTTGAAATTGTCGCCTATCCTGGCGAGCGTTCGCGTGAAGAAATCTATCAAGCGATGCTTTCCCTGCTTAGCAAGAGCATTGTGGGAAACTGGTACTGGCAACTTGAACATTGATTTCTGGTAACTACTTTGACAATCTCAAGTTTTGGCTGATTTTTCTTGCCGTTTCCGCAAACGAGATTTACGAGAGTGTGTGCGGTTTGTCAGATGCTCGATGACTACTACGCCCAATGGGCAGATGGACGCCTCAGCAACGGGCGCGAACCGCTCGACCTGGAGGCGCTCTTCTCGCACCTGAAAGAGGATGACCGCCTTGACGCGCCCCTCCCGCCCGAAACGCGCCTGGGACACTTCCACCTCTACGTCTCCAGCCTGGCAGAGACGCGCCGCTTCTACCACGAACTGCTTGGCTTCGACGACATGGGCACAGCGCGCGGCTTTCGCATGGGGATGGTCTCGGCGGGCGGCTATCATCATCACATTGGCTACAACACCTGGCAGGGAGAGGGCGCGCCCCCGCCTCCGCCGGATGCCATCGGCTTGAAACACATCTCCTTCACTTTCGCCACCCCCGAAGCCTGGAACGCCTTCCTCGCCCGTGTCGAGGAACTCGAACTGCCCTACAACCAGACCGAAGAGGGGATACTGCTCACTGACCCCTCGCAGAACGCAGTCTTGTTCGAGCGACCGTAGGGGAAATCGTTTTGGTTTACCGCAAAAGAACGTTCCCGGGTTTATCAGCCCGTGGGACGTTCTTTCATCAGATACGCTGGACTTGCCCGGCTACCCTCCGTTGGGTCATGCGATACAGGCTCTTGAAAAGATGAGGATGTCGGTGAGTTCTAACAGGGAATTGCTGAAGGATCCTTTGCAGATGTCCACCAGGATCTTGCTGCGGGCGAGAAAGAGGTTGGTACCAACGATCCCCTCACGTTTGATCCGGAAGGTGACGCTGGGCCGATGTTGAGGGTGTTGGCGATGGCGTTCGATATGCCGCCAGGGTTGCTGCTCTCCGTAGATTCGAGGATCCAGCCGTGCTGGGCGCCGATGGAGGAGAAGGTGGCAACCTCATACGCGCCCATATCTACGATGGGCGGGGTACCGCTACCGGTGTCGGGGACAGAGGGGATGTTCACAAAGCGCGGGTGGCCGTCCAGGTCGGTGGTGACGCCGTTCAGGCCGGGCGCGCTGTTGTTCCCGGCGTCAATGGCGGGAGAGGGGAGTTGCAGGTGCAAATTGCCGCCTGCGGCATTCACGAAGAGCGGGTCGGCGTTGATATTGCCTGTGCCAGCGTAGCCGCCCTGGACGTCGCTGTAAGTGACAACGGGGGTGCTGCTGTCGTTGTAGATTTCCGGCCCGTTCGGAGCACTATCGCCCCACAGGATAACATTGGTCAGCGTCGGGTTGCTTTTCTGGTTGTACATCCCGCCGCCCTTGGAGTTGGCGGAGTTGCCACTGAAGGTGACGTTGGTCAGCCTCGGGTTGCTGCCGATGTCGCTGTTGCCGCCGTTGTACATCCCGCCGCCGTACAGGATAGCGGTGTTGCCGCTAAAAGTGACGTTCACCAGCGATGGGCTGCTGACGTGATTGTACATCCCGCCGCCGCGGTAGTAGGCGGAGTTGCCGCTGAAGGTGACATTGGTCAGCCTTAGCTTGCTGGCGGCGCTATACATCCCGCCGCCGCTGTTGTTGGCGGAGTTGCCGCTGAAGGTGACGTTCGTCAGCGTCGTTTGGCTGATCCAGTTGAACATCCCGCCGCCGCTGTTGTTGGCGGAATTGTAGATGAAAGTGACGTTCATCAATACTGAGCTATTGGTGATATTGTACATCCCGCCGCCGTTGGTGTCGGCAGAGTTGTAGCTGAAGGTGACGTTCGTCAGCCTCGGGTTGGTGCTGCTGTCACTGTACATCCCGCCGCCGTTTTTGGCAGAGTTGTGGCTGAAGACAACGTTTGTCAGCGCCGGGTAGGCGGAGTAGGTGATGTTGTGCATCCCACCGCCGTTTTGGGCGGAGTTGCCACTGAAGGTGACGTTGGTCAGTGCCGGGTGGGAGGAGTTGTACATCCCGCCGCCGGCATCAATAGCGAAATTGCCGCTCAAGATCAGGTTGCGCAGGGTGGGGTAGCCATGGTTTTTCATCCCGCCGCCAACATTATTCGGTGAGAGGGAGCCATTGGCCTGACCGGCAGTGATGACAAAGCCATCCAACACGGCAGTGTTGTCCGTCCCGGTGTCTCTGACAACGTGGTAGGCGTTGTTGCCGTTGATGCTATCGCCCAGTCCCGGTTCGATAATACCGTTGCTGTTGGTGTCGGTGTCATTGTGATCAATGTCGCCGCTGAGGATGGTTTTGTTGACCTGCCAGTTCCGCTGGGTGAGCAGTGTCTCGGTGCCGGCAAAGCCGCCGTAGAGAGCGACGCCATTCTTCAGGGTGAAAGTATCGGTGCGACTCGCGCCGGGATAGTGGACACCCTTCTTGACCCAGATCTGGTCGCCGCTCGTGGCATTGGTCAGCGCCGTTCGCAGAGTGCAGGCGTTGGCCCAACTGGCACAGTTGCCGCTGCCCATGGCGCTCGGCGCGGCGTATAAGATACCGGCGGCGCGGGCCGTCCGTGCGGGCAAGAACGAGCCGAACAAGGCGACTGCCAGCAGGGCGGCAAAAAGACGATAGAGCTGTTTCATGGTTTCTCTCCGAAATCCGAAAATGAAGTTTTGCTGTAATTACTCAGCCATGTCATTGCGAGCCGCTTTCTGGCGAAGCAATCTCCCGTTTATCAGGCTAAATTCACCGCCTGGGGATTTCTTCGTCGCAAAGAACGCTCCTCACAATGACAAGCACAACAGTTTGGATGCAAGACTGAACAGTTACGTTTTGCTAACATTACCAGCCTCGACATCCTGGCACAACTACAGGGATATGGGAAATTCTGCACTAATCCAGACTCACCTCTTTCTGCCACTTTTGCTCGATTCCAGAACTATGGACCCGTATATGGCACGGAAGAACAGGCGCAGTGCGGATAGGGCCAGAAATAGGGGGTAAGACCGCTACAATCGGATGGCTGTATGTCGGCGCATTGGTTGGGCGGTTCGGTTTGGCTGATGCTTTGGGTGGGTGGAACGATCTTTGGACAAAGCATCGGCTCGTAACCGCTGGGGACGAAGCCTACGGCCTGGCGGCAGGTGTTGTCTACAGCGTACAATGCCTTCAGCGGGTAATTCGGATTGCTGCGAACCGGCGAGCCGGCCTGCTCCTCGGTGAAACGGTCCACGTAATCGAGTTTGGAAACGTCTTTCAAGCCCGCATCCGCCAGCACGCCAAACATGAAAACCGGGCCAGCCCATGACTTCTTGAAGGCAAACTGGATGGTGGCTTCTTCGTTGTTTGCCAGGCGCACCCAGGCGAGATCGGGGTCATCGCCCACTCCCTGCGCGCCATCGAAGATCAACGTTTCGTAACCATCGGCATCAAAAGGCGCATCGGATCTGCGGGGCGAAAGTCCGCTGGTGTTGTGGTTTGTATCGGCAAAAACGCGCACATTTTGGGTCGTCCAGTCGGTGGTGTAGGGCGGCTGCGCCACGATGATAAAGTCGCCGAAACCATCCTTATTCACATCCAGTTCGACTGCGTAGTGTATTTCTGGCAGCGCATTCGGGTCGCTTCCGATGGTCTTGATGGAGACGAAATACCAGGTTCCGTCCTGACTCAGTCGAAAGGTCCTGATATCCAGGTTGGGAAGATAGCTCATATCCTGGGAAAAAGGACGCTCCAGCAAGTTAAGATCGTAGGCATCACCATAGGGGGCGCGCTTCTCGGCAGCGGTGCCGGCGGAATCTACATCATAGAAAACCGCCCCACTGCCGGCCGCAAGAGGGGGACTCTGAAGATGGCTGACCGGCGCGCTGGTCGAGGCGGCTGGCTGGGGAAGCGTGGCAGGGGGCAGCACGAGCGTCGCCGTTGGCGGCGCGGGCGCTCCGGTAGGCGTGCTGATAGCAGCCGGAAGATTACAGGATAAAGCCACCGCAGCCAGTAATAGCATTAGAGTACATGTCCTTTTCGTTATCATCTCTACCTCCTGATTATCTCGACAATACACGGTAGATGCTCACTTGAGCGCGGCGAGGATCAATTGGGCAATGGCTTTGCACCCGTCTTCATTGGGGACATCGCCAAAGCCCACGACGAAAGCCACGTTGTCGTTGACTTTGACCCACAGTTCGCGCGCCGCTGCGCCATTGTTGAAATAGGCCTCCTGACCCAGTCCACTCACCTGCACGTTCTGATAGAGCGGCTGGCTGTTGTATGCCTCGACGGGAGTAAAAACCACGTAACCGAAGCGGGCGTTTCCATCCGAGTCCGGGGTGCTCTCATACGAGCATCCGCTCTCGCCAGCGATTTCGTCATGGACCGTGGGCGTGGGCGCGGCGCGCAGTTTGGCGCCCATTACCGCCTCAATATCTTCCCGCGGAATGAGTTTGCAGACGTCAATTTGTGTGAGGTCATTCCCCAGGGAAATCGGCGCGAGGGGGATAGTCGGCTGCCTGGGCGTGGAGGCGGCGCCCCCGATTCCGCAAGCCAGGGAGACGCTCAGGGCAATGAAGAGGGAAAGGATTTGAAAAACGCGGTTCTTGTTCATGATTCCCTCGCTCATGGAGTGGGCGTGACCAATGTCTGCAGGCGCAGGAAAAAGACATTGGTCTGCCCGCTTTGTTCATCCCGCGCGGCCACGAGGACGAGTTGAGTGTTCTCCTTTTGTTTGACGAAGACGCAGAAGACGCCGATTTGAGAATAACCGCTCTCGCTCCCGCTCACACAGGTTGAATTCTGACCGGCATCATCCCAGCCGCTTGCGACCATCCGTTCGTTGGTGTAAAAACCGCTGACATCATCGGGCGTTTTGTCGGTGGCGAAGACGACCCAGTCAATGTTGCCGGTTGTCTGATCCTGGCCCTGCGGGTTGAGTTTGCCAAGATTTCCCAAAATGACGCGCAGCGCCAGTTTGATAAACGGCGGCATGGAGTCCAGCTCGGAAGGCTTCAGCCCGTCCATCTGGGGAACGTCGCTCCACAGGCTGGTCGTCCTGGTGAAATTCTCGTTGCTGCCCACAGCCTTGTTGACCACTGTATCCAGCAACCCGCAGGCAAGGGAGAGGAGCGCAAACAGAGCGAAAAGCACAACAGAATACTTCTTGATTTTCATGTTCTTTTCTCCTTTTACAGCAAATCATGGAATCGGCGGCTGGATATTGATGGACGGATCGTACTCGACGAGAATCGTCGTCGCGTTCAGCGCCCCGTCCGAGCTCAATTTGTAGAGGCGCCGATCGCCGCCCACCCACCAGCGATAGGTAGCGACTTTCCCTTTGTATTCATACACGCTGGTAGATACGCCGTTCACCGACTCTGAGCCGATGGCTTTGATCAGTTTTTGATCCATGTCGCTCTGGTTGAGCAGAGCGGCGAAGTCTTTGGCCAGGGTCTCGACCAGTTTTTGCGGATCGGCCGCCAGGCGCGCCAGTTCCGCATACGCTGCCAGCGGGTGATCCGGCGGCACCTGCATCCATTGCCCTTCGACCGCGCCGAATTGCTGATAGTATTCGGCAGGCCCGCCCGTGCCTTTCATGTAGAGCGTCGCGTCGATCAGGATGGTGTCAATGGTCACCTCGTTACCATTGATATCTTGTGTGCTCTGGACATGAACGCGCGTGGCGGACTGCGCCTCGACGAGCCCTGTCACGGTTTGTTGCGTGTCTTTGACCAGGACACTCTCCTTCATCCGCCAGGGATAGGCAGCAAATGAGACGCGTTCGATTTCCAGCATCTCCGTCCCGCTCAGATCGCCGGCCGGCGGTATGTTCATCGCCGGCGGTTGTGTGGCGTTCGAGCCGGCCGGCGGATTGCCGGACAAGGGGCTGACGCCGTTTATCCAACCGCAAGCGAGAGAGACCAGGACAAACAAAGCCAGCCAAAGGGTGACATTCTTTCGGGTGTTCATGCGTTCCTCCGAATCTTTATTTCTTCGCGTCGGTTACTGGATCATCTTGCATAAGGGAATCCTCCTGCCGGGATTTTCGCCTGCGCCTCCCTTTGTAAAGTGCATTGCGCGCCGGGCGCCTGAGCAAAAGGACAGGAGTGTGAGTTTCCGTGTCTTCAATGACCGTAACTTCCATGATTGTATCTATCATCAAATGACGACGAATACGTGCTATAATTTTTTTCATAACCAGAATATAGCAAATGCGGCCTTGCAAAATATGACTTTTCTTGCCAAAAATGGAGACTTCTTTTTCCGACTTCGGCGCTCTGCTGAAATTCCTGCGCCGCCGCGCCCACCTGACTCAAGCCGAACTGGGGCTGGCGGTAGGGTATAGCGAAGCCCATATCTCCCGCCTGGAGAACAACCAACGCCGCCCTGATCTGACCACTGTCGCCGCACTCTTCCTGCCCGCCCTTGGCCTGGAAGAGGATGATGAACTCGCGGCGCGTCTGCTGACGCTGGCCAGAGCAGATGAACCCCGCCGGAGCGAGGGGGCGACTACTCTGGAGGAAGAAACTATCGAGGTCAGCGGGACAATCGAGTCCATCCCGCCGCTGCCGGCGGATTGGGAGCCGCCTCGTGCGCTGACCCGCCTGCGCCAGCACCTTGCTCATGAGCGGCGCATCCTGCTCTACGGTCTGCCCGGCGCCGGCAAAACTACTCTGGCGGCGGCGCTGGCAGCCGAAACTGCCCGCACTTCTCCCGTTTTCTGGCTGACCTTCACAGAGGGGGTAACCACTTCTCTCGAAAGCATCGTGCGTCAACTGGCTTTGTTCACACTCACCCTGGGCGTGGAAACGGCTCTGCCCCTGCTCACACGGCGCGAACCATCCGTCTTGCCTTTGCCCCTGGCGGAACGTCTGGCGTTGTTGAGCCGGGCGCTGAGCGGGCAGGACTGCCTGTTGTGTTTCGACCGCCTCAACCTGGTGGCAGGCGACACAGCGCTGCTCTCTGCTCTGCGCCACCTGGCGGTCACCAGTCGGGTGCGCGTTCTCCTGACCAGCCGCGAGGCGCTTGCGCTTTCAGAATTCACGCCTGTTCCCCTCAAAGGATTGGAAATCGATGAATCCATGCGCCTGCTGGCACGGCTGGGGGTCTCGTTGCCCGCAGCGCAAATGGAACAGGTGGCGCTTCAGACGGAAGGCAACCCCATGCTTTTGCGTTTGCTCGGCGCTTATTTGCGCGACCACCAAGAGGACGCCTCAAACTGGCTCTCGAACGCAGCGCGCGCCCCGCAAGCAGGAGAATCGCTTTTCGAGGCGATGCTGGATTCCCTCTCCGCGCCGGCGCGGCGCATGGTGGAATGCCTCTCTCTACTTCCGACGCCGCTCAATTTGTCCGCCCAGGGATTGATCGCGCGCAGTGAAGCGCTCATCGGTGGGAACGCGCGGGTGTGGAAAGCAGCCCTGGCCGAATTGCAGCGCAGACAATTGATCGAACACCCTGCCTCGGCCCGGCTGCATCCGCTGCTGCGCGCCTACGTCTACCATACGCTCGAAAGCGACCCGGCGCGGCTGCGCAGCCTTCATCATCACCTGGCGGAGTTCCTCGCTGCCGACCCCGACGAAATTTTGCAAGCCGCCTCGCAATATGCGCTGGCGCACGAGTTTGAACATGCCGCAGACCTGCTGGTAGATGGGGTGGAGACCTTGATTGAGCTGGCGCAGACCGACCTCGCCCTCCCCTTGCTGGAGAAGTTGCTGCAACAGGCGGAGCGCGTCTCGGACCGGGAACGGGCGCGCGCCCTGTTGGGCCTGCGCGGCGACCTGTTGAGGCGCGCCAACCGCCTGGTCGAGGCAGAAGAAAGTTACCGTCAGGCGCTGGAATTAAGCGGCGAGCGGGCTGTGCGCGCTCATCTTATCGTTCGTCTGGCGCAGACCCTGCTCCTTCGTCAACAGTCTGCGGAGGCGCTGTCCTTGTGCGCTTCGGCGGCGCGCGGTCTGCCGATGAAACAATACCCGCTGTTGCGCGCTCAACTCGCAGCGTTGGAATGTCAGGCTCACCTAGCACTCTCCTCCTTCGACCGCGCCGCGGCGGCAGCCAAACGCGCCCTGATGCTTGCACGGCGTCTCCCCCTTCCGCTCTCCGAGGCGGCGCGGCTGCAGGCGCAGGTTTACCTGATGCTTGGTACGCTGGCCGCCCTGCACGGCGACCGCCGCATGGCGCGCAGGCATTGGGAGAGCGCGGCTTACAACGGGCGTCTGGCGGGACTCAAAAGCGTGGAATATCGCGCCTACACCAACCTGGGGATTGTTTTGTATCAGGAGGGCAATTTCGCCGCCTCGCTGGAGCACTATCAGCGGGCTTTGCTGGGGGCGCGGGATTATGCCGATGACGTGCTGGCGGCGCGCATATTGAGCAACATGGCCGTCTTGCATCATCTTTGCGGCGAGTTCGAGAGCGCCCTGGCAGAGATTGAAGAGTCCTACGCTTTGCGGGAAAAATGGCAAGACCAGGTTGGGATGGCTAATCTGAACAACACGCGCGCCAGCATTCTGCTTGCCCAGGGACGCCTTGCCGAAGCCCATGCCCTGACGCAAGAGATGGTGCGCCAGGCGGAACATCTGCAATCCCCGCGCCTGCTGGGTTCGGCGCTGGATACGCTGGCGCAAATCCAACTGGCGCAGAAAGACGTGCCAGCCGCCCACGCCAGCCTGGAACGCGCGCTGCACCTGCCCGCCGTTCAGGAAGAAACCTCCCTACATGCCGAGCTCCTGCGTCACCTCGCCTTCGTCCAACTGGCAGCCGGCGAGATGGAGGCCGCTGAATATACCCTGGCTCATTTGCCGGCGGATGAATCGCCCGCTGCCTGCATCGAATTCTGGCTGATCAGCGGCTGGCTGGCATGGCGGCGGAAGGACCAGGCGCGGGCGGAAGAGTCGCTTGCCCGGGCGCGGGACAGGATGGAAACGAGCGGCTGTTTTCTGTACCGCCAGTCGCTTCAGCGGTTCAAGCGTGCCTTGCAAGAGGAAAGCATGGAAGCGCACTGGGCGCTCGTGTAAGCAGCCGCGCCTGCCCGAACTGCGGCAAGGCGGTGCAGGCCGACTGGCAGAACTGTCCCTACTGCGGGGCGGCGCCGACGAAGTAACCTTTTGTCTGTGTTTTCGGAATCAGGTTCATTTCTGCCTGAGCAACCGGGCGGAATTTCCCAGGATGCCAATATCGGGCAGAGACTGCGCCGCCGCA